>DATEPN010000370.1:0-3536 GCA_035273225.1 Acidobacteriaceae bacterium | reverse complement strand
CACCGGCCGCTGATGCGAACCGGGCTTCGGCGTCGCGAATCGGTCTGCCAGTATGCAGGGTTCCGTGCAGGGGTCTGCGCGTACGGCGATGCTCTGCGCGATGGGTGCTGCAGGAGGAGAAATGATGTTGCTGAGAATGGGCTGTCTTCTTGCGTGTGTTGTTGCTGGTCCGGTGCTGATCGCTCAGAACGATGGCGGAGAGTACTCGCCGAGCGCGGCGGATATCCGGGAGATTCACAACTACGTGCTGACGATGGACAAGGTCGAGAAGATGGCCGCCGCCAGCCAGGAGTTGCTGAACATCAAGGATAACGAGGCGGTTGCGAATAATATCAACGCGCCGAAGAGTCTGGATGCGAAGGTTCAGGGCTTCGAGAAGTATCCCGACGCGGTGGCGGCGGTGAAGCAGAACGGTTTTACGCCTCGCGAGTATCTGGACTGCCTGATGACGACCATGCAGGCCGAGCAGTACGTGACGGACAAGAAGCAGCGCAATGAGAAGGATTATCCGCCGGAGGAACTGCAGGTGATCAGCAGGGCCAATCTGGATTTCACGGAGCAGCACTTTGCGGAGATACAGAAGCTGACGGGGAACGACTGAGAGTAGCCGGTCGTGCGGTTCCGTTGCGGGCGCGGAGAGCGGGCGGACAGGAAAAAGTGTGTGCAGCCCGCAGTGTGCCTGCGACAATACTCCTGCGAAACGTGTCGGCAGGAGAGTGCCTGGATGTTGCCGATTGTTCGAAGCGCCGCGGTCCTGATCTTCGCCTGTAGCTTGCTTGCAGAAGCCCAGCAGGCGAGTGAGAACAACCAGCTACCGCTGCGATCAGATTTGCCTGTGGCGGGGGAAGCACCGCAACTGGTTCCGCGATCCGAGGAAGAACGCCGGGGCGCGAGTCGCCGTTCTCACGAAATTGTCCTCAACGTGCACGTCACGGACGCCGCAGGCCAGGCGATTCGTGGGCTCCAGGAGAGTAATTTTACGATTCTCGATAACGGCGAAGACCGGCCGATCATGATGTTTCGGCAGGCGCAACCGCCTCACGTGGTTTTGCTTCTCGACGCGGTGAACGGTTCCGGCGCGAGCTACGCTGCGGAACGCAAGGCGGTGGAGAAGTACCTCGGGAGCAGGAATACGCCACTTGCATTTCCCGTCGCGATTGGATGGCTCTCGGCAGCGGGCATTGATGTGCACGCGGAATCGCAGGATCCGATGGTGCTCCTCAACCAGGTGCGTGGTGCGTCCGGCATTCAAACCTGGACCAACCCAGAGCAGGATGAGGGGGATTTCGTTGCGGCACCGGGGACGATCATGCCGTCCGGCCTGCACGCAGAAGAGCGCTATGCGGGGTTAAGCGACAAAAACCGCCGCTTTGTGCTCTCCGTCGATGCGCTGACGCGCTTCGCGCTGCACGAGCAGGATGTTCCCGGGCGAATTGTCGTGGTCTGGATCGGTGCGGGATGGCCTCTGTTGACGGGCCCTGCATTTCGCCCCGATACAGGCGAGATGAGGGCGAGGTTCTTTGCGCGCCTCGCCGATTTGTCGAACGCGCTGCGGGACGCTCAGGTGACTCTGAATGCGGTCGCGTCGCCCGGATTGCTGCGGGATGCAGGCCGAGCCAGCGGTGACTATGCGCCGTATCTTGGCACGGTGACCGCGCCAGATCAGGCGAGCGCGGCGCATCTGGCTCTCCCCGTACTGGCCACAGAGAGCGGCGGCGAAGTTCTCGATCAGGAGAAGGATATGGCTTCGGCGATTGCGCAGTGCTTGTCCGGCGTCGATACCTGGTACTCGCTGGTCTTCCAGTCCCGGCCGTCGACGCGGCCGGATGAGTATCGGCCGCTCCAGGTAAGGGTGAACATCCCGGGGGCCGTGGTGCGCACGAATACCGGGTATTACGCGGAACCATGAGGTGGAGTGCGGAACTGAGCCGAGGCTAATGCGGTGTTTCTGATGGCTGGGGGTGCGAGGTCGTGCTGCCGTCAATCATCCGGAGGGCCCAGCGCTTCGATGTACAACTCAGTCAGGGTGCAGGCTCGTAGTATCCGGCTGGTGCATAAAGGGTGGCGTGCGGCAGTCCCGGCTTCGGTAACAGCTTCACCTTCACCTTGCGCCACTTCCCGTCTGCCCGCGGGTTATCCGAGTCGTAAGAGAGCAAGTACTGATGGCCTAATAGCGCGCTGACGGCTGCACCGGCTTGCGCGAATTCCTCTGCATTGCGCACCGGCATCATCACGCCTCCGGTCTCGCCGGTGAACTCCTGCATTTCGCGGATGGCCACGCGTAGCTCGATGGCCTGCGAGTCCCAGTTGAGATTTCCGACGAAATATACCTGCACGGAGGATCGGAGCAACGCGGAGCGTACATCCCTTTCGCTGTGAGCACTGCTGTTGTCTCCGGCATCGGAAATCACGACGAGAGCCCTGCGCGAATACCGTGCCGCTTTCATCTTGTCGACGCTGAGATCCATGGCATCCAGCAGAGCCGTGCGGTGGCCAGGCTGAACAGCGCGAAGAGCAGCGACCAGTTGTTCCGATAACGGCGTGAAGTCTGCAATCAGCCGAACGGGACTGGTGCCCACGACGAAATACTGGTTCTGTGGATTGGCGAATTTGAGAAACGCCGCGATTGAACCAAGCTCCCAGCTGAGTTGCTTCCCCGTGCTCCCGCTGTTGTCAAGGACGAATCCGATTGTCCAGGCAGTATCGTCCGTCGACAGGCTACATACCTGTTGCAGACGAGCGTCTTCGGTTATCGTGAAATCCTCTGCCGTCAGGTTCGGCACAGAGCTGCCCGCCTGATCAGTAACCGAAACTGGAATCCGGATCAGGTTCGCGGTCGCTTGTTTGTCGCCGGTGCTTTCTCCGGCCGCCTTCGCGCAGTGACTCGCCGCTTTTCCCTCTTCTCCCAAGGCCTGCGTCGAATGCGCTGAACCCGAAGTACAGAGCACGACCAGCAGAGCTGAAGAAACTAAGGCCGATCTCATGCGCCAGATTCTAACGCCGAGCCAGCCGCGCTACTGCACTTTTGCCGGAAGCTAGTGCGCCTCGGAAGTGGGGCGCGGGTGACTCGCGGTGCTGCCGTCGGTCATCCAGAGGGCCCACTTGATGGCTTCGAAGTACATCTTGCGGATGTCGGGGTCGTGCCAGCTTTCTTCGGTGTGGCCCAGCGTCGAGTAGAAGACGCGGCCTTTGCCGTACATCTTCGACCAGGCGACGGCGAAGTCGTGGTCGGTGCGGTGGATGCGCGGGTTGTTCTCGTAATTGAGGCGCGTGGGGTCGAGGCTGAGCAGGACGTTGACCTTGTCGCGCGACCAGTCCTTGGGCTGGTAGATCTCGTCGTACTTGACGAACTCGTGCGGGAAGTGGCGGACGGCGGGGAAGGTGGGGTCTTCGTTGATGATGGGCGCTTCGAAGGTCATCCACGGATGCTGATCGAACCAGCCGCCGAGCATCTCGCCGTATTCGGGCCAGGTGTAGTTGGTGTCGAGGGCGGCGTGGATGCCGACGAATCCTTTGCCGTCGTCGTGGATGAAGGA
>DATEPN010000369.1:0-2040 GCA_035273225.1 Acidobacteriaceae bacterium | reverse complement strand
AAGCAGATTGTCGATGCCTGGGCGCCGTCGCACTGATCAGCTATGCGTCAGCGCATGAATCAGGTCGCGCCAGTCTGGCCAGGCGCGGACGAGGTCGTCTCGCAAGCCAGACTCATAGTCGTCGTATTCGAAGCCGGGGCTGACGGTGCATCCGAGCAGAGCAAGTTTGCCGCCGGGAATGAGACGAGAACCCTGCCAGACACCCTTTGGCACGACGACCTGCGGCCATTCCCCTCCGGCTATGTCGGTGCCGAGAACGATCTGGCGCCCGCCACCATCCGGGTACAGCTGCAGCATTTCAACCGGATCGCCGAGGTAGAAGTGGAAGACTTCATCGGACTGCAGCCGATGCATTTCGGAAAAACTATTCGGCTCGAGCAGGTAGTAAATCGCGGTTCCCGCCGCCCGCGGACCCGCATAGCGCGCCGGCAAAGCGGATTGCGGCAAGGCGTCGTCGTCCGCTTTCCATGTTTGCCGGAACCAGCCGCCCTCACGCGGGTGCGGCTGGAGATGCAGCAGGGTTTTCAGTTCGTCGGCGCTGATGCGCGTCTGCATACAGGAATCGTATCGCGTGGGAAGTTTGTTTTGTGCCGGGAACACTGCGTGCGCTGAGGTTGTCTATTGCTCATGCACAGCGGCAGCGAACCGGCTCCGCGTGCGGGCTCCTCGCGCCGGTCATATGCCTCGCTCTCCTCGCAGTCGGCGATCCGGTTGTGCCGGACCGCAACGTTGCAATTCACGTTGAGGAGAGAGCCATGTTTGAAGACAGCCTGGTTGAATCCTGCGGGCGCATTCGCACGCGCGGTCACCGTTATGTTGCTGGATCGCTGTTGCTGCAGGCGGCGGTGGTTACAACGCTGGTTTTGATTCCGTATGTTTACCCTGCGGCTCTGCCGACGCGGTTCCGCACCGTGCCGCTGATTGCGCCGCCTCCGTCGCCAGTGCCCGTCATGGTGGCACAAAGTACACCGAATACCCTGTCGGCTCATCCGGAGATGCTGATGAGAACGCTGGCGGTGCGTTCGAGAATTGCCACGATCATGCCGCCAATTGTGAACGATCTCCCACCATCGCTGGTGATCGGCGGGGAGTCCGGCGCAGCGCGCGCCAGCGGGCCGATCCTGCCGGGGTTGGAGCCGCCCGCTGTGCCGCGGGTCGAGCCCAAACCGGCGCAGCGGCCGCTGCACATTTCGGCAGGAGTGGCCGCCGGGCAGCTGATCGCGCCGATTCGTCCGGTGTATCCGATCCTGGCGCGCGAGACCCACACGCAGGGCACCGTCGTGCTGGAGGCGACGATTTTGACGACGGGGCGCATTGAGAACGTGCGGGTGGTGAGCGGACCGGCGCTGCTGGTAAATGCCGCTGAGGAGGCAGTCGCCGCGGCGCGATATAAGCCGTTCCTGCTGAACGGGAATCCCGTGCAGGTGGAAACCACGATTCGGGTGGTATTTACGCTGAACTGAGCAGCGTCAGGGGGACTTCGCCTGGCAACCTCCCCTCGACTGCTGTGACTCCCATCACTATGGGGCTGCAGTGCCCTGGGCTACGATGAGAATCGTGAATCTGCTCGTTTATTCCGCATCCTGGTGTCGCGATTGCCGCGAGGCGAAGCGCTTCCTGGATTCGCATGAGATTCCCTACACGGAAATTGATATCGAAGAGAATCCGGAAGCGGCCGAAGAGGTCTTCGCGCATACGGGCAAGTACGCCATACCCCAGTTCGTCATCGACGGGGAATGGGTGCAGCCATACCGCCCGGGACGCGGCTTTCTCTACAAGGAAATGAGCGAACGTTTTAGCGTCAGTACGACTCCGCCGGGCCGCACAGGCGTATTCGCCGGATTCCGGCGCTCCTGACCCTGCTCTCCGCCAGCGTCGTCAACCGTCTCACGGGTGAGCCTCTCGGAGTTGCCGCCCCTCCCGCCCCTCAAAACGACTGCGGGAACTTTCGCGCGCGCGTCTGCGTAGGAGAACTGCGAGGCTCCGGGAGGAGTTTGCCGTGAACCAGACGCAATCGAGGCGCAGGCGCCGGTGGTGGAT
>DATEPN010000368.1:0-3402 GCA_035273225.1 Acidobacteriaceae bacterium | reverse complement strand
CAGATGCACAGCCGGCGGCGCATACTCGCCAGGGATCACCACACTGCGTCCGCCGCTCGCCTTCAGATCCGCGACCAGCCCCTGCAGGTACGTCGTCGCATGCTGCGGGAGACCTCCGGGCTGCGATCCGCCCGCGCCCACAGCCGCCGCCAGCGCCTGCGCGAACGCGACAACCTCGCTCGGCTTCACCGCCAGACGATGCTCCGCCTTGAAGCCCGTCGTCGTGGTCACGCTCTCGACCACATACAGCCGGTTCATCTCCTGATTACCCGCGAGCTTCCGCTTGAACGCGTAATCCCGCGACAGCTGATGGAAGCCCGGGAACTGCGCGCCCCCCAGGAAATCCGCGTCCAGCGAGACGATCACGTCCGCCCCCGCCAGCCGATACTGCGCATCGACGTAATCGCCGAAGGCCTGCTTCGCCGCCGCGTAATGGTTATCCCGATTCCCCGGGTCGTACTGGACGAGCTTTGCCTTCGGATACGCCTTCTGCGCCTGCTGCCACTGCGCCGCCAGCGTCGGCGAAGTCACCGTCGCGCTCAGGAAATAAAGCCCCTCGCCGCCCGACGTCTTCTTGTCCGCCAACATGCCGCGATAGGCGGCCAAAAATGACGCCCAGTTCCTTTGCTCGCCGCGATACGTCACATGCTGCGATCGGTCCGGATCGTACAAATCCAGCAGCGTCGCCTGCGTGATCGGATCCGACCCGCCGCGCGTGTACGGATGCTCCGGATTGCCATCGACCTTGATCGGACGGTACGCGTCGCTCTTGATCAGCACCGGCACCGCACCCGTCGTGAACGGGAACGCCGACGCGAAGTACACCGGCTTGCCCAGGATCAGGTCTTCCGGCTGCTGCACGTACGGCATGATCGCTTCGTCCGGCTGCTTCGTGCATCCAGCCAGTCCCGCCAGCGCCATCGACGCGCCCATCACCTTCAGAAAGCTGCGCCGCGATACCGGATCGATCCACTCCGACGCCTGCGACGGAAACTCCTTCTCCACCGCCTCGCGGAACTCCGGCGTGTCCGCCAGCTCATCGATCGACCGCCAGTACCTCTTGCCCGTCTGCCCCGCCAGCTTCTCCCGCACCTCAGCCAGCGTCAGCTTCTTTGGCTGCGTCAGCTTCCTCGGCTGGATCTGCACCAGGCTGGCTGGCTGCTGACTGCTGCCTGCGGACTGCTCGTTTCTGTTCATCGGTGACAAACCTCGCAGCTGGTCAGCTCACGCGGAGGACGAATCTTGTAGTGATCCGCCAGGAAATTACCCAGCGCCGCCTGATCGGTGAACTTCGTGTAGTGCAGCCCCGCCGGAAGCTGCATCGCCTGCGTATCCGCGCTGCCGATCGCCGTACCCGGCGCCTGCGCGTGCACGCCCTTCAGCGGCGGACTCAGTGAAGCCATCTGCACTTCCCCGCCCGGAGCATTCGTCGTGCACGTCACGCTTTCCGCCGTCGGCGTCCCCTTGTTCACGTCCGCAGCCGCGCACCACACCGGATTCAGATCCGACGCCGGCTTCCACGCCATGTTGTAGATTTCGCTCGTCGGCCGCAGATTCTTCTCCGGATTCCGGTGGCAGTCCAGGCACCACTCCATCTGCAGAGAGTTCTGCATGTACATGATCGGCATCTCGTCCACCCGGCCGTGACACGACGAGCACCCCAGTCCCTTGTTCACGTGAATTTCGTGATTGAAAAAGACGTAATCCGGCAGGTCGTGCACGCGCGTCCACGGAATCGACTGCCCCGTCGCCCAGCTCTGCCGCACCGGCTCCAGCAGATTGGCGTTCGTCCAGATCTGCGCGTGGCAGTTCATGCAGGTCTTGGTGGGAGGAATGCCCGCGTAGCTCGACTTCTCCACCGACGTGTGACAGTACTGGCACTGCAGGCCCAGACCCTGAACGTGATGCTTGTGGCTGAACTCTACCGGCTGGTCGGCTCGCTGTCCCTGGCGCGTCACCCACGGCGAGCGCTGCAGTTCATCGAGCATCAGTCCCGTCGCGATGATGAGCAGCCCTGTGATGACAAGCGTCATCCGGGCCAGCGCGTTCGAGCTGCGATCAAAAATCTGCGGCATGAATGCGTCCTGCTTCTCCTGGTGAATCGCTGCGAGTGGAACGCCTGAGCCTTCCCGGCTTTCTCCCCGGCGCGCGGCAAAAGGCACACACGATCAACTTGTGGGCCTCAATTGGCGTCCAGCAGGGTATTTCCGAGATGGCCACGTTTGTGTTTCAGAAGCACAGAACTCCGAGCGTCGGATCCGAGTTCTGTCCTTGGCTAGTTGTCAATATGTGCGCTGCATCACATCCGACTGTGATCCGCATCACAACTTCTGTAGCAAACAAGAAATATAGCGGCTCAAACCCGCCATGCGCAACCCGGCAGCCACACCCCTGAAAATTTTTCCTTGCCCTCTTTGCGATCGACGCACGCGGCGCATCGCGCCAAGCCGCGCCACATCGCGCCAGCCGCAGCGTCCGGCACGCGGCGTGCGCCCGCAGACGAGTATCCGATCTGTAACCGTCCGCGTGTCAAATAACCGGCCAGCCAGTCCGCGATCCAGCGAAAACTTTCCCCACGTTGCTTGCCCTGCTTACGCGGAATGATCAGCGTGGCCCGGAGTGTGCGGCCCCGGACTCACGGCCCGGCTACCGGTCACCGGCCACCGGCTCCCCTACAGCGTTGCCCCTAAACCCTATACCCTGTTTTTCATGATCGATGGAAGACGCGCCGTCCGCTACGACGCCGACCTGGCCTGCCGCCAACTGGCCGAGGCCGATCCGAAACTCGCCGACCTCATGCGCCGCGCCGGACCCTTCACGCTCCGGCTCAAGAGCCAGCACTCGCCCTTCGAGGCGCTGCTCGAGTCCATCATTTACCAGCAGCTGCACGGCAAGGCCGCCGCCGCCATCCTCAAACGCCTGCTGACGGCCTTCGGGGAACTCCATCCCGCCCCCGAGCACCTGCTCCAGGCGCCCGATGACATGCTCCGCGCCTGCGGCCTCTCCGCCTCGAAGACCAAAGCCCTGCGCGATCTCGCCGCGAAGACCATCGACGGCACCGTCCCCACCCTCACCGCCATCCGCCGCATGTCGGACGAGGAAATCATCGAGCGCCTCACCGAAGTCCGCGGCATCGGCCAGTGGACCGTCGAAATGCTGCTCATCTTCCGCCTCGGCCGCCCCGACGTCTTCCCCGTCACCGACTATGGCGTCCGCAAAGGCTTCGCCCTCACCTTCAACCGCCTGCCAAAGAACAAGCCCTTCGACGCCACCATGCTGGCCAAACCCGAAGCGATGCTCCGCCGCGCCGAAAAATGGCGCCCGTGGCGCTCCGTCGCCAGTTGGTACCTCTGGCGCGCCTGCGACCTTGCGGGCAAGAAAATGGTGCTGCCGGATTAGCAT
>DATEPN010000367.1:0-16309 GCA_035273225.1 Acidobacteriaceae bacterium | reverse complement strand
TTCAGCGAAACAAACCCGCCGACCACCGGCGCAATGGCCGCAGGAATCTGTGGATCCGTAGCCGCCGCAAAATGCGTGCTCCCGTTCACCACGTACTGGTGAATTTGCGTATGAAACGCATTCCGGACCTGCGCCACGTTCCCGGTGAACTCCATCACCTGCCGCCCGGGCTTCACGCCGGTCACCTGGAAGCCCTGCGACGCCAACCACGACTCGACCGTCGCAATGTCCTGGTCCGACGGGCCGAATTGCTTCCCGAACGCGTCCGGCGTGAGCCATTTGTGAAAATTTGGATCGCCTGGCGTGTGCATGCCCGCAACCAGCTGCTGCAGCGCTGCTTCCTGGCTCGCGCTGCGCTTCAGCACCAGATGCATCCGCTCGAGCGGCGTCGAATCGGACGCCGGCCCGCGATCGTTCGCCGCATTCGCCAGCGGATGCACATACCCATGCAGCGTCACGCGTGAATTGTCATCGATGGCCTGCACGATCCGGTTCGGAACCACCGGTGTCCTGGTTTGGCCCAGCAGGGAAGCTGCGAAAAACGCTAAAGAAGCCGCGATTCCGAAGGAGCGAAGGGTATTTCCGTACGAGCGAAACATGGCCGTCCTTTACCAAAGGTGAGGGAGAGGTACGCGACTCTCGATAATGTGCGACTCATCATAGTCCTGCCCGGCTCTGTGCCAACTCGAGCTTTCGGGCGGATCAACATGAGTCCTTTCCTCTGAGGAAGGTACTGAATTCCGTCTCCGCGCGTTGACGCGCGTGAGAGCAAACGACGCTGCTGGCTGCGTTAGCTTTAGACCGTCGCGGGCGAAATTAGTTGCGCCATTGCAGGGCAAAACGGGATCGCTACAGTGCCGTTAGTCACTCCCGCCGAGCGCAAGCCACGTGCCCTCTCGCCAGTAGCGCACCGTCTCCGAGCGCTCCAGTTGCTCATCCTGAATCGCATCGTGATCGAAGTCCGCCGCCCCGTGCAGCCACCGTGAAGCCCGCAGATCCGCCGCACGCTCTACCGCGATCCCCCACGCCGATCCATAAATCCTGCTGCCCGGCTCCGCTCCGAGCCAGAGCGTGTCCGCCTGCGCGCGCACGGCCTCCGGAGCGTCGTAGTGCCCTGCGAAGAAAACGTACAGCGTCGTTTTGCCGTCCACCGAGCACAGAGCCGCCCAGTCGCTGCTGCCCGGCGCGCGAAAGGCGCCTTCGATGACGTTCTCCGGCTGCTTCGCCTCAAACGTCTGCGGAATCATGCAGCGCATCCGGTCCAGTTGCGCGGCCACCGCCGCCGGAATCTGCGGAAAGGAAGACACCGGCAGCAGGCGGATGCGGTAACTCTCCTCGTACCCGTCCGCCGACCGAAACGATCCGGTCTCCACCCGCTCGCCACCAGCCGAAGGCAGCGACAGCGCGCTCTGCCAACCGGCCGCAATCAGGCCGGCGACCAGGGCCGCTGTTGCCGCAGAGTTCATTTTGTCCCTAGGATATTCCCGTACGAGTTCTCTTCCAGCCAGGCCGCGGCCGCGCGCAGCGAGTCCTGGAAGTACCCGATGCATTCGCCCGGAAGCCGCAGCGTGAAGTTCGCCGCGCGGAAGTCATTCACCTGCGGAATCGGGGCGACTTTCTCGAAGAACGAATCCGCGTGTGGCTCGATGTCCGCCGGTGCGCCCGCAATACAAACATTCAGCCCCTCGCGAAATCCGTATTGCAGGCCGACGACGCGCTGCTCCAGCCGCTGAAATGCCGGCGCATAGCGCGCCAGCCGCTGATACGCATCGAACATCGCCAGCGCTCCGCCAATCTCGTCGGCGTCGACGAACACGCATGTGGACCGAGCCGCGTGCGCAATCCAGATCTCCAGCCCCTTGGCAAAGCTGAGGCGGTCGGCAGCCTCTTTGCCCGGTTCTGCCTCGGCCGTCCCTTCCTCCGCCGCCCCGTCCTCCTGGCCCGCTTCCTGCGGCGGATTGCTCAGATCCACCGCAAGCACCGCGGCAATCCGAAACGCACTCCGCACCTGCGGATCCTCATAGCCCGGAACCTCCGGCACATAGTTCCGGCGGAGGATCGCCGCGCCCGGCGTCTCCAGCAACCGCCGCAAACGCGTGGCCGGGTGGACGGGATTCTCCGCAGCAATTCTCAGTTCAAGAGAAGGCATCGTTTCGTGCTAAATCCTGCAAGCAGAGTACAACCAATGATGCCGCCGAAGCGCACACATTTTCCCCGGCGAATTCCATCGAAACGGTATTCTGGTGATCGATCCTGCTGTTTTGGGAAAGGAACTTCCATGCACAGGCCCGGTGGTGTCGTCGTCGCAGCAGTGCTTCTGGGCATCATCGCCCTGTTCGGAATCCTCTGCACAGGAACCGGACTGGTGCTGGCGATCTTCACGCACAACCCCATCCTTCCGAATGCATTTCGCCCTTACGCGGTCTTCAGCAACGCGATCGGGCTCGGTTTCTTCCTGTGGTGCGCATGGACCGTCATCGACCTCTTCCGCATGCGCGTCTGGGCGCGGATCTCCGCCGCCGTCATCGGTTTGCTCGTCACTGTCTTCAGCATCATTGCAGGCATCGGCTTATTGTTCGCACGCCGTTACGCTCCCATGATTCCGGCCGGAGCTTCCAGCGTGCCGATCTCCTCTCTGCTGGTGTATGCCGCCTCCTTCTACTTCGTCATCGCCGCCATCGGCCTGTGGTGGGCGATCTACTTCAACCTCTCGCATGTCCGCGGAGCCTTTGGAGCAGCCCGGCTCCTGGTCACCAACCCTGAAATCCTTCCCCCGGGCGCCGGCAGCGATGCGCGCCTCTAGCCTCGTCGCCGTTTGACACCGGCAACACCCCAAAATTAGCGTCAGTCATTGCGGGAAACCTTTGCTGCGCCCGCTGGAGTCCATCTGCTCATGCGATTGGGAATCGTCATCATGGCCGCGGGCAAGGGCACACGGCTCAAATCGAAGCGCGCCAAAGTCCTCCACGAAATTGGCGGCCGTCCGCTGCTCCATCACGTCATCGCCGCCGCCACCCAGGTCGTCGCGCCGCCGGATGTCCTCGTCATCATCGGCCATCAGGCGGAATCCGTCCGGGCCGCGGTGCGCGATACCGGCGTTCGCTTTGTCGTGCAGGAAGAGCAGCGCGGCACCGGCCATGCGCTTCAGGTCGCTGAGCGCGAGACACGCGATTATGACCAGCTCATCGTTCTCTCCGGAGATGTCCCGCTGCTGCGCACCGAAACCATTGCCGCGCTGCGCGATTTCCATCTGCAGCAGCAAGCGGCCATGACGATTCTCACTGCCGCTCCGGCGAACCCCTTTGGCTACGGACGCGTGATTCGCCGCGACCAGGATCTTCCCGAGGTCAGCGCGATCGTCGAGCAGAAAGCGCTCACGCCGGAGCAGCAAAGCGTGCGCGAGATCAACTCCGGCATTTACGCCTTTCGCCGCGCGGCTCTCTACGAACACATCGGTCAGCTCAGCGCCGACAACGCACACCGCGAGTTCTACCTCACCGACATGGCCCGCATTCTCGTCGACGACGGCGAGCGCGTCGTCGCTCTCGAAGCGGCACACTCCACAGAAGTCCTGGGCGCAAATACGATTGCTGAAATGATGGATCTCGACCGCGAACTGCGCATGCGCACCGCCCGCCGCCTCATGGCCGAAGGCGTGACCATCTACCAGCCGGAGACCGTTGTCATCGACCCTGATGTCGAAGTCGGACCCGACACGATCATCGAACCGTTCGTGCAGTTGCTGGGCAACACGCGCGTCGGCAGCGATTGCCGCATCCGCTCCTTCTCCGTTCTCGAGAACACCACCGTTGCCGACCGCGTGCTCATCCGCCAGTCGTGCATCATCGAAGATTCCGCAGTGGACAAAGGAGCGTTCCTTGGCCCCTTCACGCATCTGCGCCCCGGCTGTCACATCGGCGAGGGGGCGCATCTCGGCAATTTTGTGGAAGGCAAAAAGCTCCGGATGGGCAAAGGCTCGAAGGCGAATCACCTCACCTATCTGGGCGATACGCAGGTCGGCAGCGGCGTCAACATCGGTGCCGGCACCATCACCTGCAATTACGACGGAACTGGCAAGTATCCGACGGTCATCGAAGACGGCGTGTTCGTCGGCAGTGACGCGACGCTGGTTGCGCCGATCGTCATCGGCGAAGGCTCGTATATCGCCGCGGGCTCCTGCATCACCGAAGATGTTCCCGGAGACGCTCTGGCTCTGGGCCGGGCGCGCCAGACCACAAAGCCGCACTGGGCGAAAAACCGCCGCGCGCAGATTGCCGCACGCAAGCCGGGCTCGTCGCAATAGAAGGATCAAATCAGCGGCAGGAAGAGACAGGCAGGTCTGCCGCTCAGGCGGCGCACTGTCCGTTTTCGCGGACAGCCGCAATCTCCGCCCGAAGCCGCATGCGAGCGCGAACCGCAGTCCGCACTACTTCGGACGGCTCCATCTCCAGCAGCGTCGCGATTCGGTCGGGCGCGTAGCCTTCCACATCCATCAGCAGAAAAACCAGGCGCTCTCTGGGCGGCAGGCAGCGGATCGCCTCTTCCAGATCCGCCCGCAGGATATTCCTGTTGCCCGGCAGATGAACCACCGCAGGAATCGGAAGCGTCTCCGTCTCCTCCAGCAGCCCCTGCTCCCGCATCTGCTCCAGCATCGATGAATCCACCGTGGCCTGATCGGGCTCCGGCGCGCGGCCGAATGCGCTGATGAACGTATCCTGCAGGATTCCCTCGGCCTCGATCTCGCTTCCCGTCATGTAGTACGAGACGGAGAAAACGCGGTGCCGATGGCTCTCGTACACGTCCCGCTGCCGGTCTTCCAGGCGCTGCTGAGACATCTGCTTAGCCGCCGTTTTGGCGGAATATTTTTCGAATTCAAAAAGCATCTGGGGTGCCGTGTTGCCGGAAGAAGCGACCGGCAGTTGCAGGGTATCACGGCCAAGCTTCAAGATGCAGCCTGCGCGCCGGCGGGATGCCCCCGGCCGAATATGGCGCTGGACTTCGCCGCGCGGGGGGTTCATCATCTCGTTCCCTACCCCTACCAAAGTGCACGAAATGTCACACTCTGGAGCAGCCCCCAGGTTACGATAACTCGGGTGTCTTCACCTTCCGATAAATCTCGGAGGGCTGTTGGGCGGGCAGCCTGGAGGGTTAGTGGCCTCGGAACGAATCCTGATCGTCGACGACGAGCCCTATGTTCGTACGCTGATGGCGGCCATGCTGGAGAAATCCAATTTTGCCACCGTCCTGGCGGCGAACGGCGGGGAGGCTATTGAGCACGTCGAGCAGGATCCCCCCTACGATCTCATCCTTTCCGACATTGTCATGAGTGGCGTCGACGGCATCGGCCTGCTCGAGCGGGCGCGCGAACTCCACCCCAACACACCCATCGTGATGGTCACCGCCATCCACGACGTCGGCGTGGCCATATCGGCGATGCGCAAGGGCGCCTACGATTACCTCCTCAAGCCCTTCGAAAAAGAGCAGTTACTGGTAACCGTCCGCCGCGCTCTCGACTACCGCCGCCTCGTCCAGCAAAACCTGATCTACCGCCATAACCTTGAGCAGTTGGTCTCCGCCCGCACCGAGATGCTCCGCCAGGCCATGGCCGACCTCGAGCGTTCGTATGACATCACTCTCGAAGCTCTCGGCGACGCTCTCGACCTGAAAGACGCTGAAACGGAAGGGCATTCCCGCCGCGTCACCGCCTACACCATTGCCCTCGCCCGCCACTGCGGGGTCGATCTGGCCCAGTCGCGCATCATCGCCCGCGGCGCCTTCCTCCATGACATCGGCAAAATGGCTATCCCCGACGCGATCCTGCTCAAGCCCGGTCGCCTCGATCCTGAGGAACAGGCCATCATGCGCGAGCACTGCGCCCGCGGTTATCAGATCGTCCGCAAGATTCCCTTCCTCGAAGAAGCGGCGGAGATCGTATACAGCCATCAGGAGTACTACGACGGCAACGGCTATCCTCGTGGCCTCCGCGCCGATGAAATCCCGCTCGGGGCGCGGATCTTCGCCGTCGCCGATACCCTGGACGCCATCACCTCCGACCGCCCTTACCGGAAGGCGCGCACCTACGCCGTCGCTCGCGAGGAGATCGCCCGCTGCGCCGGAACCCAGTTCGACCCCCATGTCGTCGACGTCTACCTGGGCCTGCCCGATACCCTGTGGGAAGACCTGCGCGCCGAGATGACCCGCCACCCGCGTTTCTCTCCGCTGTCTTTCGCCGGTACCATGGAAGATCTGAAGGTCTGAGTCAGGGACCCTCGAATTCGCCTGGAGGCCGCTATGCCCCTGCTGGATGATCACGTCATCGCGTCCAAACTGGAGTCGATGCCGAAATGGAAGCTCGAAACTGGAGAATTGGTCCGCCGCTGCGACTTCCCCAATTTCGTTGAAGCGATGCAGTTTGTGAACAGCGTCGCAGAGCTCGCCGAAGGCGCCGGCCACCACCCCGATATCGATATCCGCTATAACAAGGTCCGTCTCGCCCTCGTCAGCCACGACGCTGGCGGTCTCACCGAGCGCGATTTCGACTTGGCCGCCGCCATCGACGGTCTCACCTAAGCCGCGCAACAGGCTTATCCACGCCGCAACTTTTACTCCGATTCCTCGTCTGGTATTGCAGGTGGCCGGTTCGATGCGGCTGCCGGCTGACGAAGACTTGCCAGCGTTTTGCGGTTCCAGAGCACCACCGCCAGTCCGCCCAGCAGGGCCGAGCCGGCCACC
This sequence comes from Acidobacteriaceae bacterium, assembly GCA_035273225.1. Taxonomy (GTDB): domain Bacteria; phylum Acidobacteriota; class Terriglobia; order Terriglobales; family Acidobacteriaceae; genus Palsa-343. The sequence continues at coordinate 9,577 of DATEPN010000367.1, read as the reverse complement.
AGCAAAACGGTCCGGAGTCCACCAGCGCGGGGTTGGTGGGTCTCTTCAGAGGCGGGTTTCAGGTCAGGAGAGTCGTTCATTGGTTCTTGGCTGTGCCGCTGTAAGTTGCTGAAAAATGGTGAATGGGGTCGGATCAAATATTAATTTGTGTAGAAAGCTTGCACTCGAGGGCCTTTTTGGTTACAGTATTTGGAAAGAGGACGGAACGGGTTTTCGCCCTCCTTCTGATGGAAAATAATATGCCGCGCGGTGGCTGTGGCAGGCATCAGAGCTAGAGAAGAGTTTAAGCCGGAACCGGGACCGAGAATTCCCGGCTGGCTTCAAGTTGCGTCACTGGCCTCCCGGCACGGACAATCTAACGTTCGTGCCGTTTTTTTTCGCTTTTTCCGCCCGCCCGCGCTCCCGTAGCCTTCCAGAAGCGGTGCCTGGTACCATAGCTCTTCGGAGATCCCTGTGCTGAAACGTGTCCTTGCCAGCCTGGCGGTGGCCCTGCTGGTCGCTGCGCTCTACTCGATCCCGGTCAGCATCATGCCCAGCCACGCGGTCCATGCACAGTGGACTGATCCCCAGGCCGACATCCCGGCCTTCCACGGGCAGGCGCCCGCCAAAGGAGAGGCGCTGCCCCCCATCCTCGCCGGCCCGCAGCTCACCGGACCCTTCTTCCGCGAAAAGTGGCAGGTTGAGGTCTACCACGAGGCCGCCCGGATTCCCCGCGTCCTCTACCAGCTTCCCTGTTATTGCCGCTGCGACCGTGCCCTCGGCCATACCAGCCTGCACAGTTGCTTCGCGAGCACTCACGGCGCCATCTGTTCCACCTGCGCGAAAGAAGGCGCCTACGCGTACGAGAAAACGAAGCAAGGCTGGACGCCCCAACAGATTCGCGCCGGCATCGAGCACAAGGAATTCGAATCGATCGATCTGGATTCCCTGGGCAGGAGCTAGTCCGCGACCGGACTGCCGCAGCTCATAGTTGAGCTTCTGAAAGTTGCCGCAATCGCACCCGCGTGATCTTCTGTTCCGAATCACTCATGCTGTCATTCCCGGAAAATCTCGCGCGCCTTCTGTTGCTGCTCGCCATTCAGACCGTCACGCTTGCCCACGGCGCGCGCCACTCCGCCCAGGCCATCGTCGCGCCCTGCAGCGGAATCACGCTCTCCGCCAGCTATCTCGCGGACGTTGCTCCAGCCCACGGACCCGGCTTTCTCTTCCGCATTGAGAACCACACTGCGCACCCGATTCGCCTCGCGCAGCCCGTTCCCTCCAGCGCGCACTGGTACGCGCGCGTCGGCAAGCGGTGGCTCTGGCGCTCGTCGGCCGGACGCGGCGGCGCACTCGTCGACGCGCTGCGCGAGCGCGGCCCCATGTTCGCCTATCGCCCAAATGCCGCGCCCGCAGATCCCCAGTACCTCGTCGTCCCTGCCCACGATGCGCGCCAGTGGACTGAACCGATGCTGCACAACGATGCCATCGCGTATCGGCCCAGCTGTCCGATGTGCAACTACCCCGGCGAGGACGAGTACCAGGCCATCTTCGCCTATGCGTATCTGCCGGACGACGCGGAGCATGTGCCCAATCTGCTTCATTGCGGACTCCGCTCCGCGCCCGTGCCGATGCCGCCGCACAGCGCGGCCGAGCTTTCAGGCTCGCACTAAAAATCTGTGCGACACTGCATCTCGCCTTCGCGCGCGCTCGTCTGTCTCGGTAACTTGAGCGGAACCCGATCCCCTGAAGCCAGGTTGGTTCGACGCAAAACACAGGCGCAACCGCTTCCGAAAAGACGGGTTCCACAGAGACAACAGGGAGAAACGCAGTATGCGAAGCAAAGTCGTAGTCATGGCACTCAGCGGAATCCTGGCGTTTGGCGCCACCTCCGCAATCTATGCGCAGGAAACCGATACACCGCAGCAGCAGGGATACCGGGGCCATCACGGCCGCATGAATCCCGATGCGCAGTTGCAGCACCTGACCAAAGCGCTGGACCTCACGCCCGATCAGCAGTCGCAGATCAAGCCCGTTCTCGAAGCGCGTCAGCAGCAGATGCAGACGCTCTTCCACAATGATTCGCTCTCGCGCGATGACCGCCGCACGCAGGCGCAGCAGATCCGCACCGACACGAACACCAAAATCGAAGCCGTACTGAACGATCAGCAGAAGCAGAAGTTCGAAAGCATGCAGGCCCGCATGCAGGAGCGCATGCGCGAGCGGCAGGGCGGCGGTGATGCTGGCTCAACGCCGCAGCCGCAGTAGGAACCAACCACAACTGATCGCAAGCCGTCTCGCCGGAGACGGCATTGCTTTTTTAGCGCATGCGGCCACGCTGTTCTTCCGCGTCAGCCCTCGGCTAATCTGATGGAAGCGGAGGATCTCCTATGGCACGCACTGAATCAGCCATGCTCGAACTGGGTACTCAGGCGCCGCGCTTCAGCCTGCCCGATGTTCGCGACGGAAAAACGCACACGACCGAATCGCTGATGGGAACGAAAGGCCTCCTCGTCATGTTCATCTGCGCGCATTGTCCCTTCGTCAAGCACGTGGAGAAGGAACTCGCGCGCCTCGGCAAGGACTACCACAAATCCGGCGTGGGCATTGTGGCCATCAGCAGCAACGATGCAGTGAATTATCCCGACGACGCTCCGCCCAGCCTTGCAAAGCAGGCGCAGCGACTCGGTTTCACCTTCCCTTACCTGTACGACGAATCGCAGGAAGCAGCGCGCGCCTATGACGCGGCCTGCACGCCGGACCTCTTCCTCTTCGACCGCGCCGGCAAGCTCGTCTATCGCGGCCAGCTGGACGCCAGCCGTCCCGGCAACGAAGTCCCCGTCACTGGCAAAGATCTGCGCACGGCACTCGACGCGCTCATCGCCGGCAAGCCTATCAGTACCGATCAGTATCCGAGCATCGGCTGCAATATCAAATGGAAACAGTAGTACTGCAGAGGTTCCCGGGAAAGGCCCAAGGTCAACCGACAGACGATAAGATCTCGATGCGCGTGCTACGAAGAGCCGAACCCAACGCGCCTCAGCAACTCCTCAAACCGCGCGCTGGATCGGATTTGGTCCCACTTCTGATCGCGCAGAAAAGGCATGTGCACGTCCCGCTCTTCGAAGGCCCGCTCCAGCCACTCGAGGGCTCTCTCCGCCTGCCCCAGGCCCGCAAAGACCAATGCAATGTTGTACGGAGGCACGTAACGCTGCGGCCTTCGCTCGAGCATCGCCTGAATCTTAGCCTCCGCTTCAATCCGGTGACCTGCGACCGCATGCACATAGCCCGCGAGCGATAAAGCTTCGGCGTTGCCCCCGGAGTACTCCAGCGCCTTGTCGCACGCGGCAAGTGCCTCAGAGTACCGGCCCAGCTTCTCGTACGTTTTCGCCGCGCAAATCTGCCCAATCCAAAACCGCGGTTCCATCTCCAGCGTGGCTTTGAATTGCTCAGCCGACTCCGAATCCCTTCCCGCGTGGTACAGAAACTGTCCACGCATCGCTCCCAGGATCAAGGAAAGCGGATCGATCACGAGCGCCTGTTCAATGACCTCGAGCGCCTCGTCATGCCGGCCGGTATTCGAGAGCACGTGAGCGAGATAAAGGTGCGCCAGCGAGTAATTTTCATTCAGCCCGATGGCTCGCCGCGCCGCCGCCTCCGCTTCGGCGAAATTCCAGTCAAACCAGAACTGGATTCCGGCGTTCGAGGTATGCGCTTCCGCAGAGTTCGGATCCAGCCGAAGCGCCTGCGCGATGGCCGTCTTCGCGGCCGGGAAAATCTCCGTCGAAGGAACATCGCCCGACACGGCAACAACCGTGAACGCATCCGCCAGGCCTGCGTGCGCTAATACGTACGAGGGATCGCGATTCGCTGCGCTCTGGAAATGCGCGATGGCCTTTTGCGCATCGGAAACGTTATATCTCACGTAGTGATAGCGTCCGCGCAGATAGTGATCGTGCGCTTCCGGATCGCTGAGAGCCTTCGTGGCGACATGTCTCTCTTCATCCGGCATCAGTTTCAACTTCACCTGAGCCGCAATCGCCTCTCCTATTTCGTCCTGAATCTCGAGAATTCCAGGCAGCTGCCGATCGTATTTCTCCGCCCACAAGTGCACCTGGTCCCGTACGCGAATCAGCTGAGCGGTAATGCGGACCCGGCCCGCTTCGCGGCGGACGCTGCCCTCGAGCACGTAATCCACGCCCAGCTCCTGGCCGATCTGCGCCACGGATTTGCTCGTCTGCTTGTAGATCATCGACGAGCTGCGCGCAATCACTCCCATGCGATGGGGAGACATCTGCCCCAGTCGCATGATGGTCTCCTCCGTCAGGCCGTCGCTGAAGTATTCCTGAGCCGGATCGCCGCTCAGATTTTCAAATGGAAGAACCGCCAGCATGATGCGAGGCTGCTCTGGCTGCGCTGCCGCTTGGCCCGCAACCGTCGCGTCCCTGAACCGATAGCCCCGGCCCGGAACCGTTTCGACATACTGCGGATTCCCTGGATCGTCCCCGAGCGCGTGGCGAATCTTGCGGATTGCGGTGTTGATGCTGTTGTCCGTATCGAGGTGAAGTTCCCTTCCCCATAGCTTCTCGATGATCTCCTCGCGCCGGATCAGCCTTCCGTGTCCCCGCACCAGCAGGACCAGCAGATCCATCGGAATGCGCTCGATGTGCACCGGTTTCCCGGTGCAGGTCAGTTCGTACCGATCGAAATCCAAAACAAATGGTCCGAACTGGACTTTCCCTGAAGCCAAGCGCCTCACCCGATTCGCGACATTTTACGGCATGAGCGCAATCTTCTTGCGTTTTCCTACAGGCAATCTACAGGCGCCCTCCATTGTTGCCTGCCGGGGTCAGGCACAAGATAGCCATCAACATCCGGGGTGAGCCAGCCGGCCGCCCCCAAAACCGGAGGCACCCATGAACGTCCGCATCTTGTTGCTCGTGTCGACCCTGGCAATGTTTGGGTCTCAAATTTCGTCCGCCCAGCCCAGCACTTGCGACAATTCCACAATCCGAGGCAGCTACGCGTTCACCATTCACGGAACCCTGTTTCTCCCAAACGGATCCACCCTGATCGTCGATGGCATCGACCGGGTGACCTTTGACGGGCACGGCAATTTCACGCAGCTGGACGCCGTCGCCACCAATGGGGAATTCGCCACGCCGGGCTGGCGTCCCGGCTCGGGCACCTATTCCGTCAACCCGGACTGCACCGGAACCCAAACCCTCGTTGTCGCGGGCATGCCCGATCTGCATCTGCAATTCATCGTTGCGCAATCGGGCAACACGATCCACCAGGTTGTGATCGATCCGGGCTTCGCAACCACCGCCGAGGGAGAGCGGATCAGAACTCCCGAAGAGTAAGAATGTGGCCGAACGAGAGGCTCTCACATGAGCGGGGCGCTTCCCCGCTCATGGTCTTTCGACCAGTTAGCGCTGCGCTTCGACCCAGCCGAATGCACCAGGGAAATATTCAAAGTCAGCCGGCTTGCCGCTTTCGAAATAGATCGAGAGCACATCAAACCGCGATGGCATGCCCCGCTTCGGCAGTTGACGCAGATAGTGCCTCGCCAGCCGCCGCAGCGTGCGCCGCTTGTCCAGGTCGACGGCGGCTTCCGCCGGAGCCACCGCCCGCGTGGTTCGCGTCTTCACCTCAATGAAGCACAACTCGTCGCCGTCCCATGCGATCAGGTCCAGGTCGCCGCGCCCGGCACGTGCGGATCGCCAGTTCCGCGCCACCACCGTGTATCCGCGGCGGCGCAGCCAGAAATACGCGGCGCGCTCTCCGCGAGCGCCGGTGCCCAGATGCGCGGCACGCTTCGGTTGCCGGCCGTCGGCGACGCGGTACAGCGCTTTCACTGCCGATTCCAGCAGCTTGAGACGGACTTGCACAAACATTGGTGCTAGTCTCGACTGACCCATCGCGCCCGGCAAGACTCCAAAAGTCACCGGCATAACACGAAGTAGTCACTCCGGCCTCTGCACCAAACCGAAGCTTTCAGTTACCGCCGATACTCATTGCGCTGCAGCACGCCGAAGCCGTACCAGCCCCAGTACACGCAATGCCGCTGGATCAGGCCTGCGTCATTGAGCACCATCGATTCGACAAAGTCCATTTGCTCACCGTCTGGCGCCTCACGGGGATACTCAAAGACGAGCCGCTTGCCGTCCGTCAGGTAGCCGGTGCGGTAATACTGCCGAACCGGAGGCTTGCGCCGCGCCACTTCTTCGAAAAAGGGCCGCATCTCCTCACGGCCGCGGCAAATCCCCCGCGAGGTCCCCATCAGGTGGGGAATCAGCGGGCTTTCGATCACGCCATCCGCAGCATAGAGTTCCAGCAGTCCATTCACGTCGTTGCGCGAGAGTGCGTCGTTCCATTCGAAATAGACACGCTCCACCGGAGATGCCAGGCCCTGCGGCCGGCGCGCTTCTTCGCCAGGCCGTATCACGTGGATATTCGACATAACTCGGCTCCTCTCCGTTTGGATTCGGAGCCCATCGCCCGCGTTTCTAGAATCCCCGGTCAAAATGCAGTCACAGGAAACACGACCAGCTTCTACTTGACTCCCGGCAATTGCGTACGCGTCAGCGCCGTATCGACGGCTTCCAGAAGAGCCTCCGGCCCTTCTTCGCCGCTCACCGTGAAGTCGGCATCGATCTTCAGGTCCTGCCATTTCCCCTGCACAACGCCGATAACCGGAGCGTTCGGATTCCTCTTCCGGAACATCGCGGTAAATTCAGCAACGCTTTCTCCCGACAACGACCAGGAAATGACCAGGACCTCAAAGCTCGACTCCAGAAGCTGCAGCGCTTCCTGCCGCGAGTCCGCCCGGGCCACCGCAAACCCCGCATGCTGCAGCACGTGCTTGCGCAGCAGCGAAAGCTCCCGGTCCGCGCTCAGCAGCAAAACGGATTTACCCTTTGCATCTCCCGCTGCTTCCACGTGCTCATGGCGCGCGTGCAAAAACGCGCGAATCGATTCTTCGAGATACGCCTGGATCGTTTCGCCGACCGCCATGATGTCGGTGATCAGGAAACTGATCTCCACCGCCAGCAGATTTTCGTGAACAATCCGGCTCACCACCTCATGCAGAATGCGCGATTCGCGGATCAGCGCCGGAATCGAGCATCCCTGCTCGAAGCGCGTCCTGCCGTGTCGCAGCGCCGCATGCAGTGTCTTCGGGGAAAGCTTCTGTCCTGCCTCGCTTCGGATCATTTCGTCGATCAGCAGCGGCAGGTGATCCGTCACTTCTTCATCCGAGAGCTTCCTGGCATCGATCAGCGGATCCGCCCGCGCAGCCTCGAGCCAGCGCCGGAAGATCTCCCGCTCGTTCTCCTCCAGAATGCCCGGCAGCCTGCGCGGCTCGATGCGGTGATTCTCTTTTCGCGGGCCGACCAGCCTCGACTGGATCTTGTCCACCAGGCTCTCCACGTCCGCCGGTTTCACAAAATAATCGTCCACCTGCTGCCGGATGGCCTCCAGCGCCGTCTCGAATGCCGGATATCCGGTCAGGATGAACGTCGCCGCACTTGGCTGCGTCCGCCGCATGGCGCTGACCACCGTGAAGCCGTCTCCGGCCTCGCCGATATTCAGATCCGACACCAGCACGTCAAAGGTCTGCCGCGCAATGTACTGCAAGGCCTCCGAAACCGTGGCCGCGGTGGTGACCTCGAAACCGCGCATCTTCAGGATCGCCGCCAGCGTCGCGCGGATACTGGGTTCGTCGTCGACGAACAACAGGCGCGGGGTTGCCATCACTCACCTCCAACAGCTCCGCCACTTGCTCGAATGGTTCTGGTTTCTCGAAGCTCCGGTACGCGCAACACTGCTGCCCGGCCTTTGCGAGCCACACCGCCGCGGCGCTGTGGCCAGCTACCGTTTCGAGACTGCCTTTGCCCGAAAGGTTTGCCGTCCCCTCCACCGCCCCTGAGCCGCACTCCATAAAAGCAAAAGGCGAGCCGAAGCTCGCCTTTTGCTTTGTTAATGACTTTCCTGAAGTCTTTGCGTCTTACAGAGGCTGAACGTCTGCTGCCTGCCAGCCCTTGGGCCCCTTAACGACGTTGAACTGCACGGCTTGCCCTTCCTGCAGACTCTTGAAGCCATTCGCGGAAATGGCAGAGTAGTGCACGAAGACATCTTCGCCGTTCTGGCGCGAGATAAAGCCATAACCCTTCGCGTCGTTAAACCACTTCACAGTACCTTGTTCCATTTGTTGCATTTTCCTGACTGAATTGAATTGCGCTGGAGTGAATCGGAGCGAAACTGGCAGACCTGCATTTCCTGCTTGGTTGGGCGAGGCGGAAGACTGCTCTTGCCCGGTTCTTCTAACGCAAGCTCAGTGTAGCAGAATCCGAGTTTTGCGTTGCCACCAAACGGCTTGGGAGCCTCTCAGCCGATCACCGCGGCAGCCGCCAGCAGCTTCGGACTCGGCCCGTACTGGTTCGGTCCGGGGTCGCCTTCAATGCAGCAGAAGACCAGGATCACCAGCCCACCCAGCGGGATCAGGCACAGCAGCAGCCACCAGCCGCTCTTGTTCGTGTCGTGCAGCCGCCGCACGCTCACCGAAAGACACGGAATCAGCGCTGCCAGGGCGTACGCACCACATGCCAGAAACACCAGCATTCCAAGGCTCGAGCTGCTGTTCAGCAGAGCCACCATACCCGCCCCGTACAGAACAGCCCAGACAATCATGTTCACCAGCGTGAACATCCAGTATTCCTTGCGCCGTGAACGCCCGCTGAACTGCGCATACTTCTGCCATGCCATCAGAAACCATTCCATAAACGCCTCCTCGCACCCTGTCCTGGGAAGTGCCGCGAAGCTTACACGATCTGCGCTGTGGGAGACAGCAGAACTTTGGTGCTGTCCCGGCGATTACCGCGCCCGCTCGGCATCCGTCGCCTGGGCGTTATTCTGGACGTTCCGCCTCGCCATGAACAGCCGACTTCCCGACCTGCTGGACCCTGCACTCGAACGGCTCCGCAGCGAATTTTCCCGCCTGCCCGACTCTGCTCTCCAGCCCCCCGGCATGGAACGCGTCGCCGTGGTTCTCGAGGAAGCCGCACAGCGGCTCGCCGACAACTACCCCTACTTCCATCCCCTGTACGCCGGCCAGATGCTCAAGCCGCCGCACCCGGTCGCACAGGCCGCCTACGCGCTGGCCATGACCCTGAACCCGAACAACCACGCCCTCGACGGCGGCCGCGCCAGCTCGCGCATGGAAGTCGAAGCCGTCCGCGAGATCGCCGCCATGTTCGGCTGGTCACAGTTCCTCGGCCACCTGACCAGCGGCGGCACCTTCGCCAACCTCGAAGCGCTCTGGGTTGCCGGACAAATGGCCCCGGGCAAAAAGATCGTCGCCTCCGACCAGGCCCATTACACGCATAGCCGGATCAGCGCCGTCCTCAGGCTGCCCTATGCCAGTGTCGCCACCGACGACTGTGCCCGAATGGACCTCGCCGCCCTCGAATCAGCTCTTGCCCTGGGCGACGTCGGCACCGTCGTCGCGACCCTCGGCACCACCGCGGTCGGCACCGTCGATCCCCTCGACCGCATTCTCGAACTGAAGAAGCGCTACGGCTTTCGCCTCCACGTCGAT
>DATEPN010000366.1:0-3018 GCA_035273225.1 Acidobacteriaceae bacterium | reverse complement strand
CTGCAGGTTGCCGGCCGTGTCGGTCACCAGCGCGTTCGTCGGATTCCAGGCCGCCGGATGCGCGTAGCCATCAAGAAAGTAACGGCCATAGAGGGTGTTCTTCTGGGAGAGAGTGGCGTCGATTCTGGTGATGAACTGATTCTCTGTGTAATTGCCAGGACGCGAATACCTCACCTGGCCCTTGGGGTCGGTGGTCTGGGGCAGGAACTTTTCCAGCGCCAGGGAGACGGGGCTGAAGTACGACGGGTCAATGTGGTTGTTGACCAGCTTATCTCCGGTGATCGGATTGTAGAGCGGAGTGGAGTCGGACTTGGAGAAGTCACCGGCGAGGTTGGCCTGGCTGGGCACGAAGGCGCTCACGTCCGAGGTGACTGCGTGGTGGATGGTGCGCTGGTACCCGGCAAAGAAGAAGAGCTTGTCGCGCCGGATCGGACCGCCCAGGGTGCCGCCGAACTGATGCTGGTGGAGCTGATCGGGCGTGCTGGAGAAGAAGTTCGTCGCGTCAATCCAGTTGTTGCGGATGTATTCAAAGGCGTCGCCGTGGAAGGCATTCGTGCCGGACTTGGTGACGACGTTGACTTCGCCGCCGGGGTGGAGTCCGCTCTGCGCGCCCATCGCCGTGCTCTCAACGCTGAACTGATTGACGGCATCCGGGAAAGGAGTCGGCAGGTTCACGTTCGTCATGTAGTCGTTGTTGTCGGCACCATCCAGCCGGTAATCCGTCTGGTTGCCCATGCCGCCGGCGATCGAAATGGATTTGGAACTGTAGAAGTTCTTGCTGCCCACCATGTCGTTGCCGGGAGCGTTGGCAGCTCCGCCGGAAAGCACGATCAGGTCGGTCATCTGCCGGCCATTGAGGGGCAGCTCGTTGATCTCCTGCTCGTTGATGGTTTGCTTAAACGAGGTGTCCTGAGTCTGCAGGGCGATGCCATTGGCCTCGACGCGAACCTCCTGGTTCGCTGCACCAACGGAGAGCGTGACGTTGCTGCCGATATTGCTGCCGACTTCGAGGACGATGCCCGTGCGGGAATAGGTCTTAAATCCCGTAGCCGTGACTGCCATGTTGTAGGTGCCAACGGGAAGGTTGGGGAAGCTGAACAAGCCGCCGCCGCTCGAAACCGTCTGGTGTTTTACGCCGGTCGCTTCACTGGTGACGGTGACCTGCGCGCCGGGAACCACAGCGCCTGAGGGATCGGTCACCGTACCCTGGATGGTGCCCGTGCCGGCCAGCTGGCCAAAGGCATGGGGAAGGAAGAACAGGCCGACTGCAATCGCCAGCCCGAGTACGAGACGACGCAGAGCAGGGGGCCGCGGATTCACTTGCATCATTTGCCTCACCTCCGAAAAATTTGCAGGTGGCCAGACTCAGGGGAAGTCGAGGAGGTCTGACCTCTATTCGAATGGGGAAAATTATTGGGGAGGGAAGAGACGCCTGTCAAGGAACCGCGCCCTGCGGCCATACCGCATGCGGGGACATTGAGAAGAAAATCGCTTTAACGCGTCGAAAATTGTCGATCTGCGTGTCTGGCCTGGACTTCCGGCTTCTCCCAGCAGTTCCGTCCGGACGTGCAGCGCGGCAGATGGACGGCATGATCGTCGAGCCCGGCAGGTCCCAATTCTCCGCATGCACGAGTCGCTTGAGCCGGCAGGGATGGCCGCAATCCAGCCTTTCGCATCCTGCGCGGTCAGACCGTAGAGACGCGAACAGCGTGAAGGATGCACCCGGCAGCCTGCGTTTGGGCAGAAACGAAGCGGCGTCAGGGAGCCGTCGTACCGTCGGACCAGTGGCCCACCGGCACCATGAAGATGGTCATCCGGTCTTCGAGATCCTTGTCCGCCAGAATGGGTGAGCCAGGCAGACCGGCTCCCCAGCTTTTCGAGACGTCGCCCGGGATGAACCACATCAGGTGCGGGCGCCAGTTTTTCGCCGCATCGTTCAGGTACTGCTGCTTCGAGAGCATGTAGGACATCGCGCCGGGCTCTGCTTCCGGCAGCTGTTTGCTGTCCACAGCCGATCGAATCGCCTCGGCGATCTCGGTCTTTGATTTGCCCGCCATGGCCAGTTTGGCTCTGATCAGGACGACCGGCAGATAGGTCCGTGCAGCGGCTGCGTTCACGCAGTTGGGAGAGCGATTTTTGGGATTCCAGAACTCCGAAAAATCCGTGCCGGCGGCAAAGCCTCGTTCCACGAGGCAGACAAAACCATTCGTGCCCTTCACAGCTGACGTATATCCGTTCCGCCCAAGCACCAGCACTTCGGCTCCGCCGGAAACGGACTCCGGAGCCGCAGTGCGTGCCAGCGCGATCTCGGCATTCGTGTCGGGGATGAGGTACTGATCGAGAGGAGCCGCTGCTGGATACGCTGCCTTCTCCGCCTGCGCTCGCGCCTGCACGGTGGAGCCGGCCAGTCCGATCACCGAGGACACCGCAACGAGAACGACGGTCTTCGTCTTCATGATGATCGCGAACTATTCCTCCGCTTTCTCGTAACAGGCGCGGCCCGGCGCGCAGCGGGAGAGGTGGACGAAGTTGTCGTCGGGTCCGGCCGGGCCCATGGTGCGGAGACACCAGTAGCTCGAACTGCTGTGGAATGCGGGCAGCCAGGCATCCGCATTCTGCGGGGTCAAGCCGTAGGGATTTTTGGTCCGCAGGCACCGGCAGGGTTGCGGGGTCTGGTTCGTGTCGCTCATGGTGTCACCTCCGTGCCGGCTAGCCTGCCGCGCTGGGATCGCGATCGCGCTTCCCGGCCGCCAGCAGAATGGTGCGGGAAACCGCGACAGGGAAGAGATCGAGTTTATAGCTGTTCATGGAAAGCGGTTTGGCGCCTTCGATGGAGAGGCGTCCGGCGTCGCGGGCTGTCTCTTCGGTGATGGCTTTGCCGGCCAGCGCGGCTTCTGCGCTGGTGGCGCGTCGCACGACGGGCGACGCTGCGCCCATGGTGATGACGGCACGCTTGCAGGTGTCACCGTCCATCTCGAGAACGACTCCGGCGTCGGCAATGGCCCAGTCGAAGCTCTC
>DATEPN010000365.1:0-7727 GCA_035273225.1 Acidobacteriaceae bacterium | reverse complement strand
TCCAGCATCCGATTTATTCGTACATGGTGAAAGGATATTTCCCGGGCTTGTTCACCGGTTTGGTTGACCTGGTCGCAGGGCCCATTCTGCTCAAACGGATGTTTGCTGCGCCCGAACAGCAAACAATTGCTGATCTGCCGGTAGCCGCGTAGCACGGTGGCGGGGATGGGCAGTAGACTTCACTGCACATCCCCATACGGACGCAGGCAGTCCATGGACGTTCGGTTCTGCGCAGAGGAGGACCGGGAGCGGTGAGGCATGCTGGCGCGAACGGGTACTGAATCGTTTTCGGCCGCTATGCCGGCCGGCTCAGCCCTGCACGGAAACGCCGGAGAAGGTGAGCAGAGCGACGCCACGCACGGGCTGGCCGTAGGTGGTTGCCGGCTGGAAGACGCTGGTCAGCAGCAGCGATTCCAGATAGGCGCGGGTAGCGGGATCCGTCGGGCCGGCGACGATGTCGTAATCGTAGACGCGGCCCTGAGAGTCGACGAAGACTTCCACGGTGACGGGAGGAGTGCCGCGACGCGAGACGGTTCCGGAATCGGCCTCGAGACCGGAGTAGAGAAAATGCGGGCTGGAGGCCATGCCGATGGGTTCGTCGCGCGCGGAAGCCGGCTCAGGCGCGGCGAAGGCTCCAATGAGGAATGCCAGCGTTCCGATGAGCACCACGGCACTGGCCAGACCCGCCGAAGCCTGCAGCAGCAGCGGAGCGACGGTGTTCTGCCAGCGAACTTTCCAGAGGTTCAGCGTGTTCTTTGCAGTGCGGGCGTGCTCCTGAGAGAGCGCGACGCGGATGCGCAGTCCGAGATCGGCGGGCGGGCGGATGGGGCCGAGGGTGGCCAGAGAATGCTGCATCTGCCGCCAGACACCAAAGTCCGCAGCACAGTCGCGGCATGCTTCAAGGTGCTCCGCGATGCCGCGCATGGCAACTCCGGTGAGATTTCCATCCAGATAATTAGAAAACTGGGCCCGAACGGACGTGCATGCGTTCATACAGCCTCCTCAGTTGAGCAGGCGTGGGAAACGGACAAAGAAGACGACGATGAGGATGAGACCCGATTGGCCGCGACGTAGGGTGCCAGGCGGCTGCGGAGATGGGCGCGCCCCCGCATGAGCCGGGACTTCACCGTGCCGAGGTTCGCGTTGAGAATTTCCGCGATTTCTTCGTAGCCAAAGCCTTCAATATCGCGCAGGACGACCACGGTGCGGAACGGCTCAGGCACGTGGCGCAGGGCGGCCTCGACATGGCAGGCCATCTCAGCGTGCGCGGCTGCCTCAAAGGGCGACTCGTGGTGATCGACGAGGCTCTCGAGCAGGCCGGGGCGGTGCTCCTCAGCGCCGGGCGCGTCGTCGGACTCGATGGTGACCTCGCGCTTCGCGTGGCGGGACCACCAGCGGCGCTGATTCAGCGCTTCATGCAGGGCGATGCGATAGATCCATGTCCGCAGGCTGGCCTCGCCCTGGAAGCGGGAGATGCCGCGGAAAACTTTGACGAAGACTTCCTGGGTGATGTCGGCAGCGTCGCCGGGATTAGGAAGGATGCGGTAGATGAGGCTGTAGAGGGGCTGCTGATAGCGGGAGATGAGCCAGGCAAAGGCTTCCTCTGACCCCGCCTTGAGCTGTTGAATCACAACAGCTTCTTCGGGATGAACGCTGATGACCCCTGCCAGATTGCCCACGGCCGTGCCCGCCATCAAAACTACTCCTTCAGCGTAACAGGAAAGTGACACATGCTGCGAGCCTTTGTCCCGGAACCCGGCACGCCGCCCGGGCGTGCCGGGTTATGACCGGTTCAAGTGCCTCGCTCACTCTTCTTTACTTAGACACGCCGAAGGCGGACAGGGTTCCCGCAAATCCAGAACGCGGACCGAAGTTAGGGCTGGGGCTTCTGGTCCGCCGGTTTGTTGGTGGTCTTTGTGCTCTTTTTTCGAGTTGTGGCCTTGTGGGTAGTCTTGGGCGGCGCCGGGCCGTCATCGATGACGGTGGTATGGGATTGCTGCCGGGCAGCAGCGGTGGCGGAGGCTAGTGACGCGCGCAGCTGGGCCACTTCGGCCTGCTCCCTCTGCGTACCGGTGAGAATGTCGTCTCCCAGATTGGCACGGGCGCCTTCGAGGGTTTTGAGGGTGGCCTCGAGCTGATTGATCTCGTTATCCGGGGCGGCCAGTTCGGCTGTTTGCACGACGCGGAGCAGCGTGTCATACAACGCAGCCACATTGCGGTAGACGGCGAAGGCAGCCGGGACCGACGTCGGGGCGGCGTCCGCCTGCTGCAGCAGAGTGGCCAACGTGCCGTTGAGGTCGCGCTGGATGGCGGCGACGTTGCTTGTCGTCTCCTCACGGACTGGGTTCGGGGCCTTCCACTTGCGGATGTTCAGAGAATTGACGGTTTGCGCGACCTGCGAGAGCGCCGGGCGCATGATGGTCGAGACGGTGGAGGTCGGCGCCGGCGTCGCGGCGGGCTGCGCGTGCAGGGAAGAAGGAAGAAGCACAGTGAGACCGAGGCAGGCCAGAATTGCAGCCAGAAGAGCACACTTTTGAGGCATATCTGCTGCACGATGCGTGCTTTGCGGACATGGTTGCTTTGCGGTGGAGTGCTGGGCGGTCGGCGAGGTGTGCGCTTCGTTGACGAATTGCTCCCGGTCCATGAAAATAGGATAGTCCCGCGTGGGCCTGTGGCGCAGCTGGGAGCGCGCTTCCATGGCATGGAAGAGGTCGTCGGTTCGATCCCGACCAGGTCCACCAAATCCCATCTACAACTTAGCGGAAGATTGCAAATTGCCGAATGGCGATTTGCGGTGCGGTGCAGGACTGCGCCTTGTGCGGAAAGATCTCGTTGAAGGTGGGGCGGACGAGGTTAGCGCGTTAGTTCCTCGACCGCTGAGATCAGCGCTTTGATGTTCTCCGTGGGCGCGCGGGGCGGCATGCCTCCGCCACAGGAGAGGATCAGGCGGGAGCGGTCGTCGATGGGACGCAGAATTTCTTCGACCGAGCGCTTCACGTCGTCGGGCGTTCCTTCGGCCAGCACGTCGCGCGGGGGGACGTTGCCGAGCAGTGCGATGCGGTTGTTGGTCCACGTCTTCATGTCGACGAGCGTGTGCTGTACGCCGAAGTTGAGCAGGTTGATGCCGGCGGATTCGAGCAGCGGCGCGGACGCTTTGCAGGGCGCGTCGTTATGGAAGAACTTCACCGTCACGTCGGCGCTGTAGATGCGCTGGAGATAGGGCAGGCCGAACGCCTCGAAGTCGCGGCGGCTGATGAAGCCGACGATGTCGTCGAGCATCATGATGCCGTCGATGGTGGGGAAGACTTCGCGCTGGTAAGCCATCCAGTCCACGAGGAAATCCCGTGACGATGTCGAGGAGGCGGTGCATCCGCTCCGGATCGGTTTTGGTGGCCTCGAGGAATTCCGGCGTGCCCATCAGGAAGGATGCGATGTTGAGGGGGCCGCGGGCGACGGCGAAGCGGATCTTGTGGCCCGCGGCTTCGATCTGCGGTTGCAGGTGCTGGAGGCGCTTGATGACGAAGGGCAGCAGGCCGTGTTTGCGCGGGTCGGGCTTCTCCAGACGGTCGACCTCAGAGGGCGCGTGCAGGACTTTCTTCGCGAATGGGAATTCGTCCTCGCCGAACATGGAGACGGAACCGAAGGCCGAGGGCTCCGTGCACATCCCGTATTCGGACCAGAAGCCGGGAAGGAAGATGGTTTCCGGAAAGGTGCGGATCGCTTTCAGATTGTCGTCGAGGTAGATGCGGTCGTCGGTGAAGTAGTCGAGGATGGTGTGACCCGCCCAGTTCGGAAGCCAGGGGCTGTCGATGATGAAGGCTGTTGGCAGCGGGCGGAGGGTTTCTCCGCGAACCGCGGCGACGAGGGTGTTCCATTGCTGGTCGTTCATCGATGCGCCTGCGAACGCGATTAGGTTAGCCTGCTTCGAGCGGGTTGCCAGACCATTCCTGAGCCGCGCAGACCCGTTGGTAACCAGGACGCGGCGCTCCAATGCCTGGCTGCGCGATTGTGACGCGTATGCTTGGGCCAAACGAGGAGGCACATGCCTAACCTGCGCGAGTGGCTGGCCGGTGGGCCGCTGATCACCGATGGCGCCTGGGGCACGGAGTTGCAAAAGCTGGGGCTCGAGGCCGGCACCGTCCCCGACAGCTGGAACCTTGCTCATCCGGAGCGTGTGGAGCAGGTGGGGCGCGCCTACGCCGAAGCAGGGAGCGAGGTCATCCTGACGAACACGTTTCGCGCCAATGCGATTGCGATGAAGGATGTGTCCGCGGCTGATCTGGACGCCATCAACCGTGGCGGGGTGCGACTGTCTCGGATGGCCGCGGGAAGAGCCCTGGTGTTTGCATCGATGGGGCCGACGGGGAAGATGCTGTTGTCGGGGGAGATCAGCCGCGAGGAGGCCGGCGCGGCCTTTGCCGCACAAGCGCAATCGCTGGCCGGAGCAGGCGCCGACGCACTGCTGGTCGAGACGATGAGCGACGTGGAAGAGGCGCGTGTGGCGGTGGAGGCGGCGCGGCGTACGAATCTTCCTGTCCTGGTTTCGTTCGCATTTGATTCCGGCAGGAACAAAGACCGGACCATGATGGGAGCGACGCCCGAAGAAGTTGCTGCGGCGATGGAAGATGCGGGGGCGTCGGCGATCGGCGCGAACTGCGGGGTCGGCGTCGAAGGCGTGGTGCCGATCTGCCGGCGGCTGCGCGATGCTTCGCATCTGCCGATCTGGATCAAGCCGAATGCGGGCCTGCCGGCGGTGGCGGGGTCGAGCGTTCACTATGCCACGTCAGCGGGGCTGTTTGCCTCGTATTACAAGGAACTGGTTGAGGCGGGTGCTTCGTTTGTGGGCGGCTGTTGCGGCTCGACGCCTGAATTCATTCGCGCGCTGGTCCACACGAAAACGATGCAGGCTGCCGGTTCGTCCGGCCAGGGATGAACTGAGGGTGCTACGTGGCGCGCGCGAGCCAGGCTTTCATCGTGTTCGCATCGACGAGGCCGGCCTGCTGAAACTGAAGATTGCCCTGGGAGAAGACAGCAAAGTTGGGAATGCCCTGCACGTTGAAGCGAGCAGCGAGCGACGGATGCTGCTCGGTGTCGACCTTGAGCACGACGGCCTGACCGGCGAGGTCGCGCGCGACCTGCGCGACGTGCGGCGCGGCGATGCGGCAGGGACCGCACCAGGAGGCCCAGAAATCGACGAGGACGGGGACCTTGCTGTCGCGGACGATCTCATCGAATTCGCCAGGGTCCACCGCGATGGGCTCGGCGATAGCGGGCAGGGCCGCTTTGCAGGCGCCACATCGTCCGGTGTCGGCGACATGCCTGACCGGGATGCGGTTGGGCTTTCCGCAGGAGGGGCAGTTTCGGATCACGGGCATCAGCGGGTCCTCACGATTATTTTCCAGCATGGATGCTGCTTTGGCCTGCCTCGTCGAAGAGGCCGGGCTCGGCATTCTGCTGCGGATAGGTGATGCGGGTTCCGTCTACGTGCGCGAAGGATGTCAAGGTGTGGCGGCGTGCGGAGGTGGCGCTGGCGATCTCCTCGGGATCGATGCCGCGGACGAGGAGAGCGTCGGCGATGAGCGAGCGGTGGCAGCGCCACGGAACGGCTTCGGCGCACATGATGGCGGTGCGGCGCTCGCGGGCGAGGGCGATCAGGCCGTCGAGCGCGTGCTCGAATTCCGTGGTTTGCATGTAGTCGGCGTAGCCGCGAAAGCTGGTATTGCGCCAGCCTGTGTTGACGGAGTCGCGACGCGCGTGTCGCAGTCCACCCAATGCCTTGATGTGTTGATAGCGGATACCGGCATCGTGCAGAGAGCGGGAGAGCGCATCGCCGGCGAACTGCGGATTGTGCCGCGAGCGCGGGATGGTGCGGACATCGACGAGCTGCTCGATGGCGTGCGCGCGCAGGAGGGCGATGAATTCTTCTGCGGTGCGCGTGGAATGGCCGACGGTGAAGATGCGCAGCGGGGCGGTTTGCATCGGCTCTCCTGATGTCATTGTCCGCCCGCCTGCTTTCACGCGGCTTCCGAATCTTTTTTGGGCGCCGGGTCGGTGGAAGGAGGATCGCTGGCGGGGAAGGAATCCTCAATGGTTTTGTCGAGGGACTCTTCGCGTTTCTCGGGCGACTGCTGAGGCTTGATGGTGTTCGCTTCGCGACCGGAGCGATCGGATGCTGATGGCATGCTGTGTCTCCCTGGTGAAGGGATGTGTGACGCGTCGGCCGTGCTGCCCAGGCGTATTCCAGCGGTCCGGGCGCGCAAAATGGCGTACCGCATAGCGGTTCCGGAGCGCGGGAACGGTTTCCCTTTTGAACTTTACGGCTGATATTCTGCTGGACCATGGAACGTCGCGACCTGCTCAAGCTCTCTCCGTTGGCGGTGGCTGCTGCCACCGTGGGCCATGTTTCGCTGGCTGAGGCACAGACCGAAGCGCACAGCACAGAGGCGGTGTACAACGTCCGCACCTTTGGCGCGACCGGCGATGGGAAGACGGTCGATACCCCGGCGATCAACAAAGCAATCGACGCCCTGGCTGCGGCGGGCGGAGGCACGCTGGTCTTCCCGGCAGGCACGTATGTGTGCTTCACGATCCGGCTGAAATCGCACGTGACGCTGTATCTTTCGAGCGGCTGCACGATTCTGGCGGCGGACTCACCGAAACCTGGCGAAACGACCGGCTACAACGGCGGAACGTACGATGCGGCCGAGCCGAATGATCCGTGGACGCCTTACCAGGACTACGGCCACAACCACTGGCGCAATTCGCTGTTGTACGCGGAAAACCAGCACGATTTTGCGGTGATGGGACCGGGGCTGATCTTCGGCAAGGGTCTGTCGCACGGGTCGCCGGGCAATCGCGGCGACTACTTCGCCTTCGTGGCGGAGCAGGCCGGCGTGGGCAACAAGACTTTCGGGCTGAAGAACTGCCATAACGTGATCCTGCGCGACTTCAGCGTGCTGAAGGGCGGACACTTTGCGCTGCTGGCCACGGGCGTCGACAACATGACGATCGATAACCTGCTGATCGATACGGATCGCGACGGGCTGGACATCGACTGCTGCCGCAATGTGCGCGTGTCGAACTGCACCGTCAACTCGCCGTGGGATGACGCGATCTGCCCGAAGTCCAGCTACGCGCTGGGATATGCGCGCTCGACCGATCACGTGACCATCGCCAACAATTACGTCACCGGCACGTATGAACTGGGCAGCGTGATCGCGGGGACGTGGAAGAAATTTGCTGAGGATGCGCACGTCTCGCGCAACGGACGCATCAAGTGCGGCACGGAGTCGAACGGCGGATTTCGGAATATCACGATTACCGGCAATGTGATCGAGGGGTGCAAGGGCATTTCGCTGGAAAGCTCGGACGGCGCGTTTCTCGAGGACATTGCGATCACCGGCAACACGATGCGCGACATCATCGACGCGCCGCTGTTCCTGCGGCTGAACAGGCGCAATCGCAACCCGAAGGAGACCCTGCGCAAAGGCACGCTGCGGCGGGTGCTGATTGCGAATCTGGTGAGCTACAACTCAGCGTCGTCGACCTCGTCGCTGATTTCCGGGATTCCGGAGAACCTGATCGAGGACGTGAAGCTCTCGAACTGCTACTTCGATCATGTCGGCATTCCGAAAGAGATGCGCGTGCGCTGGGGCGAGGAGACGAAACCGATGCCGGACTGGCACACGATCCATGTTCCGGAGATCGAGGACGCGTATCCGGAGTTG
>DATEPN010000364.1:0-2796 GCA_035273225.1 Acidobacteriaceae bacterium | reverse complement strand
CTTGAGCCGCCCAAGCGCCAGATGCGTATACACCTGCGTGGTCGCGATATCCGCATGCCCCAGCAGCGTCTGCACTGTGCGCAGATCCGCGCCGCGCTCGACCATATGCGTCGCGCAGCTGTGCCGCAGCATGTGCGGACTGGCCTTGCCATCGCTGCGCTTCACCATCCGCCACACCCAGCCTCGGCTGATCGACCCACCGCGCGCTGACACGAACAGCCGGCTCGTAGCCTTCCTGGCCAGCACCGGACGTCCATGCTGCAGATACGCTTCGAGCGCCTCCACCGCGGCGCGCCCCAGCGGCACGATGCGCTCCTTGTCGCCCTTACCGCGCACCTGCGCGCGCCCAGCGTCGAGCGACAGGTCCGCCACATTCAGGCCCGTCAGTTCCGAAACGCGCAGCCCGGCCGCATACAGCAACTCCAGAATCGCCCAGTCCCGCAGCGCAATCGCGTCGGCTGCCGCGCCCTCCGCTGCCGTCGTCGCCCGCTCCAGCATGCCGTCCACTTCCGTCACGGCCAGGGACTTCGGCAGCACCTTCCACGTCGCCGGCGACTCCATGTTCAGAGTGGGATCCCGCCGGATGCGCTTGTCCAGCAACAGCCATCGATAGAATCCGCGCAGGCACGACAGCTTTCTCGCTGCCGAGCGCGATTCCACCCCATGCTTCGCCAGGTGCTCCAGAAATCCGGCGACCTGCGCCTGCGTTGCCGTCAGCAGCGTCGCGGGTTGCTGCTCCAGGTACTCGCTGAACTGCAGCAGATCGCGCTCGTAGGCCTCGCAGGAGAGCGGACGCAGCCCCTTCTCGACGCGCAGATACGCAACATACTCCCGGCGCAACAGCTCATTGCCGTTTTCGGATTTCCGCCCCGCGCTCACCCTTCGATTATTGAAGAGCAACCCGCTCCGCCATCAGTACCCAGGCAGGTACCATGCGCCCGCATGGCCTGGCTGACGCAGAAGCTAATCCAGCGCCTGCACCATGCCGCGCCCCAGAAGCAGCTCCGCTTTGTCGATGAATGCCCGGTCCGCCGCCACCTTCAGCCCCTCAGGCTCCATCACCACGCAGTACTCTCCGCGCTGCTCCACGTTCAACATCAGATGTCCCGGCCCGGGAGTGCCCGCGATCAGATCCCGCAACTCCTCGAGCGTCGTCTCGCTCACCCGTTCCAGCGGAATCCGGATCCGAATGTTCTTCGGCAGCCGCACCTTCACGTCTTCCATGGCCTGAATGGACGAGACCGCCAGCTTCGGCGCGGCATCCTCTTCCGCGCGCAGCGCCCCCCGCACCAGCACCGGCACTTCCATCTTCAGCGGCTCGGCGAGCCGCTCGTAATCCTTCGGGAAGCAGATCAGATCAATCTTCCCCGTCGCGTCCTCGAGCGCGGCCTGCGCGTACAACTCGCCCGAACGCTTCGACTTCGCCACCTTGAGCCCAACCATCACGCCAGCCACCGCAATCTCGTTCTCCGGAGCCTGGCCTCTGCGCCCGTTCGACGGAGCCGGTTTGGTCTCCAGCGCAGTGGCCACGTCCATCACGCCGGGCAGATTCCGCAGCTTCTCCGCATATTTGTCCAGCGGATGCCCGGACACGAAGAAGCCCAGCACCTCTTTCTCCATCTGCAGGCGCTGCATTTCGTCCAGGTCCGGGACATTCGGCAGGTCATGCCCGTTCTGCGATGCGGGCGCTTCAAAAATCCCGAACAACCCGCTCTGCCCCGCTGCCTGATCGCGCTGCGCTTTCTGCGCCCGTTCGATGCTTCTATCCACGGCCGCCAGCAACTGTGCGCGGCGTCCAAAGGAATCCAGTGCGCCCGCCTTGATCAGGGACTCGAGGACCCGCTTGTTCAGCAGCCGCAGATCAATTTTGTCGCAAAATTCCTGGAAGTCGCCGAAGCTCTTTCCTTCGCTGGCCAGCTCGTCGCGCACCGCGAGAATGGAGTCGATCGCATTGCGTCCGACGTTCTTGATGGCCGTCAACCCGAACCGGATCTTGTCTCCATGCGGAGTGAAGTCTGCGTCGCTGTAGCGTACATCCGGCGGCTCCACCGCGATTTCCATTTCGCGGCACTCCTTGATGTACTTCACCACGTTTTCCGGCTTCGAAATTTCCGATGTCAGCAGCGCCGACATGAACTCCACCGGATAGTGCGTCTTCAGATACGCCGTGTGATACGCCAGCAGCGCATACGCCGCCGAGTGCGACTTGTTGAAGCCATAGCCGGCGAACTGTTCCATCAGGTCAAAGATGTGGACGACCTTGTCCTTTGGATAGCCGCGCTCCACCGCGCCCGTCGTGAAGCGGTCGCGCTGTTTGGCCATCTCCTCGGGATTCTTCTTCCCCATCGCGCGCCGCAGCAGGTCGGCTTCTCCCAGCGAGTAGCCCGCCAGGATATTCGCGATCTGCATCACCTGTTCCTGATAGACGATCACGCCCAGCGTCTCTTTCAGGATTGCCTCAAGCGGCGGCAACTCGTACTCCACCTTGCGCCGACCCCACTTGCGCTCGATGAAGTCATCGATCATGCCGCCTTGAATCGGCCCCGGCCGGTACAGTGCGTTGAGAGCGGTCAGGTCTTCAACCGTCGTCGGCTTATAACGCCGCAGCACGTCGCGCATGCCACCCGACTCAAACTGGAAGACTCCCGACGTCAGCGCGCGATGGAAGACCTGCTCGTACGTCCTCTGGTCATCGAGCGGGATCTTCGCCATATCCAGCTGCTCGCCGCGGTTTTTCGCGATCATCTTCAGGCAGTCGCTGATCACCGTCAGCGTCGTGAGGCCCAGGAAGTCCAT
>DATEPN010000363.1:0-10300 GCA_035273225.1 Acidobacteriaceae bacterium | reverse complement strand
TCCTCGCCTATAACACACGCGCCTTCCCGGCCAACCACCAGATCCTCCTCGACCTGCTCTCCATCCGCCAGGAAGTCGCCGGCCTCCTCGGCTTCCCCCACTGGGCCGACCTCGCGACCGCCGACCAGATGATGGAGTCCGCCGCCAACATGCAGGCCTTCCTCGACGACCTCGACCGCGCCAGCAAGGCCGGCGCCGAGAAGGAATACTCCATGATCCTGGCCTTCGCGCGCGAGCAGCAGCCCGGCCTCGAGCAGATCGACGCCGCCAGCCGCGCCTACTGGCTGGAGCAGTACCGCCGTTCCGCCTTCGACTTCGACTCGCAGTCTGTCCGCCCCTACTTCCCGTACGAGCGCGTCGAGCCGGGCGTCCTCGCCACCGCCGAAAAGCTATTCCACGTAGAGTTCCGCCGCATCGAAAACGCTGAAGTCTGGAATCCCGCCGTCACCGCCTGGGAGGTGCTCGACGGCACCGAACTCGCCGGTCGCTTCTACCTCGACATGCATCCGCGCGAGGGCAAGGACAAGTGGTTCTCCGCGCATCCGCTGGTCGCCGGCATCGCCGGACGCCAGATCCCCGAAGCCGCGCTCATCTGCAACTTCCCTGAGCCGAAGGACGGCAATCCCGCGCTCATGCAGTACACCGACGTCGTCACCTTCTTCCACGAATTCGGCCACCTCATGCATGCGCTCCTCGGCGGACGCCAACCGTGGGCCGGTATCAGCGGCATCGCCACCGAAGGCGACTTCGTTGAAGTTCCCTCGCAGATGCTCGAGGAGTTCTTCCGCGACCCGCGCCTGCTCGCCACGTTCGCGCTCCACTACGAGACGAACGAGCCCATCCCCGCCGAACTCGTCCTGCGCATGAACCGCGCCGGAGCCTTCGGCCGCGCCGACTGGGTCCGCACGCAACTGCTCTACACCACCTACTCGCTCGAAACGCACCGCACCGATCCGGTCCGCCTCGATCCCGAAGCGCTCTTCCGCTCGCTCTACGAGCGCTTCCTGCCCTACGCCTGGATCGACGGCAACCGCATGTACGCGAGCTTCACCCACCTCGTCGGCTACACGTCGAATTACTACACCTATCTCTACGACAAGGTGATCGCGCTGGACTTCTTCAGCCAGTTCCCGCGGCACGCACTGCTCGACTCGCCCGTGGTGCTCAAGTACCGCCGCGCCGTCCTCGACCCCGGTGGCTCCATGCCCGGCAAGGAGATCGTCCGCCACTTCCTCGGCCGCCCGCAGTCCACCGAAGCCTTCACCGGCTGGATGGGCGAAGAATTCCAGCAGATGAGCGAAGCCTACGGCTAGATTTGCAGGATTCCCACCTCTGCCGGTTCATCTCTGGATGCAGCCTGGAAAAACTCGTGTCCGATAAGGCCCGGTTTAGTTACAACTGTAGCCATCCGAATCCAGGGAACACGAAATGAGATCTGGCAAAGCATGGAAGCCGGCATTCTGGGGCGCGATTTTTCTGGGCTCTTCACTCCTGTCTGCGGCGCAGTCCGTCCCGGTCGTCACCGGCGATCCCCGTGTCGACCGCCTTCTCAGCGACATGAGCATCGAAGACAAGCTTGATCTGATCCATGGTGTCCATGAGAACCCGGCGCACTATCAGGGTCAGGCCGGTTACCTCGCCGGAGTCCCGCATATGGCCATCCCCGGCCTGCGCTTCGCCGACGGCCCTCCCGGCGTGCTCACGCGCCATCCCTCCCAGGCGGAAACCTGCACCATGGGTGTCGCCGCCACCTTCAGCACAAAAGATGCTGAAGACAACGGCATCGTCATCGGACGCGAGGCTCGCTCCCTGGGCATCGACGTCAGCCTGCAGCCCTTCGTGAATATCGACCGCGACCTCGAGTTCCACCGCGGCTACAACACCTTCGGAGAAGATCCGTACCTCACCAGCGTCATGGGTGCCGCGGAAATCCAGGGCATCCAGGCGCAGCACGTGATGGCGCAGGTGAAGCACTACGTTGGCTACGACTCGAACGCGACCAACATCTACATCGACGACCAGACGCTCCACGAGATCTACGTCGCACCCTTCGACGCCGCTGTGCAGGCAGGCGTCGCGTCGATCATGTGCTCCTACAACCGCATCAACGGCGCCTTCGCCTGCGGCAACAAGGACACGTTGACCACGATCCTCCGCGACCAGCTCGGCTTCAAAGGCTTTGTCACCTCCGACTGGGGAGCCGTACACGCCGTCGACTTCATCAACGCCGGCCTCGATCTCGAGATGCCCGGCGAACACTCACCCGGCACGCCCCTCTCTCTCCCCTCTTTCTTCGATCTGGCGCCGCAAACGCCTCCCGAGTCGGCCAACAGCGAGGAAAGGCCGAAGGGAATGTTCGGCGGCCATATCCCTGAAGAGCCTGCGCCGCAGCCGCGGGGTCCGAGCGACTTTGGCCTGATTCTCAATCCGGAGAAGATTCGGGAGGCCTACATCGAGCACAAGGTCAGCGAGGATACGATCACGCGGGCCGCGGGTCATGTGCTCTATGAAATGGTCCGTTTCGGCTACCTCGACGGCCAGCAGAAGCACTCGGTTACTGCGCACCAGATCGATGCCAACGCAGCCATCATCAGGAGGACCGGCGAAGATGCCGCGGTCCTGCTGAAAAACGATGGCCACGTGCTCCCGCTGCGCGATCTCAATTCCGTCGTTCTCATCGGTCCCACCGCCACCCAGGTGGACGCTATCGGCATCAACGGCGAGCGCAGCGTTGGTTTGCCGGAGCGTCAGGTTGGCCCCGTTGCCGCGATCCGGACCATGTCCGGCAATCCCCGTGTTCCGTTCGCGGTCGCCGACAACATGAGCGGCGCCACGATTCCGCCCGAACTCCTGACGCACGACGGCCAGCCCGGCCTCCTCCGCATTGACGGCGATCGGAAGCAGACCGATGACCAGATCAATTTCACGATGAAAAACGGAACCGCCCTTCCGCCGAACTCCGTGATCACCTGGAAGGGAATGCTCAACGTCCCGTCGGCCGGTGAGTACTGGATCTATCTGCAGGCTCTCGGCACCAACGCCAGCATCCGCCTCGACGGCGATCTGCTCGGACGTACAGGCGCCGTCCAGGGAAACGTCCACGGCGACATCCTGCAGGCCAATCAGGACAACGTGATCCCGACGCCTGAAGGCCTCGATAACGTGCGCCGCGCCGTGAACCTGACCGCGGGTCAGCATGCCCTCGAAGTCTCCACAACGCAGGACACCTCCGGCCAGCCGGTGCAGGTGCGCCTCAACTGGTATACGCCGCAGCAGCGCCAGGCCGACCACGACGAAGCCATCGCCGCCGCGAGGAAAGCAAAGACCGCAGTGGTGTTTGTGTGGACGCGGCTCGAGCCCGTCTTCGGCCTGCCCGGCGACCAGAACCGCCTCGTCGAGGAAATTGCCGCCGTCAACCCAAACACGGTGGTCGTCCTGAACACCAGCCAGCCTGTCGCCCTGCCGTGGATCGACAAGGTGAAAGCCGTGCTCGAGATGTGGTGGCCCGGCGACGAGGGCGGCTGGTCCACGGCGAGCATCCTGCTCGGCCGCACCAGCCCTGCCGGCCGCCTGCCCGTTACCTGGGCCCGCAAGCTCACCGACTACGCAGCCACCGACCCGCGCTATCCCGAGCGCAGCATGCGCGGCGTGGGCGGCAAGACCACCTACAGTGAAGGCGTAAACGTTGGCTACCGATGGTTCGATAAGGAGAACCTCGAACCGCTCTTCCCCTTCGGCTTCGGCCTCAGCTACACCACGTTCCAGTACTCCGACCTGAAGGTGAACAGAGCGGCTGACGGCGGCCTCGACCTGTCAGTCCTGATCCGCAACACCGGAAATGTCGATTCTGACGAGGTGCCGCAGGCCTATCTCGGCGCGCCCACCGCACCGCCTCCGGGCGTGCAGTTCCCGGTGCGCAAGCTCGTTGCCTTCGACCGCGCGCACGTTCCGGCGGGCGAGTTCGCCCACGCAACGCTGCACGTGCCTTTGCGCCAGTTGCAGTACTGGTCTGCGAAGGATCAGAAGTGGGTCACGCTCACCGCGGGCCGCATCCTGAGCGTCGGCCCCTCGTCCCGATCCTTGCCGCTGCATGCGCAGCTCAACTGAAGGCGTTCCCTGTCTCTCGCTCATACCACCGCAGCACCCGCAGCGCCCGCAGCGTATTCCATCGGCTCGGCTGGCCCGCCGACTCGCCCACCGGCACCGGCAGAGCCTCGCCGTAAGCACGATCGAGCAGCCAGCGGCCGTCGGCCTGCCGCTTGCTCTCGATGATGCGTACCGCCTCGCCGATCCGCGCATCCGGCTCGGCACCCGTGGCGCGCAGGTAGTCCAGCGCCCGCAGCACGTCATAACGGTAGCGAGGCGGAAACGCCAGCTCCAGAAACTCCGGATCGATGACCTCGCCGGTCGCGAGCCGCCGGAACAGCCCGCGCGCGAGCAGGTATTCCTCGCCGCGCCGTCGCGCCGCCGCCACCTCCGGCGCCGATCCAACCGCGCGCTCGTACTCCAGCAATCCTTCCAGCACGCAGATCGTGCTGTGGAATGACGACCGCTGACTCTTCGGCGCCTCGCAATTCCAGCCGCCGTCCTCGAGTTGTTCGCCCAGCAGTCGCCGCGCCAGCCTTTCCGTCGGCCTCCCAAACCAGCCGCCCAGAGCGAGCACGCCTCCGTTGATGCAGGGCTCCTCTTCGCCCTCAAAAAACGAATTCCCACCGAATACCGGCGGACGCAGGTTCCAGCACCCGTCGTAGTCGCTCCATCGCATGCTGGTTTCAAGACGCGCCACCGCAGCTTCGACCGCAGGATCGTCACGATCGGCGCCGATCGCGCGCAACAGCTGCAAGGTGAAGAGAGTCGACAGCCAGACGGGGCAATCGGGCCGCCGCCAGGATCCGTCCACCTCCTGACAAGCAAGAATCGCCGCCCCCAGGCCCTCCCGCGTCACCCGCGCGCGCTCCGCGGCGCTGGCCGCCGGAGCAGCGTCGGCCAAATCGCGCATCGCCTGCCAGCGAATGGAAGGATCGGAATCAAGCAGCCAGCCAGGAACGTCCACGACGCGATATTAAATGTCCGCCGGCCAGCGCTCCAGCGATGGTCGGCTCTGCGAACCTGCTACTCTTCTCCCGCGCCGCCTGCGAGGTTCGTCATGCGCTCCAACCGCTCCGTCCCGCCCTGCTCCGTCATCCCCGTCCTCCGCTATCCCGATCCCGCCGCCGCGGCCGACTGGCTCAGCAAAGCATTCGGCTTCACGGTGCGCCTGCGCATCGCCAACCACCGCATCCAGATGCGCGCCGGCGAGGGCTGCTTCACCATCGCCGAAGGCAACGTCGTGCCGAACCAGTCGTGCACGGTGCAGGTCCGCATCGAGGACGCCCCCGCCCATTGCGAGCGCGCCCGCAAGGCCGGCGCCATCATCCTCACCGAACCCGTCGAGCACAATTACGGCGAACGCCAGTACAACGCCGAAGACTTCTACGGCCACCGCTGGGACTTCACCGAAACCATCCGCGACGTGGACCCCGAAAGCTGGGGCGGCATTTCGGTCAACCTGTAACGCAGCCGCTACGGCTGACTCCAGATCCGCGCCGCGTCCACCACCCGTATCACCTTGTCCGCAATCACCCGGTCATCGGCGGCCGACGGATGCCAGTCGCACGCCGCGAGGCTCAGCCCGTCGATGGGCAGAAACGTGATGCGCTGATCGCCCCTTTGCTTCATCTGCTCGACGACCTTCCGCGCCTCCGTCTCAATCTCCTTCTCCGCCATGTCCGTTGCCCAGACGATGATCAGCGCCCCCGGATCCCGCGCGCGCAGCCCTTCGAGAAACCGGGCGTACGTCGCCTCATAATCCGCGTGCAGTTCGTCGCGCGTCTTCCAGCGCTCGCCGGCGTGCAGCGGCGTCGTGAAGTCATTCGTCCCCAGGGCAATCACAATCACCTGCGGTTGCCACGCCGGGTCGCTGTACCTCTGCTGCTTGTCGAACAGCACATATGGATACGCCTGAGGAAGCGTGTCGGCCTCGAAGCCGCCGTAGTTGCGCACCACGCCCCGCCCCGAGATCGCGTTCACCTGATAATCCGCGTCATAGTGCGCGGCGATCAGCGCCCCGAACGCCTTCGTGTCGTCGGTGTCGGCCCAGATTTCATCCTTCGTGCATGCGTGCTTTGTCGACAAGTTTCCGTACCCGACCGTATGCGAGTCGCCGATGAACTCGATCTGCCGCCGCCGCGCCGCTGGCTCCAGAGCCTTTTCTCCGGCCGGAATCGCAAACCCGCCGAAGCTGTTCGGGCCCGCCTGGCTCTCCGTCGCGACTTGAACGGCGATCTCATGCCTGCCCTCCGTCAGCCCATCGACCGCATACACGCCCGCCTCGGGCTTCACCAGCGATCCCGCCGCCTGCCCATCCACCACGACGTGCAGAATCTCGTCGCTCTTGCCGACGCGAAAGAACACCTTCGTCCCCGCGAACGCCGCGCGAAAGTAGCTCCCCGGCCACTGCGACGTGTACTCCTGGCCGCCAAAGCTGTCGCCATGCGAAGCCGTAACCAGCATCCGCCCGCCAACCGACATCGTTAGAGGCCGCACCGCCGGGACGCTCTCCGCTTTGTGCACCGCCGGAGTGGCTGGCTGTGCGGCGCCGGCGAGAAAAATAAAAGCAGCAAAGCTAAAGGAGATTCTCTGCAGGAAATGCGCGTGCATGCTACGCACTATACAGGCGCGCTTCGCAGTCTCGGCCCGCGCCGCGGCACCAGGTCATTCACACGGACGATTGCCATCCATCATGGCGCGGTAGCACCCATACCAGTCCGTGGCCAGAATCTGCTGCCCGCGCTCCAGCGTAATCGTCACCGTCGCCGGATACTTCTTCGCCTCCGCGCTCATCTTGCCATTGGGGACATCGCGGCAAATCTCATCGTGAATGTGGTTCTCCACCAGATCTTTTTCCAGCGACCCTGCCAGCACCGCCGCCGATCCAGGATTCGCCCGGTTCCACGCCGCCCGCTCGTTCTGCGTCATCGGATGACTGGGGTCGCCATACGCCTCGGGCCAGAGGTTTTCGACGCAATCCGGACATCCGCCGTTCTGCAGCGAGAGCAGATGGTCCAGCTCGTAGCGATTCGCCGCGTCCGTATACCCATACGCCTTCATCGTCTGCTGCTTGATCTTGTTTGTGACCGACTCCGCAGGCCGTACGGATTCCGTCGACCACGCCTTGTTGCAGATCGTCTTCGCAAGATTGCTCTGCGTCACACTCGGATCGGCCTTCCCCGGCGTCATCTGCGCGTTCGGATAGATTCTGCTGTCGCCCACCCGAGCGCCGCCCGCCTCCGTCGGCGGTTTGCGTCGCGGAGCCAGCAGTGCAGTCGCCGGCGCGTGCGGCTGCTGAACGTTTCTCTGCCACACCCAGCCGGACTCATCGCCTTCCGTCAGCACCCGCACGTATCCCAGCCGCGGATAATTCGAAATGACCGTGACCGCGCTGCCCGCCGGCAGCAATCGAACAACCTTGCTCTCCGTCGACGGCCCGGATCGCAGGTTGCTGTTGCGCTGAATCGAAGACTCCTGCCCTGACGCGGCGGCGGACACAACACAGACCAGCAGGAACGAGAGGATCCCCCTCACGCTGCCTCCTCGCACAACTGGCAATCTCAAGTTCAACTGCGATGGATGGCTGCCATCATCGCGTGACCCGGTTTCCACTACGTGGCGCGGGCACGCGCCAGATCCACGATCCTGCCGATGATATCCGTATACGAGTAGCCCGCCTTCTTCGCCGCCATGGTGAACTCGGCGGCGCTCGCCAGCCACGGATTCGGATTCGCCTCGATGACGTAGACCTCGCCCTTCTTGTTCACCCGCATGTCGATGCGTCCGTAGTCGCGCAGCTTCAGCGCGCGATACGCCGCCAGCGCCGTGTCCTGCAGCTGTTTCGTCATCTCCTCATCGAGATCTTCGACCGCTGCGGATTTCGTTACCTTGTACGCCTCGGTGTCGTGATCGAACTTCACATCCTGTCCCGCGATCCGCGGCGTTCCCTTCGGCAGCTTCGACAGGTCGAGTTCAATCAGCGGCAGCACCTCCGCATTCTCATTGCCCAGAATCGCCGCATAGATCTCCCGCCCCTCGATGTACTCCTCGATGAGCGCCGGGCTGTCGAATTCCTCGTGAATGTAATGGATCCGCTCCATCAGCTCTTTCACGCTGTCGACAACCGAATCGCTGTCAATCCCGATCGACCCGTCTTCCGCCACCGGCTTCACAATCAGCGGAAACTTGATGTCGTGCGAGTGATCGGTGCGCCCCTTATACGACGTCGCAAAATCCGGCGTCTTGATCTTGTGGAAGTCGAAGATCTTCTTTGCGATCGACTTGTCCTGCGCCAGATACAGCCCCTCCGGCCCGCATCCGGTGTACGGCAGGTGCAGCAGTTCCAGATACGCGGCAATATTCTTGTCGCTCGTGTCGTTGCCGGCGTAGGACTCGGTGAGATTGAAGACCAGGTCCGCGCCGCATCGCGCGAGCGACAGCAGCGACTGATTCTTCCCGTCGAGCACGTGATACGAAGGCTCATGCCCGAGCTTCGTCAGCGCCTCGAAGATCTCTTCGCGGTCGCGCAGCGCGTTCTCTTTCTTCTTCCGCCGCTTCCCATTCTTGCCGCGAGGCGTCTTCGCCGGCTCCGGCTCCGGTTCCGGCGGGCCCTCTTCCCAGACATCGTGCAGGATCGTTAGTTTGAGATCTGCCATGAGCTTCCTTGCGCCGAACCATCACACACCCATCAGGGCAAAATGAACTTGCCCCGCGTAATGTAGTTCATCGCCAGCGCGGTCGCGTACACCGTGATTTCCGTCAGATATTCTGCTTCACATTTTATGTCCGCGCGCAGCTCCAGATCGCGGACTTTTGTTTCGATCGTCTCGATCAGCTTCTTCACCAGCGGACGCTGCACGCCCGTCCAGTAATTCACCTTGTCGACAAGAACCTTGCGGTGCTCCCGCAGCAAATCCACCGCCGGGCGAACATTGTTCCGCCGTCGTCGCGACACATTGAAGATGTCGCGCAGATCCGTATCGAGCGGAAGCTCGCCCGGCATGAGCTGCTGATCGAGCGCGCGCTGATAGAACTCGCCAACCGTCACGTCCATCTCGTCGACCGTGATGTCCGTGTCGCCGTGCGCCACCACCGGATCCGAATCGCCCAGCCTGCGCCCAATGCGATCCATGTAGAGCAGCTTCTTCATCGCGCCCCAGCCCTTGTAGCGCTGCCGCCAGTTCGAGCGCGGCGTCAGCCACACCGCAAACGTCTCAGCAAAGTCCTCGTCCGGATGCTTCTGCGCGTACCAGCCCTCCATGTGCCGCACAAATTGCCGCGAGAACGGAACCGGCTTGTAGTTATCCCGGTACGGCCGCCGAAACGGCCCAAAGACACTGCGCCACTCCTGCGTTCGATACAGCGCATAGGCGTAGTTGAACGCATGCCCCGCCTCGTGGCGCATGTACATCATGATCTGCCGCGCGTCCTCGATGTCGTTCATCTCCGACTCGAGCCGCTGCAGTTTCGGATCCGCCAGGTAGAACGGAATCCCGATGACCGGTTCCATGTTCGGGCAGCCCCACTCATCCGTGAGGTAGCACCGGGGCCGAAAGCGATGCAGCCCTTTGGCCTCCAGCTCCTCATAGAGCTGCTGCACAAAGCGCTCGATCGGCGAGCCCTCCAGCTTCAACCCCAGCTGCTGAATTGGCTTCGAGAGGATCTCCTGAACCTCTGCCGGCGCTTTTTCGAAGTTGGCCACAGTTGGCCGAAGCCTAGCACACGAAGATGCCTCCGCCGACCCCTGGTACCCTATTGGTATGCAGCTTCAGCTTCCTCCCGGAGACTTCCGGGCCTATCTCTTCGACTGCGACGGCACCATCGTCGATTCCATGCCCCTGCACTACATCGCCTGGAAGACCGCCCTGGGCGAATGGGGTTGCGACTACCCCGAAGACATCTTCTACCAGTGGGGCGGCAAGCCCATCCGCCAGATCATCGCCGACCTCAACGTCATGCAGGGCCTCAACATGCCCGTCGAAGAAGTTGCGCTCCGCAAGGAGGGCCTCTACTACGAACTGCTCCCGAAGCTGACCGCCGTCCCCGAGGTTCTGGCCGAGATCAAGGTCCAGCACGGACGCATCCCCTTTGCCGTCGTCTCCGGCAGCACCCGCGAGTCGGTCGTTCGCTCGCTCGAAATCACGCACCTGCTCGACAAGTTCGACGTGCTGGTCTGCGCCGGCGAGTACGAACGCGGCAAGCCCGCCCCCGA
>DATEPN010000362.1:0-10255 GCA_035273225.1 Acidobacteriaceae bacterium | reverse complement strand
CCGCAGGCTGCGCTCGACGACATTCGGCGGCGGATCCCGCTGGGGCATCGGATGACGGAGGCGTCGGAGATCGCGGCCATGACGGTCTTCCTTCTCTCACCGACGCAGAGCGGCCACACCACGGGGCAGAACATTGTGGTGGATGGCGGCTATACGCATCTGGATCGCGCGCTCACGTAATGGGGCGGCAATCTGAGGGACCTGCGGCGTCCTTCAGGACCACTTTTGCCAGCGGCGGATTTCGGACCAGCTCGGCTCGCCGGCTCGGGGGCTGGCGAGGCTTGTCTTCACGATGCCCATTTTGGCAAAGTACGCGTGCACGGTTTCGTCCGGAGGGATTCCGACTGCGCCGTTCTCGGCTTTGAGATATTCAGGCTTGCCGGTAGTAAGACCGACATGCGTGCCGTGTGCGTAGACAATGTCGGCAGGCAGAACGTCCACTTCAGAGAGCTTTTTGCCTGAATCGGAGGACCAAACGGACTGGGCGAGGTCGTGCATCTGGATGCCGGGCGTGACGAGGGCCGGGCCGAGGATGGTCCGGAAGCAGTAGCGCACGAAGCTGCCGCAGTCGAAATGCATTTTGCCCGCGCAGGATTCGCCCCAGACTTGCCCGCTGGGACTGGGATTGACGGTGTCTCCGTCGAGGTAAAAGCGGGGATAGCTCATGGGTTGCGAGACGGACATCCACACATCGACGGGGGCGGAGCCGGTGAAGTGCGCGCGCTGCTGTACGTCCTCCCTCTGGCTGCGGCCGGCGCAGAAGTGTACGCCGTCGATGGATGCAGCCAGGACGTGGAGTTGCTTTGGATCGCTGGCGAAGGCATCCGGCCACATGCGTATTTTGCCGGTGTCAGGAGCACCCCAGTAGTAGTGCTCCTTTCGGTTGAACAGCATCAGGGCCAGCTGCACGACCTGGATGCGCAGTTTCAATTCCTGTGCCGGCACATTCATGCTGGAGCCTCCATGGAAAGGTACACGGAATTGTGCGGCAGAAGAATCCTCCTGCGCCGGGCTACTGCACTTCCGTCTGCGGGCCGCCGTCGAGGACGAGCACGACCTGGCAGGTCTTGCCGATGGAGCAGCTGACGACCGCGCTGCGCAGCAGATGTGCCTTCGAGCCGGGCGGCAGCAGTTCCGGGAACTTGAGGGCGCTGATCTCCGGGCTGACGCCGGCGATTCCCTTTTCGCCGGTCATTTGCCGGGCTTCGACCACGCCGCCGGTGGTGATCTCAAGGCGGTAGGTGCCCCAGCCGCTGACGCCCGCCGGGCGACTGATGCTCCAGGTGCGGAGATCCTGCAGGCTGCCCTTGCCGGTGCTGGAGACTCCGCTGAGGCGATGGATGCCATCGTGGATCTGCTGGCGGATGTCGGGCGGATCGTTTGGCCCCAGCGCGCGGGCAGCGAAGTTATAGGTGGCGAGGGCATCGGGCTTGTCTCCGGCGGCCTCGTAGACCTGGGCGAGATGGCTGCCGACCTCCGCGCGCAGCGACGAGCGCCAGGCGGCCAGCAGCAGCGGCTTTGCCTCGTCGGTCTTCCCTTCCCTGAAGAGAATCCAGCCCAGTGTGTCCCACGAAGCGACGAGGAGGTTGGCCTGCTGGAAGGCGTGGGTGTTGGCCTGGTCGGCGGTGAGCGCGGCGGAGTCGGCCTCGAGCCTGGCGATGCTGCGGCGGGAGGCTTCTTCGGCGACGGAGAGGT
The DNA here is from genome assembly GCA_035273225.1 of Acidobacteriaceae bacterium. Classification (GTDB taxonomy): domain Bacteria; phylum Acidobacteriota; class Terriglobia; order Terriglobales; family Acidobacteriaceae; genus Palsa-343. Next base: position 8,560 of record DATEPN010000362.1, on the reverse strand, counting down.
TGTTGCCGGTCTCGCTGAGCAGGTAGGCAGCATCGTTCAGCAGGCCGGGGTCGTCGGCGCCGTCGAGAACACTGGCGGCCGCAGCGGCGGCTTCATCGTTGCGGTTGAGGCGCAGCAACGTGTTCGCCTGCAGCAGGCGCAGGCTGCGGTCATCGGGATGCTGCGTGGAAGCGGCCTGCGCGGTCCTGAGCGCGGCCTGGTAGTCCTCGGCCTGGAACTGGAGCCCGAAGAGAAACTGGGCGATTTGCAGGTTGTCCGGATGCTTATCGAGAAACTGCCGCAGGGTCTGGCGGGCGGCGGTGGAGTCGTGGTTCTCGGCCTGTGCTTTGGCGAGCCCGAGGGCAGCGGGCACGTTGTCGGGGTAGGCAGCGAGTTCCTTATGGAAGTCGACGATCGCCTCGTCGAGGTTGCGGTCCATCGCGGCGACTGTGCCGTACATGCCCCAGAGGCCCTCCTGTTTGGGGTCTTTGGCTTTGGCTTTATCGAGGGCTTCCCGGGCGCCCTGGCGATCGCCGGAGCGCAGCCGCTGCCAGGCGGTGCGGAGGAAGTCAGCGGCGGTGGCGTCGGCTGTAAGTTCGGCGGTGGATTCCGCCGGTTTCGGCGGCGCAGTCGTAATTGTAACGGTGGCGGTTTCTTTTAATTTCTTGTCGCCGGGTTTGGCGCTGACCAGCGGACGGGTGGTGGTTTCGGAGGCGGCGGACGAGGCGGGCGGGGTGAGCGGAATCCACGGCTCGTCGTTCAGGCGGATGTCTTTGGTGAAGGCCTGGTACTTCTTCCAGTCGTCTTTCGGGACTTTCTTTTGGAGGACGGTGATGGTGCGCTCGACGGTGACGGTCTTGCCGTCGAAGCGGTAGACCTTGTCGAAGGTGGCGAAGTCGGTTTTGACGTGGATGGCGTCGGGAACATCGGCGCGGTAGCCCTCCGGCAGGCGGATGCGGCTGACGGCGGTGAGGGTGCGGGGCGCGCCCAGCTGGATGTCGGTCTCGGGCGCAGTGGAGTCGCTGTCGAGCGCGGTGAACTCGACCGCCGGGAGCAGCGGCACGATGTTCAGCATCTTCCAGTCTCCGTAGGGATGCTTGTCGTAGCTGTAGGTCATGCCGACGGGCTTCGACGAATCGGCGGCATTGGTGAACTGCGTGTCGCTGGTGGTGCCGCCGAATCCTGTGGCGTAGGAGAGGTATTGGGAGAGCTTGTCCCACTCAGCGGGCGCGACGTTTTGTGCGGCGGTGCGGACGGCAACTTCGTCGTCATCGTGGTACGTGCTGGTGATCTTGCCGGTGAGCTTGCCTTGCGCATCGAGGGTGGCATCGGCTTCGTAATGCGCGGTAAAGGGCCAGGGCGCCGCGGCGGGAGTGGCGATGAGCGTCGCAGGCGCACCCGGGGCGACGACCAGGGCCTTCTCGTCGCGGATGATGGCGCTGAGATAGCCGAAGGGCGCGGCCTGCGGCGTGCTGTCGAGCCAGAGGCGTCCGCCGGGCAGATTGACCGTGGTGATGACGTGGTTGAAGACGGCGGGCGAGGGCACGTCGGGCACGGGAGCGATGCCGGCGCCGATGAGCGCGGGCGCGGTGGAGAATCCTTTGGCGCGGAGCAGCGCTTCGAGCAGCGTGTCCTTGTCTTTGCAGTCGCCGTACTGGTTGGCGAGCACGTCGGCAGCGGTATGCGGTTCGTACCGGCCAATGCCAAAGTCAATGCCGATGTAGCGGGTATGCGCGGAGACGTAGTTGTAGAGGGCGCGCATCTGCTCGTCGGGCGTCCTGGCATCTTTGGTGAGTTCGTCGGCGCGCGCGCGGATGGCATCCGTCGGGTCGGCGCGCTGCGCGACCAGGGTGCGATACCAGGCGCCGACTTCGTTCCAGTTATGGAAGGTGGTCCAGGCGACGGAGGGCAGCTTGCGCCCGTCGGCGTCTTCGTCGGGATCTTTGGGTGGCGTGGCTTTATTGTCGCCGTTGCCCCTGGGCGCTGGCACTAACTGCGAGACCTTCCAGGTATAGGTGCGGGTGCCGTTGTCGTCGACCTGAACGGGGATGTAATGCGGGCTCCAGACCTGGACATACTTGCCGGCGGGGACTTCGAGACGGAGGACTTCGGAGAGGACGATGAGGGTGCCGGGCGCGGTGAAGTGATCAGCGCCCCAGAACTGGCCCGGAGCTTCGGCCTTGTCGATGGAGGTGTCGACTTCGTACTCGAGGGTGTCGCCGGGCGCGAGGGAGCGGACGGGGATGTGCTTCTGCTTCAGATCGCTGTAGAGCGGCGCCTGGCGCGTGATTTCGGCGGGCATGTCGATGGCGTCGCCGGGCGGGGTGTCGACGACGGAGCCGTCGGCCTTGTGCACGCGGACGAGCTTGATGGTCGGCGTTTCGTAAGCCGAGGCGTAACCGAAGGCAAGGACCCCGAACTGCTGCGCGGCTCCCTGGGACTGAATGCGGAGGACAACGTGGACGTCGCGCTCGCCGGTGCCGTCGGCCCGCATGCGCCAGGTGGTCTCGTTCTTCTCGAAGACGATGGCTTCGTTGCGGTACGGATCACCGGGAGCAGCGAGATGCGCGGGCGAAGCAGGTTTCGACTGGGCCGGGCAGGCAGCAGAAAACGAGCAGAGGAGCAGAGCAAGGCAGGCGTGCGGGGCCTTCATGGCCGATAGATTAGCGGCAAAGTAAGAGCCCTGGTTAGTGATTTTCGCGGGCTAACTTGCAACTTAGGTGGCAGAAGTAACCAGGGGCAGCTGGGCGGCTTGCCAGGCGGCCAGACCGCCGGCCATTTCCGTGACGGCGCCGACGCCCTCCTGGGCGAGGAGGCTGGCGGCGATCGACGAACGGTAGCCGCCGGCGCAGAGGATGACGATGCGGCGGTCGCTCGGGATCTCGGCGAGGTGATCGCCGAGGCGGGTGAGCGGGATGTTGATGGCGCCGGGGATGTGTTTGTCGGAGAATTCGCGCGGAGTGCGGACGTCGAGGATGAAAAAGCCGTCGCCGTTGCGGGGCTGATCCGTTTGCGGCAGATGCAGTTCGGCGGCGAGGTCGGTGGCGCTGCGGCGGTCGGTGGACTCCAGCAGATCGGGGTGATCGGCGAGGGCCTCCATGCCGGAGTCGAGGTAGCCGAGGACCTGATCGAAGCCGATGCGGCCGAGGCGGAGGGCGGCTTCCGATTCGCGGCCGGGGGCGGCGATGATCAGGATGGGGCGGCTGGGGTCGAGGATGGTGCCGGCCCAGGTGGCGAACTGTCCGTCGAGGCCGATGTTGATGGCGCCGCGGAGATGGCTGCGGGCGAAGGTGTCGGGGTGGCGGACGTCCAGCAATTGCGCGTTGAGCGGGAGCGCGCCTTCGGCGCGATTCGTATCCGCAGAGACGTCGCTGGTCGACTCTGACATTTCCGCGAGGCGAAGAAACTCGTCGACGGGGATGGGGTGCAGGACGTGGGAGAGATTGGCGTCGAGGGTGGTGCGCTCGCGGGTGTTGAGGATGGCGTCGTAGGTGAAGTAGGCCGGGGCGTCGGGCTGATCCGCCGTCACGAGCGTGATGAATTGCTCGCGGCTCATGGGGCGCAGCGCGTAGTTGAAGCGGCGCTGCTCGCCGATGGTGGAGACGGTTTCGGAGGAGAGATTCTTGCCGCAGAGCGAGCCGGCTCCGTGGGCGGGATAGACGAGGGTCTCGTCGGGCAGCGGCAGCAGCTTGCGGTGGAGGGAGTCGTAGAGGTGCGCGCCGAGGTCGGCGGCGGTCCAGCCGAGCGAGGCACGCAGGTCGGGGCGTCCGACATCGCCGATGAAGAGCGTGTCGCCGGTAAGGACGGCGCAGGGGCGGTCGGGGTCGCGGACTGTGTCGTAGACGACGAGGCTGATCGACTCGATGGTGTGGCCGGGGGTTTCGAGGACCTGGATGCGAAGGCCGGGAAAGATGAGGCTGTCGCCGTCGTGCATGGGGACGAAGGCGTACTCGGCCTGGGCGCGCGCGCCGAGGTGGATGGTCGCGCCGCAGCGGTCGCGGAGTTCGAGGTGTCCGGCGACAAAGTCGGCGTGGAAATGGGTGAGGAAGACGTGGCGAATGGTGCAGTGATGCTCCTCCGCGTCGGCGAGGTACTGCGCGATGTCGCGCTGCGGATCGACGACGATGGCGGTGCCGCTGGCCTCGTCGGCAAGCAGGTACGACGCATGCGCGAGGCACCCAAGGTAGTACTGGCGGAGGAACATGTGGATGTAAGACTCGCCTGATGCGGGGAAGGTGTCAAGCAAAGACTGGCAGAGGCGCGAATCAGGATTCAGGAGGCAGGAAGCGGGTCAGAAGAGAAATCTCGACGCTTCGGGGAACGCTCATGGCTAGTTCTTCACGTCGGCCATGGCGCGGGTGATGTCGGCTTTCTGCTCGGCGGTGAGGGGCAGGAGCGGGATGCGCGGGTTGCCGCCGTAGTAGCCGTTCAGGTCGCAGGCGTATTTCAGACCGGGGACGCTGTACTTCCCTGCTACGGTGTTGGCGGCGTCGATGAGGCGCTGCTGTTTTTCGGCGGCGACCTTGGGGTCGTTTTCTTTCCAGGCGGTGTAAACCTCGGTGCAGGCTCCGGGAGCGGGGGCGGCGAAGGCGAGGACTGCTCCGGAGACTTTGGCTTCGAAGGCGGGCAGGAGGTTGTGCGCCGATCCGGAGAGGACCTGGAAGCCAACTTCTTTTTTGCGGGTGGGTTTGACGCGCGGCACGGGCGGGGCGGCGGCGACGGCGGCTCCTCCGAGGACTTCGGCGGCGACAAAGTTGGGCGGCGGCGGCTCGAGTTCGGCGAGGAGCATGCGTCCGGTGACAGCCTGGAAGACGGGCGTGACGGTGACGGTGCGCTTCGGCGCGTTGGCGGTCGCGGCGACCAGCGCTTTGAGGCGGTCCATCGATCCGGAGGAGTCCTTGATGGCGATGATGTTCGGGTGCTGGGCGAGTTCGGCGACGACTTCGAGCGGGAGTTCGATGTGGGTGAAGCGGGGGATGCTGTAGAGGACGACGGGCAGCGCGGCGCGGTCGGCGAGGGCGCGGTAGTAGGTCATCAGCTCGAGCGGGCGCATCGCGGGGCCGTAGTAGTGCGGGGTGCGGACGAGGAGGGCGTCGTATTGCTGCTCGGCGGCGAAGTCGGCCAGGCGCAGGGTTTCGAGGAGCGACTCGCGGGCGACTCCGGCGAGGAGGACCTTGTCGGGCGTGGCGTTTTCGCGAGCGGTGCGGAGCACTTCACGGGATTCCTCGTCGGAGAGCATGACGGCTTCGCCGGTCGATCCGAGGACGGCCATGCCGGCGATGGGCGTGCGCGAATAGCGCTCGACGTTGTGCTCCAGCTTGCGCAGGTAGAGGCGGCCATCGGGGTAGAAGGGCGTGGTGATCGCCGGGAAGATGCCTTCGAGGAGCATGGGGATAGTTTAGACGGAGTCGGCGGTCGGCAGTCGGCAGCAGATAGCGGATAGCGGATAGCGGATAGCGGATAGCAGATAGCGGATAGCGGACAGCGCATAGCGGGTAGCGGATAGCGGATAGCAGACAGGCTGCAGTCGGCAGGGAAGCCACTGCGTGGGAGCGCGGAGGTTTTCCACAGAGGCGTCGTGATGCGCAGGGATCGTGATCGGATGCTATTCTTCTGACGCTTTTTTCTGAGCGTTTCCCGGGAACTCAACCCCCATCGATCGACCGGGCCCCAGCCAGCGGAATGGACGGGTGCAGCCTGGGAAGCGCATTTCACGCGAAAGGGGTTGCAGGATGAGGACGATCAGGTTTGCTGGTTGCGCGACGAGGACTTTGGCAGCGGCTGTGGCGGTGCTGCTTGGATCGGCCGCGGGGGCGCAGGTGACGGTGGTGCCGGCGACGCCGCAGGTGGGCTCTTCCAATCCGGCAACGGCGGAGCCACCGGTGACGCGGCCGAGCACGACGCCGTGTGTGGTGCAGCTGTTTCAAAACCTGCAATTTGCCGACTTCAACCTGAAGTCGTTCAGCTACGCGCCGCCGGCGGCGTGTCCGGGACCGTGGGCGAAGGTGGTGTTCACGGCCGACTTTACGGTGACGGCGGGACGGCAGTTCGACCGGACGGCGGCTTTCTATCTGGGACACGCCAACATTTATTACGGAACCACGGCGGAGCCGCGGCGGACGCTGAGCCCCTCATGGCATGTGGAGCGCGACGTGACGGACCTGTCGCCGATTTTCCAGTCGGCGCAGACGGGCGAGGCGAATATCGGGAATTTTGTCGGGGTCTCCGGCGGCGTGACGTATGACGGGATTATTTTTGCGAATGCGGCGCTGGAGTTTTATCCGGCGAACGTGGCGAATCCTGCGCCGCGGACACCGGACATCGTCGTTCCGGTGAACGGGCCGGGCGGCGACGCGGGGACGCTGAGCACCACGGCCTCGGAGATTACGCAGACGCTGAACCTGCCGCGCAACGTGGAGAGCGCGTATCTGGATGTGATTGCGCAGAGCCAGAGCAACGACGAGTTCTGGTACACGTGCGTGCCGAACAACGAGACCGGGCCATTGCAGAGCTGCGGGAATACTGCGTTCCGCGAGACAGAGGTTTCGATCGACGGGCAGCCTGCGGGCGTGGCTCCGGTGTATCCGTGGATTTATACGGGCGGCATCGATCCGTATTTGTGGGAGCCGATTCCGGGGATTCAGACGCTGGACTTCGTTCCCTACCGCGTGGACCTGACACCGTTTGCGGGCGTGCTGAGCGATGGGAATCCGCATACGGTGGGCGTGAGCGTGTACAACGCCAACTCGTATTTCCTGGCGACGGCGAACCTGCTGGTCTACACGGATCACGGCGGGTCGACAGTGACCGGCGGGGTGCTGAGCAACACGCTGGGGATGCCGACGCCGATGGTCGAGGACAACGTCACGTCGCCGTCGGCCGGCGTGTACACGGGCACGGTGGATACGACGGCGTCGCGCAGCTTCACGATCAGCGGGTATGTGAACACGTCGCATGGGCGGGTGCAGACGACGGTAAATCAGACGGTGAGCTTCGCGAACGATCAGAACTTCACCATCAACGACACGCAGTACATCCAGGACATTACGCAGAACACGAGCCTGGACTCTGCGACGCTGACGAAGAGCGGAGGGATCACGAGCACGAGCGGGCAGCACTTCCGGTATCCGCTGACGGTGGACATTACGTTCGCGGTGAATCCGGACGGCAGCTTCTATCAGACAACGACGGCGGGACAGGGCTTCCAGAAGAAGACGGCCAATGCGACGAGCGGCGTGGGCGCGGTGACGAGCAGCATCCGCGAAGACGACCAGACGACGGACACATTGTCGTGGGACGCCAACGGGAGTTTTCTGGGGCCGTCGAACAGCACCGCATCGCAGAGCTACGTCGGTCGGAATTCGCTGGGCGGGTGCTACAGCCGGACGATCACGGCGGCGGCGCAGAAGCTGACGTCGGTGACGGACGGCCAGGGCTGCGGGCAGTAGCGGGATCCTAACTACATCCACCCCTGTGCTCGCAAGCGAGCGTGGACAGGGGTGGACCTTCTCCGCAGCCTGATCTTTCGTTGGTCCGGTAGCGGGCGGACGACTCTGCCGGACGATTATTCCGGACCGCAATTTTGCGCCACCTGAAGGCTGGTGAATTTCCTCGGCCAACAGCAGTACGCCTGGCGCTCATCCCTCCTAAGGTCAGGACAATTTCCACGCAGGCACGACCCTGCCCGGCTGTTTCGGTGCGCGCGGGTGGCCACGAATCGTTCATCGTCCAGCGACACGACCCCGTGTTGCAGAAGCTAAGGAGTGTCCCCATGTATCAACAAAACGGCGGATATGAACGCCGAACCTCCTCCTCCGGACTGCCCTATGGTCCGGCGACTCTGTTGCTCGGAGCCGGCAGCGTGATTCTGTATGGACTCAGCCGCCGCTCCCTTGCCGGAATGGCGCTGGCCGCCAGCGGTGGAGCCATCGCCTGGAAAGCGACGCAGGCGCAGCCCCGGTCGCGGGCGTTTGCGCATGCGACTTTTCTCGTCAACGCGCCGGCGGAAAAGACCTATGAGCTGTGGCGGAACTTCGAGAACCTGCCGCGCTTCATGGCGCACCTCGAGTCGGTGCGGGTGCTCGATCGCGATCATTCGGAGTGGGTGGCGCGTGGTCCGCTGAACCGGGAATTCCGGTGGAGCGCGGAGATTACGGAGGATGAGCCCAACCGGCGGATCGAGTGGCGGTCGCTGCCGGAGTCGGAGATTCTGACGGTCGGGTCGGTGATGTTCCGTCCCGATCCGCAGGGGCGCGGCACGTTTGTGCGGGCGCATGTGCAGTACGTGAATCCGGGCGGAACGGCGGGCCGGGCGCTGGCCGCGCTGGTTGGGAAGCATCCGGAGTTCATGGTGCGCGAAGACCTGCGCCGCTTTAAGGCGCTGGTGGAGACGGGCGAGACACCGACCATCTGCGGGCAGACGCATGGACCGCGCGGCCTGCACGGCAGGACGGAGCGCGTGCTTTTCCGTGAGACGACCAACCATTCGCAGCCGCAGGCTGCCTAGCCCGAGGAGGAGATGCTATGAAGGCAGTCTGTTGGATGGGCAAGGAAAAGATGGAAGTGCACGATGTGCCGGAGC
>DATEPN010000361.1:0-6058 GCA_035273225.1 Acidobacteriaceae bacterium | reverse complement strand
TGGGTATCGCGCGCCCGCTTCCCGGTGGGGGGAACGTGACGCCGGGTCCTGTCGGAAGAGTGCATCCCGGAGGTGGAGCGCCGGCACCGCATCCTGGTGGTGGAAGCGCGGCGCCTCACGTCGGCGGCGGTCCTCCTGCTGGGGGAGCCGGCGGGGGTCCCCGTGGCGGCCCGGGTAGCTCTGGCCCGCATCCTTAGCTCTGGTCAACAGCAAAACGGGGCGCACCGGGCGCCCCGTTTTGCCTTTGTCAGGGAACGCTAGACGGGGACGACCGACGCCGTCCTGATCTTCTTGTAGATCGGTGACAGTTCACGCAGCCGAGCGATGGCGGGCGGAACGATCTCAAGCGCGAAGTCGACATCAGCATCGGTGTTGAGGCGGGTGAGGCTGAAGCGCAGACTCGCACGGGAGCTCGCGAGCGGCAGCCCCATGGCCTTCAGCACATGGGACGGCTCAGTGGATCCGGAGGAGCATGCGGAGCCCCCCGAAACCGCCAATCCTTTCAGATCCAGCGCGATGACCAGCGCCTCGCCTTCCAGATGATCGAAGTGGAGGTTGGTCGTGTTGGGGACGCGCGGCTGTCCGCCTCCGTTGATCCCGCAGTACTCAATGCTGCTGAGGAGGCCCTGTTCGAGGCGGTCGCGCATGAGAGCGATGCGGTCTTCGGTGCCGTCGGTGAATCCGGCGAGGGCTATCTCGGCGGCTTTGCCGAGGCCGACGATGCCGGCGACGTTTTCCGTGCCGGCACGACGCTGGCGCTCGTGGGCTCCGCCAAAGAGGAGCGGCTCGAACCGGGTGCCGCGGCGAACGTACAGGATCCCAATTCCCTGCGGGCCGTGCAGTTTGTGGCCGGAGATGCTGAGGAGATGGCAGCCGATCGCCTTCACGTCGATGGGAATCTTGCCGGCGGCCTGGACGGCGTCGGTATGGAAGCAGACCTCGGCTTCCGCCGCGATTTTGCCAATGGCCTCGACGGGCTGGATGACGCCCGTCTCATTGTTTGCCATCATCACGCTGATCAGTTTGGTGTTCGGCTTCAGGGCGCGATAGACGTCCATCGGGTCGACGGCGCCGTGGCCGGATACCGGCAGGAACGTGACCTCGACACCGCGATCGCGCATCTTTTCGGCGGTGTGCAGAACGGCGTGGTGCTCGATGGCGGAGGTGATGAGATGGTCGCCGGGCCGGAGAATGCCGAAGAGGGCCGTGTTATCGCTTTCTGTGCCGCCGGAGGTAAAAACGATTTCAGTGGGGCGGCAATGGAGCAGGGCCGCTACCTGTTCACGGGCGCGCTCGACAGCGGCGCGGGCGTGCTGGCCGTGCTGGTGGATGGACGAAGCGTTGCCAAAAGCGTCAATAAAGAATGGGCGCATGGCCTCCAGCACCTCGGGCAGCAGGGGGGTGGTGGCGTTGGCGTCCATGTAGACACGGCGCATGATACGTCCATTGTATCGGCGCGGGGTCGGCACTGAATTCCCGGAGGGTGGGAAAACCTCCCATTCGTACCCAGCGGATTCAGGCAAAATGAATGGACAGGCGGCAGTATGCGGGTGCTGGTCGTGGAAGACGAGGTCCGGGTGGCGGAGAACATCGCCGCTGCTCTGCGCGAAAGCGCAGGGCTGGCGGTGGATGTGGCGCTTACCGGCCCTGACGGCGTGGAGTTTGCGCGTCAGGCCAGCTACGACCTGATCCTGCTGGACCTGATGCTGCCCGGGAGGAACGGCCTGGAGGTGCTGGGGTCGATGCGGGCGGGCGGGCAGACCGCTCCGGTGATGGTGCTGACCGCGGTTGCGGAGAAGACTTCGGTGGTGAGCCTGCTGAATGCCGGCGCCGATGATTATCTGGCCAAGCCGTTTGATCTGGGCGAATTGCTGGCGCGGGTGAAGGCGCTGATTCGGCGGGGCAAGGGTGTGAGCCATCCGAGGATTCAGGTGGCGGATCTCGTGATCGATACCGTGGAGAAGACGGTCATGATCGGGGAGCGGGCGATTGAGCTTTCGCCGACGGAATACAGGGCACTCGAGTACCTGAGCCATCGTCCGCGCTCGGTGATCTCGAAGCAGGTCCTGCTGGAGCACCTGTACGACTACAACTGGGAGCACCACTCGAACGTGATTGAGGTGCACATCTCGAATTTGCGGCGTAAGCTGAATCGCGGCCATGCGGGCGAGAGCGGCCCCTGGATCGAGACGCTGCGCGGGCGCGGCTACCGGCTGCTCTCTGAAGCGCCGGCCGGCGCAGGGAGTCGCGCATGAAACGATATTCGCTGCGACGGAGACTGATCGCGATCGTGCTGCTGCTGGAGTGTGCGCTGGCAGCGGGGATGAGCGCGGCGATGCTGGCGTACATCTGGCGCGAGCAGGTGCAGGGCTTCGATCAGGCGCTGCGGGGGCGTGCCGATTCGCTGCTCGGTGCGGTTCACGATGCGGAAGACGTGGGCGATAACGTCACGGTCAATCCGGACGCGCTCGATCTGCAGAACGGCGACTTGTGGATGGTGCAGGACGGACGCGGACCCGTGCTGGCGCATTCGGGCGCGTGGGCCCATGGCGATGAGAAGGTTTTCGGCCGGGAGCAGGCGCCGCACAATTTGCGCATCCGGGGAGCCCGGCTGCGCGGGATGCAGTTGCACGGCGTGCGGGTGATCGACGCAGACGATACCAATCCTGGGATACCGCGGCCGGTGACGATTTTCTATGCCGTGTCGCTCGATCCTGTATATGCGGCGATGCACCGCGCGGAACGTTTTCTGCTGCTGGCGAATGGACTGCTGCTGCTGCTGACTGGGCTTGCGCTGGCGTGGCTGCTGCGGCGCGGTCTTGCCCCGCTCGAGAGCCTGAGCCTCGCGGCGGCAGAAATTACGCCTCTGCATCCGCGTTTCGCAGCGCCGGAGAGCGCGCTGGAGTCGCAGGAACTCGCGGTTCTTGCCGGCGCGCTGGAATCGGCGACGCGGCGGCTCGACGAGGCCTTCCGGCAGCAGCAGGTCTTCGTTCATGACGCCGCGCACGAACTAAAGACGGCGGTGACGATCGTGAAGTCCTCGCTGCAACTGCTGGCTTCGCGTCCGAGGACGACACGGGAGTACGCCAGCGGGCTTGTGACCTGCATGGATGACTGCGAGCGCATGGAAGAGCTGGTGCAGCGCATGCTGCAGCTGGCGCGATTCGAGCGCGGTGCCGATGATCGGAACGAACGCTGCGACCTGGCGGAGGTGGCTCGCGATGTCGCCGTACAAATCGAGCGGCTGGCGGAGATTCGGCGGGTCATGCTCGCCGTGCACGCGCCGGGTTCAGCTCCCGTCCGGCTCTCGCAGGATGCCAGCGCCTCGCTGATCGCCAACCTGATGCTCAATGCGGTGCAACATACGCCGATGGGCGGTTCTGTAACGGCATCCGTTACAAAAGGCAGCGAGGTTCTGCTGGAGGTAAGGGATACCGGAAGCGGCATCGCTGCGGAGGACCTGCCGCACCTGTTCGAGCGATTCTGGCGCGGCGACAGCTCACGCACGCGCAGCACGGGGGGAGCCGGCCTGGGATTGTCGATCTGCAAAGCTATCGTGGATTCCTGCGGCGGGACGATTGACGTGACCAGCCAGCTGGGCCAGGGGACGTGCGTGACGGTGCGGCTGCCGCTGCCTGGATCGCCCGATGGCAAGCCGGAACCGCTGCGGCTGAACGAGCCCGCGATTCGCTGAATTCCGAGAAAAAGAAAGGGCAGGGAGAGATTCCCTGCCCCGCAATGCGGCGAGCTTACAGCGTGAGCTCGCCGCGGATGAGACCTTTTTCTTCCGAGAGCGCAAAGCCCAGCTTGTGCGAAAGTCCGTTCATCCGCGCATTCTCCGGCAGGAAGTAGAGCACGATGTGGTGGAGGTGCTCGGCTCGTGCGGCAGCGAGGGAGCGCAGCAGCAGTTTTTCGCCGAGGCCCTGGCCCTGGAATTCGTCGGCGACGACGACGGCGACTGTTGCAGAGCCGTCGTCCTGGCGGATGAGACGGCTGACGCCGCCGATCACTTTGTGCCCGGCACGGTCATTCGTCTCGGCCACGAGCGCGATTTCACGGTCGTAGTCGATGAAGCAGATACGGGTGAGGCGCTCGTGTTTGGTGCGGGCGCCGAGAGCGAGGGAGGTGAAGTAGCGCCCGACCACTGTGCGCTCGGAGAGCCGGTCGTGGAAGTCCACGATCAGAGGCTCGTCCTCGGGGCGGATGGGTCGAACGACGAAGCTGCGGCCAGTTTTCGTTGTCCACGGTCTGACGTACTCGACGGGGTAGGGTCGAATCGCCGGACGCGGCAACTGCTCTTCCTTCGTGTCGGGTTCATACAGCACGACGCGCGCGTCGAGGGCGATGAGGCCGTCGGGCGATGCGAGCAGCGGGTTGATGTCGATCTCTTTGATCCAGCGCTGCTCGACGACCAATTCGCTGAAGCGGACGATCAGTCCTTCGAGCGCTTCGAGGTCCACCGGCTTGCGGCCACGGACGCCTTTCAGCGCGGTGAAGATGCGGGTTTGTTCCATCTGATGACGCGCCAGCGTTGCGGTCAGCGGCGGCAGAGCCAGAGCGCGGTCCTTGTAGACTTCGACAAGCTGGCCGCCGGTTCCAAAGAGGAGCACCGGGCCGAGTTGCGGATCGATGCTGCTGCCGATGATCAGTTCGTAGCCGTCCAGCTTCGCGAAGGGCTGCACGGTGACGCCGAGGAAGTGCTCGGCGCCGACCTTCGCGGTGACGGAGGCCTGGATTTCAGCAAAGGCCGCGGCGACATCCGTTGCGCTGCGCAGGTTGAGCTTCACGCCGCCGACGTCCGTTTTGTGCGTAATGGTTTCTGAGTGCAGCTTGAGAACGACTGGGTAGCCAATCTCGCCTGCCTTCTTCACCGCCTCGTCGGTGGTGGTGGCGAGCTCGGTGCGGACCGTGGGGATACCATACGCGGCGAGGAGCTGCTTCGATTCGAACTCCGTGAGGATGGTACGGCGGCCGGTGCGCACCCGGTTGACGATGCCGGTGGCCAGGTCGCGTTTCGGATCGAGGACGGCGCCGGCGCGGATGGCGGGCGTCTCATACAGGTCGCGCAGGTGCTTGGTGTGCTTCCAGGTGAGGACGAAGGTTTCCGCAGCGGCGTCCGGATACGGGAAGACCGGAATGCCGGCGTGCTTCAGGATCGCTTCGCCTTCTGCGACAACGTCGCCGCCCATCCAGCTGGCGATGACGGGCTTGCCCGTCGTGCTCGCATACGGAGCGAGGTGCTCGGCCACCTCGGTTGGATTCGTCATGCCCTGGGGGGTGAGGATGACGAGCATGCCATCGGTGTTGACGTCCTTTGAGGCAATCTCGAGGGCCCTGGAGTAGCGGTCGGACTCGGCGTCGCCGAGGATGTCGACGGGGTTGTTGTGACTCCACGCATCGGGGAGGAATGCGTTGTAGGCAGAGACGGTGTCGGCGGAGATGTCCGCCAGTTCGCCGCCCGCTGAGATGAGCGCATCGGTGGCCAGCACGCCGGGGCCTCCGGCGTTGGTGAGGATGGTCAACCGCGGCCCGTTGGGCCTCGGCTGCTTGGACAGGGTTTCCGCCATGTAGAACAGGTCGGAAATGCTGTTGACGCGGAGGACGCCGGCGCGGCGGAAGGCGGCGTCGAGGACCTCGTCGCTGCCGGCGAGCGACCCGGTGTGCGACGCCGCCGCCCGCGCCGCGGCCTCGGTCCGGCCGGCCTTGATGACGATGATCGGCTTGGTCAGCGCCACCTCGCGCGCCGCCGACAGGAATGCGCGCGCGTTCCCGATCGACTCCATGTAAAGGACGATCGCCCGCGTGCGCGGATCATCGCCGAGGTAGTCGATCAGATCGCCCCAGCCGACGTCGAGCATCGAGCCGATCGACACGAACGCGCTGAAGCCGACCCGCTCGCGGAGGCTCCAGTCGAGGATGGCGGTGAGCAGCGCGCCGCTCTGGCTGAGGAACGCCACGCTCCCAGGTCGCGCCATGCCTGCCGCAAAGGTCGCGTTGAACCCCGAAAGCGGGCTCATGACGCCCAGGCAGTTGGGCCCGATGATCCGCATCCGGCCCC
>DATEPN010000360.1:0-17885 GCA_035273225.1 Acidobacteriaceae bacterium | reverse complement strand
GAATTGGCTCCTCAGGTAGGACTCGAACCTACAACCCTTCGGTTAACAGCCGAATGCTCTGCCATTGAGCTACTGAGGAGTGGGTGGCAAACCAGTTGTGCTTTGCTTCGAAAATTATAGCAAAGACGTTCGCGCCTCTGCCATTTCCCGCCTGCGTTACGCTGGTCGCGTGAGGAAATCTCGATGCTGAGAACCGCCCCCCGCCTGTCCCGCGTCCCGCGCGCCGAGGCGACACCCGCCGTCGCTGCCATCTATGACCGATATATGCGCACGCGTGGGAACGTGCCGAACATGTTCCGCACCATCGCCCACCGGCCGGAAATCTTCGAGACGATGATCGCCCACTTCGAGGCGATCCTGCAGACTGGAACCGTGCCGCTGCGTCTGAAGGAACTCGTGATTGTGCGCACGTCACAGCTGAACCGCTGCGAGTACTGCCTCGCGTCGCACTCGAAAATCTGTCTCAATCTCGGCTGGACGCGCGAACAACTCGACCATCTTGCGCAGTTCGAATCGCGCGATGACTTCTCGCCTGCCGAAAAAGCCGCACTGCGCCTCGCCGAACGGATGACGCGTGACGCGAACAATATCCCTGACGAGGAATTCGACGCCCTACGCAGTCACTTCGACGAGGGGGAGGTCGTCGAACTCATGGCCGCCATTGGACTCTTCAATTACTTCAACCGCTTCAACAATGCGCTGCAGATGGAACCAACGAAACCGGGCGAGGGCGCAGAATAAAGTCTGCTTCGATTGCACGTTAAGTGACACCTGAATTCTGACTGGCAGAACCCCGCATCCCGCCTCGCTAGTCAGCAGCGTTCGCTGGACAACTCGCCTGCACCCACTGCGACTGCATCTTCCAGTCCGATTTCATCGTGTGCCCATACATACTGATGTTGCCGTGACCGGTGCCGGTCACATGCTCCTGATCGATTGCGTGGAAGGTGACATGAAACTGGCTGGTGTTCCCCCGCGGATCGGTACAGTTCACGTCGACATCCGCATCACTGGACGTGGAGCGAATCAGATTCTCGTGGCATTTCATCTCCGCGTCGTTCTTGCCTGGAGCAAACGGATCGCGCGTCAGGTCCTCTTGCTTGATGCATCCCTTATTCGTTGTGGTGTGCGGCTGGCCGGTGCCGGACTGCTTCATCGCCGCCTCCATCCTCGCACGCTGTTCGGGAGTGAGCTTCGCCTCCATCTCCGGCGGGATCCCCATGCTGCCGGAGACAGCAATCGTGGTGGTTGATTGCCACAGCCCCGTCTTCACGTTCAGAGGCGTGATCTTTTCCTGTGCCATCAGAGCTGGCGCTGCGATTCCTAAAGCCACTGCTACGACGATTTGCGTTCTCATCTGCTTCTGCCCTCTCTCAATTTCTGCTTCATCTGCCCGGCGCAAGCTCGACCTGGTTCTGGCTCCCACAGATCAGTTCTGTCCGCGTAAAAGACACTCCAGGTGAGGCTCTCCCGGCCTGAGCGCTTCCCGAGTTCAGCCCTGTTGTTTTGCCGCGATCTCTCCGATCCACGGCAGGCGGAATTCGCGCTGGCTGTAGGCCTGGAACATGAGGTAAAGCCACAGCAGGAAAATCCCCAGCCCGAAAAGCAGCCGCAGCGGCACATCGATGGTGAGAATCCAGAACCCGGTAAAGCTCACCAGTATCCCGACGGCAATCGTCCAGACAATCGAGATTACGATGCATGCGACGCTGAACAGTATTGACTGCATCGCGTGGAAGCGGACGAACCGGTTGCTTTTCCACGGTTCAATCACCAGGAACAGAATGCCGGTAATCAGGCCCAGCGAGTACGCCAGCGCCGCCGCCAGATTCATGCTGAGCCCGGTGCTCACCGGAGCCGCCGCGGCGCTGCCCGCCGGAGCCGCAGGAGCTGTTGCCGGAATGGCGGTCGCCGCAACTTGCGCCGCCGCCGGAGTTCCGCACGAACCGCAGAAGGCGCCCCCTTCCGGAACCATGGCGCCGCATTTGGTACAGATGGTCATAATCGATCTCCTTTGTGTGCTGGTCGGTGCCCTCAATGCCAACTGCTTCCGAGAATGAATTCAGCCTCTCGGCGGGGAGACGTCTGCCGTCGAATGCTGATGCACGCGAAGGCAGGCCAGGGGAGGGGCGAGACATTGTAACGCGCTCCCCCGCACCTCTGGCTAGTGCCATGTTGGAGAGACCAGGTGGCCGTCTTCAGGCACTTCTACGGGGGAGCCGCACCCCCTGGAAATTCGCGGCAGGCGTGATTCGGCCTCTCCGGGAGGACGCAATCAGTCTGCGGCCGCCAACCTTCCAGATGAACGGGACTTCGGCTGTGGCACGCCCTTTGCGTGACAATCCACGCACGTGACCCAGTGGATGTTGTGCCGGCTCGACGCACTCGCATAACTGGTGTCCATGCTCTCCACATCCAGCCGGCATTCTGACGTCTTCTGGTGACAGCTCTTGCAGGACGCTCGGGCGTTTTCGTTATGGCCGTTATGACAGGCGAAGCAGCTAAGGCCTTCGTGAACGCCCATCGGCGTGCGGTCGTCTCCCGAGCCGGCCTGGGCTCCCCAGCCGCGAGCCGCTGCCGGGGTCAACGTGTCGGGCAAACGGGGCGCATGGCATTGATAGCAGATCGCCTGCCTCTGATCCGGACTCATCCGGACTGCGGTCTCCCGCTCGTACACCTGCGGGATCGACAGCCCGGCCGCTGCAAAGTGCATCTGCTCGCGCCGATCATAGAACCCGAGTGAATCGCCGAACGGCGAAGCGGCCACCGAAATCCGCGACGCCGGCTTCGACTGAGGAGTGCCATCCCGATGTATCCAGTGACAGCTGGAGCACGGCATTGTCGGCGCGTCCGCCAGATCCCTGCGCACAATCCGCCAAGGCCCGCGCACGTCCTGCGGCTGCACCAGATCCCGGATTGCTCCTTCGAAATGCATCCCATGGCAGCGCAGACAATCGTCCGCCAGGCGGCGGCGGCTGTTTTCTTGCGGATCAGCGAATATCTGCCGGTACGTCGCGCTGTGCGGACCAGCCCTCCACGCTGCATACTCGTGCTGATGGCATCCTCGGCAGCTCTCGCTCATCTGCAGCACATCGCTGTCCCGCATCCGGATCATCTCCGGTATTTGGCCAGTCAGGTGCGCGCGGGCGTGCCGTAGTTTGGTGCGCAGGCTTTCCCGGTGACAATCTTCGCATTTCAGGTTGCGGTGAGCGGAGTCATGCGCTCCCGTAACGAACTGCGCCATCTCGTGACAACTCGTGCAGGCTGTCCCCTGATGCGAACTGAAATATATTGAAGTCGCGCCGAACAGCCCCGCGCTCGCTGCGCACGCCGCGGCAACGCCAATCCCCATCCACTGGAGCATGCCCTTCATGAACGCAGTCCCGCTCCTTTCCAGGCGCGCAGCAGCGCATCGGATGCGTAATACGCGACGGCCATAATGGTGAGCACCGGATTGAATCCGCCGTTGGTGACATGCACGCTGCCGTCGACGACGAAGACGTTATCCACATCATGCAGCCGGCATTCGCGATTCACGACCGAGCTGCGCGGATCGTCGCCCATGCGGCACGTGCCGGCCTGGTGCTGGCCCGCTTCTACCAGATCCGGATGGCCCGTCATCCGCGCGGTCTGGATCGCACCGGCCTCGCGGAGCCATGCCTCCGCGCGCCGCGCCTGCACGTCCCCGATTGCAAATGTGTGTGGATGTACATTGCCCTGAATGCGCGCAACGGGCATACCCCATTGATCCTTCACAGCCGGATCGAGCAGGACGCGCGCCTCGGCAGTGGGGATCTGCTGCGTCGGACCCATGATCACGATGGAACGCCGGTGATACTGCCGCATCGCCTGCTTATGCGCCTTGCCCCACCGCGGCGTTCCAGGAGGCATGCGGTCGACCATGTGAATCGGCAGGCGAATGAACTCATTCGCCAGCAGGCCGCCCCCGCAAAGCCCCGCCGTGCCGTGGTTGTAATCCATCACGCCGATGCTCGCGCCGGGGCCCACATCGTCATAGGTCTCGTGATCGAAGAACCCGATCGCTCCCGTGTAATGGTGCCCCTGCAGATTGCGCCCAACCTGGTCGTAGCGGTTGCCGAGGCCCTGCGAATACAACCGGCTCTTCGATTGCAGGAGAAGCCGCGCCGACTCAATTGCGCAGGCCGAGACAACCACGATGTCCGCGGCTTGTTCCTGCAAGCGGCCGCGCTCGTCGAAGTAGGCAACACCGCGAGCCCGTCCACGCTCGTCGACGAGAATCTCCTTCGCCATACACCGCGTGCGCAGTTCGCAGTTACCTGTCGCGAGCGCCGTCGGAATGACCGTGTTCTGGCTTCCGTTCTTCGCGTCCACTTCACAGGCGAACCCCACGCACCAGCGGCAGCGCATGCACGGCCCGCGCCCGTTATACGGCACGCTGTTGCGCAGCATCGGCAGGTGAAATGGATGCAATCCCAGCCGCTTCGCCGCGGGCTCCAGAATCGTGAACTCCCGGTTCGGCGGCAGCGGCGGCATGGGCAAGGGCCGCTTCCGTGGACTGTGCAGCGGCGTGCCGGAGTAGTCGCCCGACACGCCAATCTCGTATTCCGCCTTGTCGTAAAAGAGCTCCAGATCGTCATAGGAGATCGGCCAATCCTCGAGCGACGACCCGGCAGGCACGCCGTACGTTGAGCGCATCCGAAAATCCTGCGGCAGGAAGCGCCAGGCCATGGCACCGTACGAGAGCGTCCCGCCTCCAACGCACGCTGCGTTGTTTTGATAGCTGCCATCGCTGGGCAGAACGGTCGTCGCTTCTCCGCGGGGGCTCACCCACACCCGGGGATTGCCCTCTTCCTCCGGACCAAACGCATTGCCCAGCACCGTCGTTCGCTGGTTGCGGAGATCGTCCTTGCGGCAGTCATTCGCGGTGTACCACCGGCCGCGCTCCAGAAGAGCCACGCTGAGTCCGGCGGTCGCCAGTTCCTTCGCAACGATACCGCCGGCCGCGCCGGCGCCCACCACAACAGCGTTGACGCGCTTCATCGCTTCTCCGGGAAGCTGTACCGCGCGCGACCGCGGACGGGTGGTTCGGTCAGGCCAAGCATGCGCCAGCTCACGGCGTCTCGATTGCCGCCGTGTCGGGGCGAGCCATAATACCCTTCCATCGTAGTTTTACGCAGCAGCTCGAAAAACCGGCGGTTCTGCTGCTCCAGCATCCGCACCGTGTCCAGCTGCTGCTCCGGCGAGGTCGTAACGACCGCGGCGCCGAAACGCCGCACACTGCAACTCTCTGCCTGCGCGAGCCCCGCACGGAATGCGTCCTGATGGCGCCGGTAGGTCCGCGTCAATTGCAGGTCAATGTAGCGAACAACTCCCGCCTGCGACGCGCTCGGATAATCATCGGCGGGAATGATCTGATCGCAGAGCGCGGCCAGCGTTACCGCCTCGTGCGGAGTTAGAAACGAGAAGTTCCCGTTGTGCGACGTACATCCCGCAGCGGCAGCCCCTGCTGCCAAAGCACACCCGCCCACAAACTGTCGCCGCGTGATGCTCACGACTCGGCCTTCGGATTTCACCTGCATGCGCGACGCGCTCCGCCCGTTCGCGGTGAATAATCCGAATCATGTTCTGCGCGCGCCCACACCACTGTCTGTGACTGCGGTCACGAGCAGGTTACGCCTGGGATGATGAGGTTTTGTGCAGCCAACACGAATGGGCGATCGCTATTCCAGCACGATAATCTTCGCGCGCTTCCCCACACGGACTGTCAAATGCGCCCCGACTCCGCTCACGGAAATCGTCGGACTGGAAACCGTCTCCCCATCCACCCGCACCGCGCCCTCGGCGAGTTTGCGCGTGGCCTCTGCACCGGAGGCCGCCAGTCCCGCGCGCGTCAACACCTTCGCGACGCGCACCTGAGTGGTATCGGCGGACGCGGCGATCTCCGCGAACGGAACCCGCACCTCTTCCAGGCCCTCCACGTCATTGCTCTTCTGCTGGAACTGCCGCGCCCAGTTCTCATCCGCAGCCTGCGCCGCATCGGCGCCGTGAAAGCCCGCCACGATCGTACGCGCCAGGTGTTTTTTCGCTTCCATCGGATGCTGCGTGCCAGAAGCGACCTCGTTCTGCATCGCGTCGATCTCCGACTGCCGCAGGTCCGTCAGCAGCGTCCAGTACCGCCACATCATCTCGTCGTTGATCGACATCAGCTTGCCGTACATCTCCTGCGGCGGCTCATGAATGCCGATTGCATTATTCAGTGACTTCGACATCTTCTGAACGCCGTCGAGGCCCTCGATGATCGGCGTCATCAGCACAATCTGCGGCTCCTGGCCGAAGTCCCGCTGCAACTCGCGCCCGGCCAGCAGATTGAACTTCTGATCCGTGCCGCCCAGTTCCACATCGGCCCGCAACGCAACCGAGTCATACCCCTGCGCCAGCGGATACAGCAGCTCATGCAGCGAGATCGGCTGCTCGTTCTGAAAGCGCGCATGAAATTCCGCCCGCTCGAGCATCTGCGATACCGTGAACTTCGCCGCCAGCCGAATGATGTCCTCGAACGTCAGCTTCCCCAGCCACTCGGAGTTGAAGCGAACCTCCGTCTTCTCGCGATCCAGGATCCGAAACACCTGGTCGGTGTAAGTCTTCGCGTTCTGGTCAATCTGCTCCCGCGTCAGCGGCTTGCGCGTGACGTTGCGGCCGGTTGGATCCCCGATCAGCGACGTGTAATCGCCGACCAGGAAGATCACCTGATGCCCAAGGTCCTGGAAGTGCTTCAGCTTGCGCATCAGCACGGTATGGCCGAGGTGCAGATCCGGAGCGGTCGGATCAAATCCCGCCTTGACGCGCAGGGGCACGCCTGTCTTCCGCGACTTCTCCAGCCGCTCGCGCAGTTCCGAGACGCGGATGATCTCCGCCGCGCCTTTCTCGAGCAGATCCATCTGCTCATCAACAGGAAGAAAAGTGGTCATGAGGTAGGTTCAGTATAGAAGCTGAGCGCTGCGCTGGGGTCCTCCCTGCCCGCTCCGCCTGCCACTTCACCGCTGGTCTGTGTGTTAGTGTGGGGATTAATCCTGCACCGGGGCGTTTGTGCGTCCCGCGCTCAAGCGCATGATGCCGTCTCCGCCCAATGCAGTGCCGACACCCCCTCCTCCTGAGCCACAGGCCCGTTCGGCCGCGCCACGCCCTGCGCTGGTGCAGCACGCACGATCAGCCACCTGGCTGAACCGCGCCGAGTTCTTTCTGCGGGTCATGGTGCGTCTTTACATCGGCCTCATTCTTGTCTTCCTGCCGTGGACGCATTTCTGGACTTACAACCGGTTCTTCCTGTACTACGGTGCCCTCGCGCACATCACACAACACGGTGCCCTGCGGGGAATCGTCTCCGGTCTCGGCCTTCTCAATCTCTGGATCGCCATCACCGAAGCGATCCATTACCGCGAAGGCTAGCCCTCCTGGCGCAATCCCGGCCGGCAGCAGAAAATAGTGTTGACCGATATGCCGCGTAAACCTCCCACACAACTCGACCGCGCCGATCTTGCCTACGAGAACGAAGCCTTCCTGAACAGCCCCGACGGCCGCATCATCCGTATTCTTTCCGAATACTCCGAGCCTCTGGCACGGTTTCGCCGGGAACGCATTCAGGACACCGTCGTCTTCTTCGGCTCGGCTCGCTTTCGCGCTCTCGATGAAGCCAGCCGCGAAATGGAACTCCTCGAGAACACCGGCTCGCAAAAACCGGCTCCTGAAGAAGAACAACCTGCCCGCGGTCCTCTCGAAGGCGAAACCAGCGCGCTTCGCCTGCGCCGCGCCGAAGCTGCCGTGGAGATGGCGCACTACTACGAAGACGCTCGGCGCCTCGCCTCTCTCCTGACCCAATGGGCCAAGGATCTCAAATCCCGCCGCAACCGCTTTGTCGTCACCTCCGGCGGAGGCCCTGGCATTATGGAAGCCGCCAATCGCGGCGCCTGGGAAGCCGGCGGCAAAAGCATCGGGCTGAATATCAAGCTGCCCTTTGAGCAGATGCCCAACCGCTACATCACCCCGGCGCTCAACTTCGAGTTCCATTACTTCTTCATGCGCAAGTACTGGTTCGCCTATCTGGCCAAGGCGCTGGTCGTCTTTCCCGGTGGCTTCGGAACCCTCGACGAAATGTTCGAGATCCTCACTCTTTCGCAGACCCAGAAGCTGGCCAAGAAAATCACCGTCGTCGTTTACGGAAAGAATTACTGGCAGGACGTCATCGATCTGGATGTCCTC
This sequence comes from Acidobacteriaceae bacterium, assembly GCA_035273225.1. Classification (GTDB taxonomy): domain Bacteria; phylum Acidobacteriota; class Terriglobia; order Terriglobales; family Acidobacteriaceae; genus Palsa-343. The sequence continues at coordinate 9,647 of DATEPN010000360.1, read as the reverse complement.
ATCGACAAAGGCGCCATCTCGCCGCGCGACCGCGAGTTGTTCCAGTTCGCCGACACTCCCGACGAAGCCTTTGAAATGCTGCGAGATGGCCTGACCAGAAATCACCTCGAACCGGAAGCAGCCCAGGAGGGCGAGTTTCCGGATATCGCAGCAACTCGGCGCTGACCCTGGGTTCTTCCAACAGTTGCTGCCGCAGCCCTGCAACAACTTCCTGCCACGTTCCGCCATCCATGTGACGTGGCCTCCAGGATGCTGCTACCGTTATTACCTGGTCAGATATGGGTCGTATTTTGACTGACCATTTTTCGAGCCGTAATGCCCTGTTCATGGTGCAACGCAATACTGGCACCGTAGAACGACCTCGGGAGGGACCCATGGCCGGACTGCGCCGCATCTCTTACCTGTGGAAAGAACCCGCGGCCGCGCAGAATGCTTCCACTGCGGTTTCGCTGCACAGCCACACCAACCAGTCGAAAGAGACGCTGGATTTCCTCGCAAGTCTGGGAACTCAGTATCCGTTCCTCCGCCCCTGGTTCCGGCGCTGCGAACGCCGCGCCCGTGACCTCTACAAGATCCCGCTGAATTACGCCGCTTCTTACTGGACCCCGCCCCTGACGCCAAAACTGGCGTTCGACGTCGAGACGAACCAAATCGCAAAGCTCGGCCTCACGCCGCTCATTTCGATTACCGACCACGACACCATCGCCGCGCCCATGCTCCTGCGCACCGTGCCTTCGGCCCGGCATATTCCGGTCTCGGTAGAATGGAGCGCTCCCTTTGGAGACGACCAGTCCTTCCATCTCGGGATCCACAATCTGCCCAGCGCCACCGGCACCTCGTGGATGAAGACCTTCGAGGAGTACACCGCCCATCCCGACGAAAAACGGCTCACCGAGATACTCGCCGCCCTGCACGCCCTGCCCAATGTGCTCATCGTCTTCAACCATCCCATGTGGGACCTGTATCTGATCGGCGCAGACAAGGCCAAACAGCGCGTGCACGAGTTCCTCACCGCGAATCACCAGTTCATCCACGCGTTTGAGCTGAACGGCCTGCGCAACTGGAGCGAGAACCGCGCCGTCAAGCGCCTCGCTCAGCAATGGAATAAGCTGCTCATCTCCGGCGGCGACCGGCACGGCCTCGAGCCCAACGGCAATCTGAATTTGACGAACGCGACCACCTTCACCGAGTTCGTCCACGAAGTTCGCTACGAGGGCCGCAGCCACATTCTGTTCATGCCGCAGTACGCGCAGCCCTGGAAGCATCGCATCCTGCAATCAACGATCGATGCCATCCGCGATTATCCCGACTTTCCTCTCGGCTCGCGCTTCTGGGACGAGCGCGTTTACCACCCCGACACGCACGGCGTCATACGTCCCGCACATGAGATCTGGCCCAAAGGCGCAGCGCCCATGTGGGTCAGTCTTGTGATCAATTCCGTTCGCCTGCTGGGCAGCATGCCCGTCTCCGGGAGCCTGCGCCTCGCGTGGAGCGAATCCCGCGAACTGCAGTTTGCCCTCGGCGAAGACGCACTGACCTAGCCTCTGAGATTCGCGCCGGCGTCAGCGTCCCGGAGTGAACAGCGCAAACACCGCGCCCTGCGGATCGGCCACCACCGAAAACGTCAGCTGCCCCTCGATGGTCGTCGGCGGCATCAGCACACGCCCGCCAAGTTCCTCCGCCCTCGCACTCTGTGCTCTGCAATCCGGCGACTGGATGTAGGCCATCCAGTGCGGAGGAACACCCTGCGGCAGCGTTCGTGGCTCAGGCAATCCGCCGATGCCGTGTTCTCCATTCATGATGTGCAGATACCCGCCCGAATCCTTGTCCTTCCCCGCCGTAAACTTCCAGCCGAACAATCCGCCGTAAAAGTCCTTCGCCTTCTCGCGATCCGGCGTCATGAGATCGGCCCAGCACAGGGCGCCGTTTTCGCCATAAACGCCGATGCCCTTGTGATCCCGCGCCTGCCATAGGGAAAAGAACGCGCCGGTCGGATCCTGCAGGACTGCCATACGCCCGAATGTCATCACGTCGAAGGGAGCATCAACCACGCTCGCCCCCAATTGCTTCGCGCGTTCAGCCGTCGCATCCGCATCGTCGACGGCCACATACAGCTGCCAGTGCGGTTGCAAACCGGCGGCGCGCTCTGGCTCGCTGAGCGTGAACGCCGCGCCCGTAAGGCTCTCGCCCAGGGAGAACATCGTGTACGCACTCTGCGGCCCCATGGGAAAGTCCTGAGCCGTCCACCCAAACATTTCGCTATAGAACCGCTTCGCAGCTTGCTGCTCGGTGGTCGCCAGTTCCAGCCACACGAAATTGCCGGCAGGTTGTCCGTTGATCTTTGCCATGCGCAGGATTGTAGGCCATCGACCGGCTCTGGTTCATGAACCGGCAGCGCGCTTCCGCAACACGACCCGGCACTGCTCCCGCCAGTGCTCGTCGACTGCGATCAGCTCCCACGGCACCTCCGGTGCCAGGTGCCGCAGCACCGTCTCGTTCGCAGGATGCACATGCAGCGCCGGCGCAACGAGGCACAGCAGCGGAGCCTCATCCGCAAGCTCTACCCCGGGAAAATACCCGTGCGCCTTCAGTGCGCCGTCGCGATGCAGCATCCGCACCCGAGCCCAGTAGTCGAGCGCCTGGAGCGGCAGGTGGAGATCGTCATCGGCCTTAATCTCCAGCACAACCAGCCGTCCACGCCGATTCACCGTCAGCAAATCGAGCACCCCACGACTTCCCTGCGTAAACGCCGGCACCTGCGAATAGACCGGCCCATCTCCCAATAAAGGATCCAGGACCGACAAGTCCCCCCGTAATACGGATTCCAGCCACCGCTCCGGCTGTAGCCGGTACAGGGCATCCCGCGCCGGAGCCTCTGGACTCCGGCTCTCCACCAGCCGGTCCATCAGGTCCCGAAACAGATCCTCCGTCACCTCATCGAGCACCGTCTCGCTCGGACCCGCTCCGAAAACAATCTCATCCCGTCGCGCGAACGATCCCGGAGCCAGCCCATGCCGGATCCGAGCGTACTCGAGCCCATGCAGCGCAAATGCAATCTCCGTCGGCCCCTTCGCCCGAATTTCCGTCTGCGCATCCAGCTTCGGCGGCAACATGGCCCGTAGCTCTCGCACCGCCGCTGCCGACCGCTCCAGCACGGCTTCCGGATTGAATGCCGGCAGCAACTGCACGTCCAGGTTTCCGTCCTTCGCCACCGAGCACGGGATCAGCTTCCCGGTCGCGGTGCTCAGTTCGTACAGCTCCCACTGGGCGATCGCCGAATTGAGCCATGCCATGCGCGCGCCTGTCGCGGCTGCGGCACCTTCCGGAAGAACCAGCCGCAGCCCCTGGAAGATTCGCTTGCCGCCGGCGTGTTCTCTGCAATACGCCAGCCACAAAATGCCCAGCGTCAGCGCGCCTTCCACCGCCGATGCCGGCTCTTCCGCCCCGATCCCGAGTACAGCCCACGCGCTCTGTCCCCGGCTCAGCACACCCCGCGCGTACGCCGGACCGAAGCTGTGCTCCAGGTCCATCGCCGAACGGAATCCCTCCGTATGGCACTCCGGGAACTCCGCTTTGAGCGCCTCTTCCAGCCAGCGCAAATATCTCCTGCGCGCCGTATCCTTCGCCTGCGGTGTCCGGAAATCAGGATCGGGAACTAGCGTCAGCATCTGCGGCTTGGATTGCCCGAAACGCAGCGTCTCCAGCCGGAGCATGTTGCGCCGGGGCTGCAACGCAACCACCGTGCGCACCAGGTTCCGCTCGTCCGACCAAAGGTGCAGCAGGCAACGCCCCCGCTCGGCGCTGACCGAGCAGTGCGCGAGCCGCAGATCGAACAGCAGCCGGCCATCCTCGAAGATCGCGGCCGCAGGATGTTCCGTCAGGAATTCTTCGATGGCCCGCGAAAACGCAACAGGCGCGGCAGCAGGATCGGAACCGGCAGATGAAACGGGCATCTGCTCCGAGGTTCCGCGCCGCACCCGGTCTGCGGCAAGCAAAAAGCTACCACTTCATACGCTTTCGTAATTCGACAATGTGAGCCACGTGGTGCCGGCTGTGCCAGTCGTACAGCGCTAAAGCTTCCGCGAGCGTCTGCCGCCCATTGACCGGGTGAACGTATCCCCGCTGCCATTGCTCCTCGGTCAAAGACTTCAGCAGCAGCGTCCAGCGTGCGTGCAGCGCGTCCAGCAGCTCCAGGGAAAAATCAATGGCTGATGTCTTCGCGTCGGCCAGCTCGGCCCATCCCTTCTCGTCGTACGGCTTGATAGTCGGCCAGTCCTCCGTCAGCGCGAGCCGCATGCGGCTGTACGCGTTGAGATGGCTGTCCGCCACATGGTGCACCAGCTGCCGCACCGTCCACCCGCCCTCGCGATAGGGCGTGTTCAGCTGCGAAGAGACCAACCCATACACCGCGGAGCGCATGTTCTCCGGCAGGGCTGCCAGCGTGGCAATCGCGGCCTGGTGATTCGCGAGATTCGCCTCGTCGCGACGATATTTTCCGATCGGATAGCGTGGATCTTTTTCGGTGGGCAGAACGGAGGACGTGCTCATACACCGCAAATTACACCGGGTGCGAACACTGGGCAAGGCCGCCTGGGCTAAAGTCCAGACGCAAAAGGAGCGAATCGCCGCCGATCCGCCCCTGAAATTACGACGCGTGGTGGGCGGCCGCGTGGTGGTGATGATGGTGGCGAACACGATGATGGTGGCGGGGCGCAGCGAAGGCCGACGCCGACACCAGCATCAATAGAAAGGCAACGGTGACTTTCTTCATGGCTCGATCCTGGCATAGCCCGGGTCGACGCCATAAGGAAATCTGCGTAAGAATCGTGACAGGAACATCCAATTAGTAACAGGACGTTTTCGGCAGTCCCGCCAGCCGGCTGCGATGTGCGATCCGCAGCAGACAATTTTCAAGGCCCCTGAGGGTAAACGTGGATCACAAGCGGTATTTCTTTGAAAAGTTCGGCATCACGGAGCGGCTGCTCGAGCGCTGCCTCGGCGAGGCGCTCTCGGCCGGCGGCGATTACGCCGACCTCTACTTCGAATCCGTAGCCGCCACCTCCATCGGCGTCGACGAATCCATCGTCAAATCCGCCAGCCAGGGCGTGAGCGCCGGCTGTGGTGTGCGCGTCGTCAGCGGCGAGCGCACCGGCTACGCCTACACCGACGACCTCTCGCCCGACCGCCTCCTCCGCGCGGCCCGCACGGCTGCCCTCATCGCCACCGGCCCGGCCAAACAGCCCGTCCAGGGATTCACCGAGACCGACACCCCCAGCCTCTACCCCGCTCCCGCCGCCGAACTCGATACCGACCTCGCTACGAAGCTCGATCTGGTCCTGCGCGCCGATCGCGCCGCCCGTGGCTATGATTCGCGGATCACGCAAGTGCGCGCCGGCTACGCCGACGAGCTGCGCCGCATCCTCATTGCCGCCTCCGACGGCACCTTCGCCAGCGACACGCAGCCGCTGGCGCGCATGAGCGTCTTCGTCCTGGCCAAAGAGGCGGACCGCACGGCCCGCGGCACCTCCGGTGGCGGAGGCCGCGTCGAAATCAGCTACTTCACCAGCGCAAAAAGCCCGGAACACTTCGCCGAAGAAGCTGCGCGCACCGCTATCCTCCAGCTGAACGCCGTTGCTGCCCCCGCCGGTGAAATGGAAGTCGTCCTGGGTCCTGGCTGGCCCGGCGTTCTTCTCCACGAAGCTGTCGGCCACGGCCTCGAAGCCGATTTCAACCGAAAAAAGACGTCCGCCTTCGCTGGCCTCGTCGGCCGCGCCGTCGCCAGCCCCAAAGTCACGGTCGTGGACAATGGCCGCATGCCCTCGCGCCGCGGCTCCCTCAATGTCGACGACGAAGGCGCGGCCACTCAGGAAACCGTGCTCATCGAAAACGGCATTCTGAAGGGCTATCTCAGCGACAAGCTCTCCGCGCGTCTGATGAACATCCCCTCCACCGGCAACGGCCGCCGCGAAAGCTACCAGCAGATCCCCATGCCCCGCATGACCAACACGTACATGCTGGCCGGCGATGACGACCCGGAGGACATCATCCGCAGCGTGAAGCGCGGCCTCTATGCCGTCAACTTTGGCGGCGGTCAGGTCGACATCACCAGCGGCAAGTTCGTCTTCTCCGCCTCCGAGGCGTATCTCATCGAAGATGGCAAAGTCACCGCGCCGGTCCGTGACGCCACCCTCATCGGCAACGGACCCGAAGCGCTGAAGCACGTGTCGATGGTCGGCCACGACCTTGCGCTCGATGAGGGCATCGGCACCTGCGGCAAAGACGGCCAGAGTGTCCCCGTTGGTGTTGGCATGCCCACGGTCAAGCTGGACCGCATGACTGTCGGTGGAACCGGGCGATGAGCGCTGCAACCGCACTCACGACCGACCTGCGGCAACTCGCTGCCGATATCGTCACGCGCGCGCTGCGCGCCGGAGCCTCCGACGCCGAAGTCACCATCCGCGAAGGCGACGAGTTCTCTACCTCCGTTCGCCTCGGCGAAGTCGAGACGCTGAAGGAATCCGGCTCGCGCGGAGTCGGCCTGCGCGTGCTCGTCGCTGCTGACAACGGCTATCGCGTCGCCAGCACCTCCTCCAGCGACTTCACCCCCGAAGGCATCGAGCACCTCATCAACGGAGCCATCCAACTCGCCAAAGTCACCTCCATCGACCCCTTCGCCGGACTCGCTGACACATCCGAATTCGGCTCTCTCCCCGGCGACCTCGGACTCTGCTACGACGACGTTTACTCTCTGCCCACCGAACAGCGCATCGAATGGGCGCGCCGCGCCGAAGCCGCCGCCATGGGCGCCGACACGCGCATCGTGAACAGCGATGGCGCCAGCTTCGATGCCGCCACCGGTCACCGCATCTTTGCGAATTCCCGCGGCTTCCTCGGCGAGTCTCGCTCCTCGTATTGCTCCATCGCGGCCAGCCCCATTGCCCAGGGCACGAACGGAGAAATGCAGCGCGACTACTGGTGGTCGCAGGCGCGTGCCTTCCGCAATCTCGAACAGCCCGAAGCCGTCGGAGAAGAAGCCGCCCGTCGTACCCTGCGCATGCTCGACGCGCGGCGCGTCCGCACGCAGCAGGCGCCCATCGTCTTCGCTCCCGAGGTTGCGCGCGGCCTCGTTGGTGCCGTCTTCGATGCCGCCACAGGAGACGCGATCTATCGCGGGGCCTCCATCTTCACCGGCAAACTCGGCGAGCAAGTCGCCGCAGAAAACGTTACCGTGATCGACGACGGCACCATTCCCGGCGGATTCGGCACCTCTCCCTTCGACGCCGAAGGACTCCCGAGCCGCCGCACCGTCATTGTCGAGCACGGCATCCTGCGCAACTACATCCTTAACACTTATGCCGGACGCAAACTCGGCATGAAGAGCACCGGTAATGCCGGACGCGGCCTCGCCGGCAATCCCTACATCACGTCCGGCAATCTCTTTCTCGAACCGGGAACCCAGTCACCCGGCGAAATTCTCCGCGGCGTCCCCCGCGGCCTCTATGTCACACGTCTCCTCGGCCAGGGCGTCAATCTTGTCACCGGAGATTACTCACGCGGAGCCGCCGGCTTGTGGATCGAGAACGGTGAGTTCGCCTTCCCCGTCCAGGAAATCACCATCGCCGGCAATCTCAAAGACATGCTGCGCAACATCACCGCCATCGGCACCGACCTGATCTTCCGCAGCGCCACCGCAGCGCCCACGCTGCGCATCGACGGCATGACCATCGCAGGAGAGTAATGTTCCCCTGCCAGGTAGCGTTCGACCCGGCCCACCCCGCGTGGGATCAGATTCCCGCTGCCGCAGGAGTCTTCGCCCTCTTTGCCGCCGATCCCAACGCGGAGCCTTACATCAGCCGCACCCCAAACCTCCGCCGCCGCATCCGGCGCCTCCTCGATCCACGCCCCGATCAGTCAAAACGTCTGCAACTCGCCCATCGTGTCGCCCGCATCGAATACGCCCTCACCGGCTCCGAATTCGAATCCGCTCTGCGCCTCTACGACGCCAACCGTGCCGCTTTCGGCGACCGCGTCCGCAAGCGCCTTCACCTGCGCTCGCCCTTTTTGCTGCGCATGAGCATCGAGAATGCCTATCCGCGCGTTTACGTAACGAACACTGTGACGAAATCCGGAATGGACGACCTTTATGGTCCCTTCCCCTCGCGCGCCGCCGCCGAGCGCTTCCTCGAAGACATGCTCGACCTGTTCAAGCTTCGCCGCTGCTACGAAGACCTCCATCCCGATCCGGCCTTTCCCGGCTGCGTCTACTCCGAGATGAAGATGTGCCTCGCCCCCTGTTTTCAGGGCTGCACCGACGAACGCTACGCCGAAGAATCCGCCGCCGTCAGTGCCTTCCTTCGCACCCGGGGATCCAGCCTCGCGGAGGCCCTCCGCCGCGAGCGCGAATCCGCTTCCGAACTGCTCGAATTCGAAAAGGCCGCCGAACTTCACGCGCGCCTGACCAAAGCCGAAGCGGTCGTTGCCGAAGCTCCCGAAGCCATGCGTCCGCTGGCGCATCTGGACGGGGTGATCGTCCAGCCCGCCGCCGACCCCGACTCTGTCGCGCTGTTCTCGCTCACCCAGGGCACACTACGCGGTCCGACCTTCTACTCCGTCGTTGGTATGCGGCACGCCAACGAAGCTGCGGGATCCACCTCGCTGTTCGCGCAGCCCGTCGGCGCAATGGCACCCGTTCCGATCGATGCGCCGGCCGTGACGGCGGTGTCGCGCGAAGAACTCGAGCAGCGTCTCGACCGCGCCCTCGCGGAACTCGCGCCTGCGCCAGCCCGCGGACGCCGCTCCCCTGCATGGCCGCTCGCCGACCACCTCTGCCTTTTCTCGCGTTGGTACTACCGTCCGCAGGTCAAGCGCGTAGGGGAGGTGATCTTCGCCGATGCTGATGGCCAGGTCTCGCCGAAAACCGCCCTCCGCGCCATCTCCCGCGTATGGCAGAAGACGCACGCGACGCACGCAGCGCCGGACGCAGCCACTCTCTGACCCGATTTACTTCCGCTGCTCCAGCACCGCGACGCCGTATTTCGGCAGATCCACCGCGCTCACCGATCCGCCACTCCCGATCAGGTCCCGCATGCTTCCCGGCAGATTCACATGCTCATTCTCGGTGTTGTGATTGATCAAGATCAGAATCGACTTCTGCCCATTTGATCTTTGGCAGACTTCCACACCAGCCGGCACTGATGCCAGAATCGGCTGCACGCCCGCCTGCTGCAGCTCCTGTTTGGTCATCGCATCCATCAGCCCCGGATCCAGCCAGGCACCGACGTAGGTGATGCTCCCCTTGCCCACCTGTCGCGTGATGACGGCAGCCTGCCCGTCGAGCCAGCCGTTACTCTTGCCGTAGCGCATCAGCACCTTCGTCTCCGGCGACTTCACGCTCAGCTGCTCCGCCCAGATATTCGCCGTGCCCGATCCCCACTCCCCGCTCACCGGCACATTCGAATCCAGCGCGTAAAACTGATCGACGCGCCCGCCCAGAAAATCCACCAGCGGCCCGGGCTGCCGCTCCGGGTACAGCGCGTTGTACTCATCCTTCATGCCCGTCCGCGGACCAAGCACCAGATGCCCGCCGTTCCTGACATACGCCATCAGCTTGTCGGCCATCGCCTGTGACATGACGTTCAGTGCCGGCA
>DATEPN010000359.1:0-2197 GCA_035273225.1 Acidobacteriaceae bacterium | reverse complement strand
AGTGAACCGCTGCCCAGGTTCGGAGGGATTCCTCTCGGAGCTGCCGGTGAGAAGCGCCACGGCGCCGAGGTCGTCGGTGACGAAGCCGTCGAAGCCCCACTGACCGCGCAGAATATCGGTGAGCAGATAATGATTCACCGCATCCGGCGTTCCGTTGATGGCGTTGTAGCTGGACATCACCGACTGCGCGTGGCCTTCCTCGATGGCGGCGCGCCACTGAGGGAGCCAGTACTCCATCAGGTTGCGCTCGTCAACGTCGGCGGAAAGATGCTGGCGGCCGGTTTCGACGTTATAGACTGCAAAATGCTTCACGGTGGCAGCGAGCTTCAAATGCGAGAGGTCGTCTCCCTGAAGACCGCGGACATAGGAAACGGCCATGCGCCCGGTGAGATACGGATCTTCGCTGAAGACCTCCTGAATACGTCCCCAGCGCGGATTGCGTACAAGGTTGATGACGGGGGAGCGATACACCAGCCCCATCGGACCACGGGGACCTTCTGCGTGCGCGTTGTAGAGGGCACGGGCTTCATCGCTCATCGCTGTGGCGACACTGTGCACCAGATCCGGATCCCAGGTGGCGCCCATGGCGATGGGCGCGGGAAAGAGCGTGGTCGGCTGCTTCGACCAGACGCCGTGCAGCGTCTGATTCCAGCCGCCCCACATCGGTATGCCGAGGCGCGGAATGCCCTTGTTCATGTGATTCAGCTGCTGTGCTTTTTCTTCGAGCGTCAGCCGATGGATGAGGTCCGCGATGCGCTGTTCGACGGGGAGCGCGGGGTTTCTGAAATCCGCCGCAGATGCATTCTGTCCCTGCGCCGTCGCAAGGAGAAATGCGAAAACAGTGATTGCACCAAAGGTTCGCATTACGCCTACCCTTTCTGAGGCAAAAGTCGACTGTACTTCCGCACTCGGAATGCGAGCGCGGGACGAAATTGCTGCGGATTCACCTGAAGTTCGACAACGGACCCTGAGAGATAAATTACGTCGCCGGATCATGCGCGTTGGCGCGCACCGCTTCGGCGACGGCGGACATATCTTTTTCTCCCAGGCCCTGCTGTTGCGCCTGGCGGAAGAGCTCTTCCGTGGGGGCCGACGTCGACAGGACGACTCCTTCTCGAGCCGCGGCCTCGCGCGCATAACGAAGATCTTTCGCCATGAGCCGGAGCAGGAAGTTGACCTCGTAGGTGCGGCGCGTCATGCGGTCGGCCATGGTGGTGAGAATGCCGCTGCCCGGAGCGCCCTTTTTCAGGAAGTCGAAGGCTGCTTCGCGCTTCAGGCCGCTGCGCTCGATCCACGCCAGAGCCTCGGCGAAAGAAGTGACCTGCACGCCACAGAGAAAATTGTTGATGAGCTTCAGCTGCGTTCCACTGCCCACCGGGCCAAGGTGCACAATCTCTTTGCTCATCACGCGCAGGACAGGCTGAACGGCGGCGAGATCCGCTTCGTCCGCACCGACGATGAAGGTCAGCTGTCCGGCTTCGGCCTGCGGACGGCTGCCGGTGACGGGAGCCTCGACCATGCGCACGCCACGATCGCGAGCCGCACGATGCAGCTCCGCGATCCATCCAGGACTCAGCGTGCTGCACTCCACGAGAATGCTGCCCGGCTGCATGGCCGCGAGAGCGCCCCCCGGTCCAAGCCATGCGGTGCGCGAAGCGTCGTCATCGGCCAGCATGGCGATGACGACCGCGGCGCCGCTCGCCGCAGCAGCGGGAGAGCCGGCCACCGATGCGCCCTGCGCCGCGAGGTCCTCCGCTCGGGCGCGCGTGCGGTTGAAAACGGCTAGGGGGAAGCCTGCCTTCAGCAGATTGACGGCCATCCCGTGGCCCATGGTGCCGGTGCCCAGCAGAGCGATCTTCGGTTTCGTTTCCATGCCTCACCTGCTCATTGCATTGGCTGCACGCGCACGGGAGTCGTCACGGGCTCTTCCCTCGTGATCACGTTGCGCAGCGCGCGGCCGAAGTTTTGAAACTGGACTTCCGTTATGTCGCCGGCCTGGAGACGAATGCCTTCTCCATAGGAGAGGCAGTCCGCGCCCATGAAGTGGATGTGCAGGGTGCCGGGCTGGCGGTGAAGGGCAAACTTAAAGTGATGATGCTCGAGATTCGCGAGGCTGTGACACATGTTGTGCTCGCCGGTGGCGATTTGCTTCTGCCACAGCACGTCGTTGCCGCGCAGGATGCGCACAGAACCGGGC
>DATEPN010000358.1:0-2022 GCA_035273225.1 Acidobacteriaceae bacterium | reverse complement strand
ACGCAATGAAGGGAAGTTTGACTGGGATGCGCCGATCAGCGACTCGTATTACCAGCTGATCCGGCAGCACATCAGGGAGTTACATTCGACGTATCCGAACACCTTCTACCAGTTATTCGACATTCCCTGGAAAGCCAGCCTCGAGCAACGGTGGGACCTGTACCGGCTCGTCAAGTCCTATAGTCCGAACTGCATTATCGTGAATAACCAGGGATTCAAGCAGAGTCGCGTGAACCAGGGGCGCTTCTGCGAGCCGGGAAGCTGGGGGACGGACGTGATCAATGGCGAGGATACGCTGCCTCCGCTGGAAGGGCATGATCCTCGGGTCGTGTATGAAAAGAAAACCTGGTATATGCCTTTTGAAACCTGGCTTCCTACCGGACCGCAGCTCCCGTCGATGCCCTGGATGCATTCCTGGGTTTGGCATCCCTATTACAAGCCACAGCCGGCGGAAGTGATTGCCCAGGCCTACCGGCTGGTCATGCAGGCCAATTCAAACCTGCTGCTGAACATGGCGCCGGACAAGACTGGCCGCATTCCGGACGATCAGGTGGAGACCTTCCGCCGGGTTGCCGAGCTGATCAAGTCGCAGGCGTGCTGAAGAGCAGGTAACGGATCGCGCGGTTGCGATTAACTGGCTGCCGAGCGCGCCTGCTCCGGAGCAGCGTCTAACTGCAGCGCGCGCAGCACCGATGCGGCTGCTTCCTGACCGGTGCGGATACAGTCCGGCACGCCGATGCCGGAGTAGGCATTGCCGCAGAGCGCCAGGCCGGGCAACGCCGCCATGCGGTCTTTGACCAGCTGCATGCGCTCCAGGTGCCCCACTCCGTACTGGGCCATCGCCTGGCGCCAGCGGTAGATGCGCACGAAATTCGGCAGCGCCTTGAGGCCCAGCACCTCGTCCAGTTCCTTGAGCACGGTCGCGGTCAGGCTGGGGTCGCTGGCGTCGAGCAGGGCGTCCTGGCCGGCACCGCCCAGGAAACAGCGCAGCAGACCCTTGCCGGCGGGGAGGCGTCCGGCAAATTTCGTGTGCACGAAGGTGCAGGCGAGCATGCGGCGGCCTTCGGTGGTGGGCACGAGGTAGCCGAAGCCCGGTGGCAATCCCGCAAGCTGGTCGATGTTGTAGCCGAGGGTCACGGTGATCGAAGAACTGTACGGCACGCCGGAGAGTGCGTCGGCGAGCGGCCGATCGATGAGCCGCAGCAGGCTGGCCGAGGCCCATGCGGGCAGCGCCAGAATCACGGCGTCGAACGGATCGGCGCCAAAGGACGATTCGACCACCCAGCCCGCCTCCTGCCCGGTGCGCGGATCGGCGTCAACGCGAGACAGCGCGTGCACGCGGGTGCCGAGGTGGACGCTGCCTTCGGGAAGGTGCGCGGCGAGTGCGTCGATCATCTGCCGCATGCCGCCGCGCAAAGTCGTAAAGAGCGGCGGCGCTGTTTTCTGTTGCCCACCCGCCGCCATTTTCTTCCGCATCGCAAGCATGGCGCGCGTCAGGCTGCGATGGTTCTGCTCCATCTGCACCATGCGCGGAAGCACAGCGCGCACGCTGAGCTGCGACGCGTCGCCGCCGTAAACACCGGAGAGCAGGGGAGACACAAGCCGATCCACCGTCTCCTGCCCATAGTGCCGGCGCGTCATCTCCGCGACAGACTCATCCTGCGTGGCCGGTGCAGGCGGGAACAAATATTCGAGCCCCATGCGCACCTTCGTGCCCCACGAGAAGAGCCGCGTCATCGCGGTGGGCACGAGCTTCGTCGGTACCATGAACATCAGGCCGTCCGGTAACGGAACGAGCCGATTCCTGACAACGATGTAGGTGCGGCGCTCCGCGTCATTCGAGGGCAACAGCTGGTCGCCGAGTCCAAGTTCGCGACAAAGGGCCGCAGCCGCCGGCTTTTCAGTCAGGAAGGAGTCGGGGCCGCCTTCCAGAACGCAGTCCGCGATGGTATCCGACTGAATGACGCCGCCGAGCTGGTCGGCCGATTCATAGAGGGCAAAGTCGATGTCGTGCCCGGCGCG
>DATEPN010000357.1:0-3333 GCA_035273225.1 Acidobacteriaceae bacterium | reverse complement strand
CACGGCATCATGCTCTTCTGGATGCGCTGGATCCTCATCGGCATCTCCCGCGACATCGAGTTCGATCTCCGCAACGACCTCTTCCGCCAGCTCGAAAAGCAGCCCGCCTCGTACTACCACGAGCACCGCACCGGCGACATCATGGCGCGCATGACCAACGACCTCGCCGCCGTCCGCATGCTCCTCGGCCCGGCCATCATGTACACCGTCAATACGGTGCTCTTCTCGGCGCTGTCGCTCTACTATCTGCTGCGCATCAGCCCATTCCTCACGCTCACCGCGCTCGCGCCCATGCCGCTCGCCAGCATCCTCATCCAGTTCATGGGCCGCAAGATTCATGATCGCTTCGAGCGTATCCAGGCGATGTTCTCCGACATCTCGGCGCTCGCGCAGGAGAACTTCTCCGGCGCGCGTCTCATCCGCGCCTTCGCCCAGGAAGAAGCCCAGATCCACACCTTCGAGCACGCCAACCGTGAATACATCCGGCGCGCCCTCCGCCTCGTCCGCCTCATGGGCATGCTCTGGCCGACGCTCGAATTCATGCTCGGCGTCGGCATGGTCATCGCCCTCCTCGTCGGCGGACACGAGGTCCTCACCCACCGCATCGGCATCAAGGGCTTCGTCACCTTCACCATGTTCCTCCAGATGCTGATGTGGCCCATCATCGCGCTCGGCTACGTCGTCAATCTCTTCGAGCGCGGCACCGCCTCCGTGGGCCGCATCCACGAACTGCTCATCGCCGAGCCCGCCATCGACGACAGCGCCGCTGTCCTCGCGCCCGAACAGGTAAACATCCAGGGGGAAATCGAATTCCGCGACCTCCACTTCGCCTACCCGGCGGAGAAGCCCGTCGAAGTCCTCCACGGCGTTTCCCTGCGCATCCCTGCCGGATCGAGCCTGGCCCTCGTCGGCCCCACGGGATCCGGCAAGTCATCGCTGGTCAATCTGATCCCGCGTCTCTACGACGCGCCGCCCGGATCCGTTCTGATCGACGGCCGCCCCATTCGCGACTACCCGCTCGACGCGCTGCATGCCGCCATCGGCGTTGTTCCCCAGGAGACCTTCCTCTTCTCCACCAGCATTCACGACAACATCGCCTTCGGCGTCGAAGGCGCCGATCCCGCCAGCGTCGAGCGCGCCGCACAGGCCGCGCATATCCGCGACGAATTCGAGCTGTTCCCGCACGCCTTCCAGACCATGGTCGGCGAGCGCGGCCTCACGCTCTCCGGCGGACAGAAGCAGCGCACCGCCCTCGCGCGCGCCATCCTGCGCAACCCGCGCATCCTCATCCTCGACGACGCGCTCGCCAGCGTCGACACCTACACCGAAGAGCGCATTCTCCAGGAGCTGCGCGCGGTCATGGAAGGCCGCACGACGATCCTCATCTCCCACCGCATCTCAACCGTGCGCCACGCCGATCGCATCGCCGTGCTGGTGCGCGGCCGCATCGCCGAACTCGGCACTCACGAAGAACTCCTCGCCCTCGGCGGCTACTACGCCAGCCTCTTCCAGAAACAGCTCCTCGAAGAAGAACTCGCCGTCACCGGCTGATCCCGGGCGCTGAAGCTGGGTGCCCCACATCTCCCGCGCTGTTAAGAGATGTGGGAGCGCGAAGCGCGAGTGCCTGGACGGCCAGTCCCCCCACATCTCCTGCTTTTGGAGATGTGGGGCGTGCATCAGCTGAATCCCAGCACCGGGTGCGGCACATACGGCTGCTCCAGATCCAGAATCTCCTCCGGATCCAGCCGCAGCGAGACCGCCGCCACCGCATCCTCCAGATGATGCGCCTTGCTCGCGCCCACAATCGGCGCGGTAATCTCCGGCTTCGTCAGCATCCACGCCAGCGCGACCTGCGCCTGGGGAATGCCGCGCCGTTCCGCGATCCGCGTCAGCCGATCCACCACGGCGCGGTCCGCGTCCTCCGTTCGCGCATACATCGTGTTGCCAAAGCGATCCGTCTCCGACCGTTTCGTCGTCTCGCTCTGCCACGGCCGCGCCAGGCGGCCGCGCGCCAGCGGACTCCACGGAATAACGCCGATGCCCTCCGCCCGGCACAGCGGATTCATCTCCCGCTCCTCTTCGCGATAGAGCAGGTTGTAGTGGTTCTGCATCGAGACGAAGCGCGTCCAGCCGTGCAGATCGGCCAGGTACAGCGCCTTCGTAAATTGCCAGGAGTACATCGACGACGCCCCGATGTAGCGCACCTTGCCCGCTTTCACCACGTCGTGCAGCGCCTCCAGGGTCTCCTCAATCGGCGTTTCGTAATCCCAGCGATGGATCTGGTACAGGTCCACGTAATCCATCTGCAGCCGGCGCAGGCTCTCGTCGATCTCGTGAAAAATGGCTTTGCGCGAAAGGCCGCCGCCGTTCGGCTCCTCACGCATCACGCCGTACACCTTGGTCGCGACCACGACGGCCTCGCGCCGGACATTCCGCTTCAGAAAGCGCCCGAGCACTTCCTCGCTGGCGCCGCTCGAGTACACGTTCGCCGTATCGAAGAAGTTGATGCCGCAATCCAGCGCCTGCCGGAAGAACGGCTGGCTCTGCTCTTCATTCAGCGCCCACGCCTGCCGTCCCGGCTTCGGCTCGCCGCTGGCCGGAGCGCCATAGGTCATGCAGCCAAGACAAATGCGCGAAACCTTCAGGCCCGTCCTGCCAAGATTCACGTAGTCCATTGCTTCTCCCTTCGAAGAATTATGCCGCTCCGTATAGGAGCATGCAGACCCGCGGAACGATTCGCGCCTCCCGCGCTTTTATGATCAAAGCGTGGCCCCGACACCGACGCGGCGCAATCTGGCGCAGACATCCCGTGAAGCAAGCCGCCTCCGCGCCATGTACGACCGCCTCGTCGCGCTCTGGGGACCGCAGCAGTGGTGGCCGGCGCACTCCGCTTTCGAAGTCGTCATCGGCGCGTATCTCACGCAGAACACGGCATGGAAATCCGTCGAGCGCTCCATCGCCAACCTGAAGGAACGCGGCGCGCTCTCAAACGAAGGACTCCGCGCGATTCCCGAAGACGAACTCCGCCAGCTCATCCGCCCCTCCGGCTTCATGCTGCGCAAAGCCGCCGCGCTCAAGTCCTTTGTGAATTTCCTCGACACGCACCACAAGGGCAGAATGGACGCGCTCCGCGCAGCCGCCCTTCGCGATCCGCACGTGGTTCGCACGCAATTGCTCGCACTGCTCGGCGTGGGCCCCGAAACCGCCGACGCCATCCTGCTCTACGCGCTGAACGCCCCTGCCATGGTGGTCGATGAGTATCTGCGCCGCATCACCACACGCCACGCGCTGGTCCCGCCGAAAGCGAAGTACGCCGAGATCCAGACCGTAGCC
>DATEPN010000356.1:0-9108 GCA_035273225.1 Acidobacteriaceae bacterium | reverse complement strand
GGGCTGCCGGCGAGTACGCGGCTGGCTACTTCTTTCTCGATGACCGGACCAAACCGATGCCACGCCGTGGTGATGTCGCCGGCGATGAGAATGGCGCTGGGCGCGAGGCCGGCGATAATCATGCGGAGCCCGCGGCCGATGTGCTCCGCCTGGCGCGTCAGCGCCTGGGCGGCTGCGGCATCACCGGACTCCGCGAGGCTGAGCAGCCCATGAAAGCTGAATGTCCTGCTGCGCGGCTGCAGCTCGCGGTAGTAACGCAGAGCCGCGCGGCAGGAGCCGAACACTTCCCAGCAGCCCTTTTGTCCACATCCGCACTTCGGGCCGTTGGGATCGACTGATACGTGGCCAAACTCACCCGCCATTCCCTGGTGGCCGGCGATGAGCTGGCCGTTCGCGAAGACGCCCGTGCCGATGCCTTCCGAGACGGTGACCAGCACTGCATCCCGCACGCCGTCCATGCGCGCGAAGGTCAACTCGGCCAGTAGGCAGGCCGTGGCTGCATTCTCCATCTTCACGGTGAGGGCCATTTTGCTCTCGATGGCGCTCTTCAGGTCGTACTCGGGCCAGTGCAGGTTCGGCGCGAAAACCATGCGCTGCGTTGCGGGATCGACCCGGCCCGGCAGGCTGATCCCGATCCCCTCAATGGAATTGCGGGTGTGGCTTGCCTGCATCTGCTGCATGGAATCGATGAGCAGCCTGGTGGAAGCAGCCGGGTCATCGGTGAGAGGAACCTGCGAGCGCGAAAGCAGGCGTCCGTTGAGGTCGACGACGGCGACGGTGGCGCGGCCAGGGTGGATGTCAACGGCGACGGCGACCAGATCCTCATTCAGGCCGAGGAGCGTAGGCCGGCGTCCGCGGGGCGCAGTCGCGACGGAGCCTTCGCGAACCCAGTTCTCCCGGATCAGCTGCTCGACGATCTGCGACACCGTGCTGCGCTGCAGGCCGGAGCGCCGCGCCAGATCGGCTCGCGAGATGGGGTGGCTGGTGCGGATCAGCTCGAGGACGATGTCGCGATTAATATGGCGTGCGGTTTCACTGGAGGCAAGCTGAACATCGCTCAGGTCGACGTGGCGCATGCCGCGCGCACTGCGCGAAGCAGCGGAGCCTTTCCCGGGACCCGATGGGGCCTGAGTCCTGCGCACCAAGCCGTCTTTCCTCCTCGTTGCAAACGCAGCAGGATCTGCAACGGTCAGGATAACTATATATGGGCGGGCTCCGGAACTACTGATTGACTCCGCTGGCAAGGTAGCCGCCGTCGACGGCGAGGATCTGGCCGGTGACAAACGAAGCGCTCTCCGAAGCGAGGAAGACGGCGGTCCCGACCAGCTCTTCGAGTTTGCCGTAGCGCTGCATCGGTGTGCGCATCAGCACTTCGCGTCCGCGGGGCGTTTTCGTCAGCAGTTCCTGGTTGAGCGCGGTAGGGAAAAAGCCGGGTGCGATGGCGTTGACGCACACGCCGTGGCGGGAGAGTTCGACGGCCAGGGACCTGGTGAGGGCGCCCATGCCTGCCTTGCTGGCGCCGTAGGCGGCCACTTCATAGAAGGCAAGAAAGGTGGCCAGAGAGGCGATGTTGATGATGCGTCCCCAGCCATTACGCACCATGCCGGGCGCGACGATCTGGCAGGCGCGGAAGGTGCCGGTAAGGTTCGTCTCGAGAATGCGGTGCCAGTCCTTTTCCGAGCATTCGAGGGTCGGAACGCGTTTGGTGGTGCCGGCTGCGTTGACCAGGATATCGACTCTGCCGAAGGCTGCGACGGTGTCCGCGTGCAGCTTTTCGAGCGAGGGGCGGTCGAGCACGTCGGAGACAGCCTCGATGGTGCGTCGGCCGTGGCGGCGAATCTCGGCGGCTACGGAGGCGACTTCTGACGGGCGCCGTGAGCTGGCGACGACGTCGGCTCCTGCCTCGGCCAGGCCGAGCGCGATGGCTCGGCCAATTCCTGAGCTTCCGCCAATGACGAGCGCGGTGCGCCCACTGAGATCAAATCGATTCGTTGACTGTTCCGCCGCCATGCTGGGGACAAGATTTCCTGCAAAAAGACATACTATGCCAAATCAGGCTAATAGTTCGGAACGCGAACCTTTGCGGCCCCAGACGAGAAGCTGGCGCGCGACACACGATTGCGCGTCCGTCCCACACACCAGGGCTGTTATTCTTCGTCGCCTCCGCCGGGAACATTCTCGGCCGGCTTCTGCAGATCGATGGCGGGACGGCCGGCCTGACGCAGCACGGCATTGATCTTCGGCAGCTGATTCGTGCGGAAGGCCTCCCATTGCGGAACGACGCTTTTGGCCTCCTCATCGACATGCGAGGCGTTCGACAGCAGCGTTTGCGTGGCGGGCTCGTCCGACTGATCCAGCTCGCTGTAGAGCTGGCCGGCTTCCGCGGTGACGTCGTCCAAAGCCGGCTCGGGCTGCGCCGCGGTCTCCTCCGGAGCGGCCTGACCGGCGCCGCCGCGCCCGCTGCCCTGGAGCAGCGTCCTGATCTCCGCGTCGTACGGCTGAAGCTGCGAAGCGATGGAGGCATTCTCTTTGGCCTCGATCTGCTCCTCGACGGAGTGGGCGGCGAGATCAGCGCCGGCTACCTGATTCAGCGAGTCGTACAGGGCGACTGCGGCTGCGTGGAGTGTCTCAAGATCGGCGGGTGAGGTTCGTATCCGCGGATCCAGCTTCACCGTCAGCGGCTGCGATGCGGTTCGGCCATCGACCGTGAGCCGGACCGTGTACGTGCCGGGCAGCACGAGCGGTCCCTGGGGCACGAGCGGCGTGCGTCCAGGCACAGCGGAGATGGGGTACTCGTAATGCGGCGATGTGGGCCGCGACATGCGCAGATCCCAAACCCAACGATGGACGCCGGCGGAGGTTGGCAGCGGGCCCAGCCTCTTCGGCCAGTACGGAGGGATCAGATTGGTCCGCAGCTGGTCCGGTGTGGGCGCCACCGGATCGGTGCTGGCCCAGGTGCGCAGGACAGTGCCCTTTCCATCGAGGATTTCGAGCTTCACGGGGCCCTGCGCCGCCTGCTCCAGACCGTAGTCAATGATGGCGCCATCGGGCGGATTCTCGCCCATCGGCTCATCGGGCGGCATCGGCGTGTCCGTGTAGTTGTCGCGGCGGACGCGCCATGCAGCGGCGGGCTTGAAGAGCGCCGGCGCCTCGCCATGGCCCGCAGCCAGCTCGCGCAGCGGCTGCACGTCATCCAGTACCCAGAACGAGCGCCCATGCGTTGCGACGACCAGATCATCGTCGTGTACCAGCAGGTCGCGCATCGACGTATGCGGCAAGTTGTACTGGAGCGGTGTCCAGTGGTTCCCGTCATCGAATGAGACGAAGATACTGTGCTCGGTGGCGGCGTAGAGCAGCCCCTTCTGTACCGGATCGGCGCGGACAGCATTCACCGGGGCATCGTCCGGCAATCCAGCGCTGATCGACTGCCACGTCTTGCCGCCGTCGTGCGTGCGGAAGGCGTAGGGACGCAGGTCGTCAATGCGCATTCGGTTCACCGCAACGTAGGCGGTGTCGTCGTCGAAGCGGGAAGCGTCGATCTGCGCGATCTTGCTCCACGGCGAGAGGCCCGGAGGCGTGATCTTCGTCCAGTTCGCGCCGCCATCGCGCGTGATCCAGACCAGGCCATCGTCGGTGCCGGCCCAGATGGTTTGCAGTGTCTTGTACGAGGCGGCCACCGCGTAGATCACGCCGCGCCGCTGCGCCTGCTGCTGGGGAGTGAGTGCAGCGAGCGAGGCCGGCTGACCGCTGTGCTCCTGGCTCAGGTCGGGACTGATGCTCTCCCAGGTATGGCCGTAGTCCGTGGTTTTGAACAGATGGTTCGAGGCGTAATACAGCGTGCGCTGATCGACGGGCGAGAAGAGGATCGGCTCGGTGCGGTCGGCACGGAATCCCGGTTTGCGCATGGGGAGCGGCGTGACGTTCTGCACTTCGCCGGTGACGCTGTCGTAGCGCGACACCTCTGTGCGGCCGGCGCCATAGACGATGTTCGGATGCAGCGGATCGGGCGCGGCGTAGCCGTACTCGATGATGCCGGCGGGGTGCCAGTCGCGGAAGGTGATCTCGCCGTCGTTGCCGCGTGTGGAGATGCAGACGGAGCCGCTCTCCTGCTGGCCGCCGCAGACCTGATACGGGAAGGTGTTCGTCGCGGCGACGTGGTAGATCTGCGCGGTAGGCTGGTTGTACCAGGAACTCCAGCTTTCGCCGCGATTGACGCTGATGACCGCGCCCTGGTCGCTGACCAGCAGCAGGATCTTCGGATCGCGCGGGTTGATCCAGAGGTTCTGGTAATCATCGCCGCCGGGGGCGCCGCGCAGGCTAATCCACGTCTTGCCGCCGTCTGTTGAGCGCACCGTGACGATGCTGGTGACGTACACGGTGTCGGCATCCTGCGGGTCGGCGACGGGCACGGAGAGGTCGCCGCCGCCAATCTTCATCGCCGGACGCGGATCGTCGGTGATCTTCTGCCAGGTGGCCCCTGCGTCGTCGGAGCGATAGACGCCGAGGCCCTTGCCTGAAGCGTAGCCGCCCTCGGTCTTCGTGGAAAGCACGGCATACAGGCGACTCGTGCGGGCCGGAGAGACGGTGACGTTGATCTGCACCAGATCGTTGGGCAGGCCGTTCTTCAGCTGTTTCCAGGTGTTGCCGCCGTCGGTGGACTTGAAGAGGCCGCCGTTCGTGCCCGAGTACTGGTTGCCGTCTTCCCAGGGTCCGAGCGTGTCTTCCCACAGCGCCGCGTAGACGATGCGCGGATTCTTCGGGTCGATCACCACATCGGAGCCGCCGGTGCGGTCGTCTTTGTACAGGACCTTCTTCCAGGTCTTGCCTCCGTCATCGCTGCGGAAGATGCCCCGCTCCGGATTGGGTCCGTAGGGATGGCCGAGCACGGCTGCGAAAAGGCGATTTGGATTGCTGGGATCGACGGCCAGCGCGGGAATCTGCTGGCCCTCGCGCAGGCCAAGATGCGTCCACGTCTTGCCGGCATCGTCGCTGCGGTAGATACCGTCGCCGACCGAAAGATCGGGCCGGTGCAAGCCTTCGCCGCTCGCGACGTAGATGATGTTGTCATTCGACGGGGCAACGGCAATCGCGCCGATCGACTGCGTGTCCTCATGATCGAAGATTGCAGACCAGGTACGGCCGTAGTCGGTCGACTTCCAGACGCCACCGTCGACCTGCCCGATGTAGAACACATTCGGCTGATCGGCGACGCCGCAGGCTGCGCGCGTGCGCCCGCCTCGGAAGGGACCGATCATGCGCCAGTGCATCTCCGGCATGTTCTGCGTTTGGGCGCTGAGAGGGGGGGCAGGCATCAGCGAGAGAGTGAGGGCGGCGGCAGCGAGGCAACAAGAGGAACCAAAGCGGCTGGCCATGATCCGGGAAATGTCCTTTCAGGCCCGTCGGGAGAGGCCCGTGCAATACGCGCCATTGTAATGGCGTGCGCTGTCCTGGCGTTGCGCGGCGCGTTGGGTCAGAACTCGATTTGCGCGGAGAACTGCAGTTCGCGCGCGGGCAGTTGATTGGTCACTCCGGCCAGCGGCGCTCCGAATCCGCGGCCCGGCGCCGGACCGTTGCCCCAGGTTCCGCTGAAGCCGACCACGTTGCGGTGGTTGAGCGCATTGAACGCCTCGGCACGCAGATTGGCCCAAACGTGGTCGCCGCGAAGGCGGATGCGCTTCGCAACGAAGGGATCGATCTGGAAGATCGGCGTGCCGCGCCCGGTGTTTCTGCGAACGACCACGCCGTCGATCACCGGGCGATCCGTGGTCGCGCCGGTATCGCCGCTGTTGTTTACACCGGTCACGACGTTGTACGGCAGACCGCCGGCCAGAGTCGCGATGCCGCCAAGCCGGATGCCCCAGCGCGCCGCGATAACCCCGCTCAGCACCAGCCGGTTGCGCTGATCGTAGATGGCGTTCCCCAGCTCATCTCTGCGGCCGGTGAGCCGCGGATCGTTGGGATTCTGGCTGGGCACATCGGGATCGACGGTGTCGAGCGTATGCGACCAGGTGTAGCTGGCCAGCAGCGCCGACCCGTTCTGCGCATCATGGCTGAGGTTCACGTTGAGCGCGTCATACCACGCACTGCCGCCGTTCACATCGGTCTGGATGACGCTGTAGGGCGGCGTGGGCCCGGCATTCTTCACCGGATCGCAGGCGCTCCCATGCTGCGCGTACCACGCGATCCAGTATGGACGCGTGCAGTTCGCCGCCTGGGCGGTGCGCGTCTGACCGGGTGCGGTGCGAATGAACGCTGCCGGCGGATCCAGATCGAGCGGGCGCACAATGCGCAGCGTGTGCGAGCCGACGTAATCCGTCGCCAGCACCCATCCGGACCTAAGCTGGCGCTCGATGCCAAAGGTCCACTGCTGGTTGTAGGGATTCAGCAGCGCATCGGGATAGCCGAGCAGCGTTTTTGTGGGGAGGAATTGGTTGTAGTATGCAGCGCGTCCGGGACGCAGATACAGGCTGCGCAGTGGGACATCGGCTCCGGCGGGAAAGGACGTTAGCGGCACCTCGGACACGCTCGCAGGAAATCCTGGCTGTCCCGGCGCGGCGGTGTAGTTGAAGACGCCGGTGGGGCCGCTGAGCGCGTAATTGGCCGCAGCATTGTCGGGTACCTGCGCGTCATAAATCCCAAAGCCACCGCGAAGCGTCGTCGTGCCGCGGCCGCCGACGTTCCAGGCGAAGCCGACGCGCGGAGCAAAATCGCGGCGCGCATCGGTCGAGGTCTGCAGTTCATACCGGAGTCCCAGGTTCAGCACCAGATCGTTGCTTGCGTGCAAATCATACTGGGCGAAAAATGCCGCCAGCGTGTCGTCGACCGTGTACTCTGCGTTCCCGAAGCTCTGGGTGTAACTCGCCACGTTCTCGATGTCGTTGAGGTACGCGGCGCTTTCGCAGGTCGCTGCGGCGCTGGTGCACGGCTTGTAGATGAGCTGGCCCTGGTAGATCGAGCCGCCGAATTCCTTGCCGTTGCCGCCATTGCGCGCATGAATCAGGTCGAAGCCGGCGCGCAGCTCGCTGCGGGGCAGAATGCGGGTCAGGGTGTCGACCAGCTCAAACTGCCGGTTCATGAGCAGTGCCGCCTGCGACGTGCCGGAGGTGAACGTGCCTCCGCTGGAAATGGGCACGACGAACTGAGTTCCGTACCGGACCGGGGAAAACTGTGTGATCGGCGATGCCAGCTGGAACTGCACCCGCGCTTCATTCGAGGAGGCAGGGCTCAGAACCGCCGTGTCGCCCACCTCGGCCGTGTACGTGCGACGGTGGAAGACGCGCGCGACGCTGGGCAGGGTGTTGCCTCCGACGATGCCGTTGGGATTGGTATCGAAAAAGCTGTCCGCTCCGAGGTGCAGAAAGAGCTGCTGGTCCTGATTGAGCGTGTGATCGAGGCGCAAAAAGCCGAGCCGGTCCCGGTAGTGGCCAATGTAGCTGCCGGGTGCAATGGGTGAGGTCACCGGGGAGGCGCGGTCCTGGTCGCTGAACTCGCCGGACACAAGAAAGACAGTGCCGGCATCATGGCTGAGAGGACCACCAACCGTCGCCGCCGCCTGACTCAGCGTGTCGCGGGTGATGTCGTTCCCGCTGGTGGCGTTCGCCGGAGAGAAACCCGCCAGCGCAGCCTCCGGCGCCGAGGGCCGCCACAGACCGAGCACATCGCCGTGGAACTGACTGCCACCCCGACGCGTGACCATATTCACCACTGCACCCTCGCCAAATCCGTACTCGGCGGCAAAGGCGTTGTCGAGGATCGTCATCTCGCTGATGGCATCGAGGGGAACGTTGGTGAAGATCGTCTGGCGTCCCCAGAGATCGTCGGCGTTCGCGCCGTCCGCTTCGAACCAGGTCTGCCTGCGGCCGGTTCCGTTGGCGGTGAACAGCTCCTGGTTCATGAAGACGTCGCCCTGATTGATCGCGGGGCGATTGGCGGAGTTCAGCAGCGGCAGCCAGGTCAGGCGGCGGTTCAGGAGCGGGGTGGCGCGGGCCTGCTCGCCGCTCAGCCGGTCGCCCAGTTGCGGCTCGTCGGTGCGGACGTCCTCCGACGTGCCGGTGACGATCACCTCCGCCTTCACGCTGGATACCGCCATCCGGAGTTGCACGGTCGCCGCCCGTCCGGCAGAAAGCGTGAGGACACGGGAGGATGTCTCGGCTAATCCGGGTGAAGTCGCGATAACGGCAAGCGGCTGCGCGATGGGCAGGCCCTCGAAATCAAACGCACCGCGCGTACTGGATAGCTGCGTGCGCAACACGTGGTGCTGCTGATCCTGAAGGGAGAGGTGCACCCCGGCGAGCGGCGCCCCGTTGGGGCCGCTCACCGTGCCGCGAATCGCTGCGGTGTCTGGCGTCTGTGCATGCGCAGCGCCACCGCACACCAGCAGCATCGACACCCAAAACTGAACCCGGCGCGCCACTCTTCAGCATTGCTGATTTTCGCGTCGTGCGCCAGCGCCGAGGAGCGCTGCGGTTGCGATTCGCTGCTTTGCCCGTCACAATTCCATTGACGATGAAGATCTTCCGTGTGCCTGCCCTCTGCTCTCCGTATGTTTTGCTCGCATTGCTCCTGCTGACCGCCAATGCCCCGCGCGCCGCAGCGCAGCAGGTGTCCCCGCAGCTGTTCAGCGGACTACGCTGGCGTCTGGTCGGCCCGTTCCGCGCCGGACGCGTTGTGGCCGTCAGCGGCGTCCCGGGCAGCGACGGCACCTTCTACTTTGGCGGCGTCGATGGCGGCGTGTGGAAGACCACGGATGCGGGCGTGGTGTGGCAACCCATCTTCGACCATGAGCCGGTCGCTTCGATCGGAGCGCTGGCCGTTGCGCCTTCCGACCCCAAAGTCATCTACGTCGGTACCGGTGAGTCGGACATCCGCTCCGATCTCGCGTCCGGCAACGGCGTGTATCGCAGCGAAGACGGCGGCGCCACCTGGAAGCACGTTGGCCTCGAGGATTCCCAGCAGATCAGCCGCATCCTCGTCGATCCCAACGACGCACGCAAGGTGTATGTGGGCGCTCTCGGCCACGCCTATGGTCCCAATCCGGAGCGCGGCGTCTACAAGTCCACGGACGGTGGAGATACATGGACGCGTGTTCTCGACAAAGGTCCTGACGTG
>DATEPN010000355.1:0-3469 GCA_035273225.1 Acidobacteriaceae bacterium | reverse complement strand
CCCGGCGAGACGCCGCAGCACGAAAATGTGCTGGCTGAGGGCGAGATCATCACCCATGTCACGCTGCCCGCGCTGCCGGCCGGGACGCGCTCGCATTATCTGAAGCTGCGCGACCGCGCCCAGTACGAATTTGCGCTGGCCTCCGCCGCGATCGTTGTGACCGCCAGCGGGGGCCGCATCCAGCGCGCCCGGGTAGCGCTCGGCGGAGTCGGCACGAAGCCATGGCGCTCAAAGGAAGCCGAGCAGGCCCTCGAAGGCCAGTCGGCGAGCGCAGACGTGTTCAAAAAAGCGGCGGATGCGGCGATGGCCGATGCGAAGCCGCTCCAGTACAACGGATTCAAAATTGAGCTGGCGAAGCGCGCGCTGGTGCGGGCGCTCCAGACCACGACGGAACAGGCGTAATCCGCCACAAGACGAAAGGGAGCAGCGGCATGAGCACATCGATTATCGGTCAGCCGATCACCCGCGTCGACGGCCGCCGGAAGGTCACCGGCAGCGCGGCCTTCGCGCTCGATCATCCGGTGGAGAACCTGGCCTACGGCTACCCGGTGTGGAGCACGGTCGCCAGCGGACGCATCGCGAACATCGACACCTCAGCGGCCGAGCGAATGCCGGGCGTCCTCGCGATCCTGCACCACGGCAACGTTGAGCCGCTCTACCGTCCGGCAGGGCGCTTCGAGCGCAACAGCCGCGCCGGCGAGGTTCGTCCTCCCTTTGAGGATGACAAGGTCTACTACTACGGCCAGTATGTCGCGGTGGTCGTGGCCAATACGTTTGCGCAGGCGCAGGATGCTGCCTCCAAGGTGAAGGTCACCTACGAGTCGCAGAAGCCCATCATCGACCTGGCCGATGCGCCCGCTCCCCCGATGCCGCGCACCATGCACTATGAGCGCGGCCAGGCGTCGCAAAGCTTCGAGAGCGCGCCCGTCAAGGTGGACGAGACCTACGAGATTCCCGTCGAGACGCACAACCCGATGGAACTGCACGCCACCATCGCGCAGTGGGACGGCGATCGCCTGACCCTGTACGAGACGACGCAGGGCGTGGTGAATCATCAGCGCGTCATCTCGGAGATGATGAATGTCCCGCTCGACCGCGTCACCGTCATTTCGCCGTTCTGCGGATCGGGCTTCGGCGGCAAGCTGTTTCCGTGGCCGCATTCGCTGCTGGCTCCGCTGGCGGCGCGGCACGTGAAGCGGCCGGTGCAACTCCAGGTGCCGCGCGATCTGATGTTCACCACCGTGGGCCACCGTCCGCTGACGAACCAGCGTATGCGCATCGGCGCCAGCCAGGACGGCAAGTTCGTCTCCATCCAGCATGACGTGAAGCAGCCCACCTCGCAGGTGGACACATTCGTCGAGAACTGCGTCGGCGTCACGGCCATGATGTACGCCTGCGACAACGTGGAGACGCATCAGCAGATTCTGCCGACGAACATGGGGACGCCGACGCCGATGCGCGGGCCGGGCATCGTCTCCGGGCTGTTTCCGCTGGAGTCCGCACTGGACGAGCTGTCGTACAAGCTCAACATCGATCCCATTGAGCTGCGCCTGAAGAACTACAACGAGCAGGACACCAGCTACAGCGCGGTCCGGCCTTTCACCAGCAAGCATCTGCGCGAGTGCTATCAAACCGGTGCAGAGAAATGGGGCTGGTCGAAGCGCACGCCACAGGTCGGCTCCATGCGGCGCGGCGACGAAATCATCGGCTGGGGTATGGCCACGGCCACCTGGCACGCAGGTCGTGGATCGGCCACGGTGCGCGTCCGGCTGAACGCCGACGGCACCGCTCGCGCCAGCTGCGCCACGCAGGACATCGGCACCGGCACCTACACGATTTTTGCGCAGATCGTGTCGCAGAAGACCGGCATCCCGATCGACAAGATCGAGGTCGTGCTCGGCGACAGCTCGCTGCCCGACGGGCCGACGTCCGGCGGATCGACCACCACGGCCACCATCCTGCCGGCGGTGGATCAGGCGACCCAGGACGTCGTGGACCGTGTCATTGCAGTTGCGCAGCAGATACCCAATTCGCCATTCCAGGCAAAGAACACCACCCCCGGGGACGATCCGCCGCCGAAGCTCGCGATGACCAACGGCCGCATCCATGTCGCCGACCAGTCGCCGGAGAGTGGCATCCCGTTCCAGCAGGTTCTGGCGAGCGCACGTCTGGGTGGCCTGGAGATGGAGGCGAAGACGGCGCCGCAGCAGGCGGAGACGCAGAAACGGTCCGCGCACTCCTTCGGCGCGCAGTTCATTGAAATTGCATGGGATCCGGGCATAGCCCGCCTGCGCGTCACCAAAGGCCTGACGGTGATCGACGCGGGCAAAATCATCAACCCCAAGTCAGGCAAGAACCAGATTATCGGCGCAGTGGTGATGGGCATCGGCATGGGCCTCTTCGAGGAGACCTATTACGACCGCCGCAACGGCAAGCCGCTGAACAACAACTACGCCGATTACCTGGTTGCGACGAACGCTGACTCCCCTGATCTCGACTGCATCTTCGTCGAGTATCCCGATCTGCACGTCAACGAGTACGGAGCGCGCGGTATCGGCGAGATTGGCTTGGCCGGCGTGGCGCCGGCGATTGCGAACGCCGTCTATCACGCCACCGGCGTGCGGGTGCGCAGGCTGCCGATCCGGATCGAGCAGTTGATCGGCGAACCGACGGGCGCCAGCGGACACGCCGGAGTAGCATAAAAACGTGCCGGAACTGCGGAGAATCCTTGACCTGGCGAAGCGCGCCATCGCAGCGCAGGACGAGGTGTGCGTCGCGACCGTCGTCGGCATCGAGGGCTCCGCTTACCGCAGGCCCGGAGCGCGCATGATCCTGACCCGCAGCGGCGAGCGCGCCGGCACGGTGAGCGGCGGCTGCCTCGAAGGCGAAATCGTGCGCAAAGCCTGGTGGCTGACCGAGAACGGTGCGGCCATCCAGCGCTACAGCAGCTTCTTCGACGACGACGGCGATATGCCCTACGGCCTCGGTTGCGGCGGGACCGTCATCGTGCTGCTCGAGCGCGGCGAGCCTGCGGTCCGCACGTTGCATGCACTGCGCAGCACGGTCGAAGAGCGCCGTCCCTGGGTGGTCGTCACCGACACCAGCGCGGAGACTCCGGGAACTGTGCTGCTCCTGAACGACGCCGGTGAAATTGCCTGGCACCGCGCGTCGCTGGGCAAGGCGCCGGAGATTGCCGCCGACGCGCTGAACGCACGAACCTCAGGCACGATTGGCAATTTCTTCATCGAATACCTCCCGCCGCCGCCGTCGGTCTTCGTCTTTGGAGCGGGCGACGATGCGAAGCCGCTGGTGGAGTTCATGGCGGAGCTGGACTGGCACGTGACCGTCGCCGACGGCCGCGCGCAGATGATCCGCCCTGACCGCTTCCCGCAGGCGGCGGGCGTGATCGGCCTCGACACCGCGCTGGGCGCAGCGGCGCAGGCGGATGCCGCCGTCGTCATGACCCACA
>DATEPN010000354.1:0-8809 GCA_035273225.1 Acidobacteriaceae bacterium | reverse complement strand
GTCGGCGAGGACTTCGAGGCGGGTTTCGGGGCGGCCCAGGACGAGACGCGCCAGCGGCACAACCCCGCGCAGAACTTCTGATTCGTCGATGAGGTAAATCTCGGTGATCGTCTCCGGGTCGCCTTCAAA
The DNA here is from genome assembly GCA_035273225.1 of Acidobacteriaceae bacterium. Taxonomy (GTDB): domain Bacteria; phylum Acidobacteriota; class Terriglobia; order Terriglobales; family Acidobacteriaceae; genus Palsa-343. Next base: position 8,680 of record DATEPN010000354.1, on the reverse strand, counting down.
GCCGCGCAGTGCGCGGATCGCGTCGGCCACGGTGCCGGTGTGGGGAACGGCCACGTATTCGGTGGTCATGCGGCCGGCGGCGGAGTCTTCGCGGAACTCGAGGAGTTCCTTGACCTCTTCGCGCTCCTCGGGGTCCATCTCCTCGAGGATGGCTTCGGAGCGCTCTTCCGGCAGTTCGGCGAGGAGGTCGGCGGCGGCGGAGGGATCCATTTCTTCGACGATGCCGGCGGCGGTTTCCGAGTCGAGAGCCTGGACGAGCGATTTCTGTAGCCGGGGTTCGACTTCTTCGAGGGTATCCGCGGCGACTTCCTCATCGAGGGTGCGGAGCACGGCTTCGCGCTCAGCCGGCGCAAGGTCTTCGAGGATATCGGCGATGTCGGAGGGGTGGAGCTGCGCCAGGCGCTCGTGCTCGATCTTGAGCTTGACGCGGCGAGCGGGGTCCACCTCGATCATGTCGACGAAGTTCCACGGGATGACGCGGGCCGGCAGTTTGGTGACGAGCGATTCGAGCGCGCGCTTCGGCATGGTGCCGGTGAAGAGGCGTCGGAGAGCGCCGCGGAGGCCGACTTCGACTTCGGAGACGCAGAGTTGCTCGCCGGAGCCGTTTTCGGGCATCCAGCGAAGGTTGACGTCGTTGACGCGAACGACTTTGCGGCCGTGGACATCGATGATCTGGCGATCGAGCAGGTCCTGACGCAGCAGGATGTAATTGTCTTCCGCGTGAACGTCGCTGAGGGTGGCGTCCGGGCGGAGTTCAAGCGCGCCGCTGGGGGTCCAGCGAACGTCTTTGGCGGAGACGAGTTCCAGGCCTTTGCGGGTTTTCAGAACCAGTCCGGCGACCCGGCCGGCTTCGGCGCCGGTGCCCACGGCGACGTCCTTGAGGCGGCCGCGGAGACGGCCCCGCGCGCTGGTCACCGGTGTGCCCAGGATCGCGGTCAGGGGTCGGGTGACAGATGCTTCGGCCATGGTCCTGATTCTGGGCATGAGTGTAACAGTCCGGGTTTCTGTAAACGAGCACTGAAGTGAGTACCTGCTCTGCTGAGATGGATGCCAAACCGCGGCAGGAGAGCGGCTTGGGCCAGGTCCATTGACTGCGCTGCGCAGGCGACATACACTCAGCGCTGGGCGCGCCGATGGACGCAACTCCGCCGGGGCAAGCCCTTTTCCAACCCTTTCATGGCATCAGGAACCACCCGGTACGCGCCGCATTCGGATCGTGTGAAGCTGGTCGTGGCTTCCTCGGTCATGCTCACGTTCATCTCGTTCTGGCGTGCAGCGGCCGTGGTTCTGAACGATCTTGGATCGTCAGCGTTCTATGCAGGCGGGATTGCCGAACAGGCGGTCGGGAAATCGGCTGCCTGGTTCATCCTGGGCGTGATGCTTTTCTCCTACGCTGTGCGGTCGGTGTACGTCGAGAGCAGCTCGATGTTCACGCGCGGCGGGGTCTACCGCGTGGTGAAGGAGGCGCTGGGGGGAAGCTTCGCGAAGATCAGCGTCTCGGCCCTGATGTTCGATTACATACTGACGGGTCCGATCTCCGGCGTGTCGGCGGGACAGTACGTCACGGGTTTGCTGGACGAGCTGCTGGACGTGGGCGCCGCGCACGGGTTGCTGCCGGTCTGGATGATGCACGGTGCGCATACGGCGGCACACCTCCCAGTGGACGGGACCGCGGCCGTTTTCGCGGCTGTGGTGACGATCTATTACTGGTGGCAGAACACCAAGGGAATCGAGGAGTCGACCGACAAGGCTCTGAGCGTGATGCAGGTGACGACGGTGATGGTCGTCATTCTGCTGGGGTGGGGCTGGATCACGGCTTTCCACATTCGAGCGAAGCTGCCGCCGCTGCCGTTTCCGAGCAATCTGCACTTTGCACCGGATGCGCTGGGGTTCCTGAAGGGGACGCGGATTGCGAACATGCTGGGCGTGTTCGGGATCCTGATGGCCTTCGGGCACTCGGTGCTGGCCATGTCCGGCGAAGAGACGCTGGCGCAGGTGAACCGCGAAATTGAGCATCCGAAGCTCAAGAATCTGCGGCGCGCGGCCATCGTGATCGCTATTTATACGTTCCTGTTCACCGGCGTCGGGACGATGCTGGCGTCGATGATCATTCCGGACGCGGTGCGCGTGCCCGTGTATCGCGACAACCTGATCGCCGGCATGGCGATGTACATGTGGGGGCCGCTGACGATCCGGATCATCTTCCAGGTCTTCGTGGTGATCGTCGGGTTCCTGATTTTGTCCGGCGCGGTGAATACGTCGATGATCGGCTCGACGGGCGTGATGATGCGTCTGGCCGAAGATGGGGTGCTGACGGACTGGTTCCGGAAACCGCACCACCGGTTCGGCACCAGCTATCGGATCGTCAATCTGATCACGGGCCTGCAACTCGCAGTGATCCTCATCAGCCGAGGCAACGTGATCATGCTGGGTGAGGCGTATGCCTTCGGCGTGATCTGGAGTTTCACATTCAATGCGCTCGCCATGCTGGTGCTGCGCTGGAAGTTCAAGGCAGAGCGTGGCAAGAAGGTGCCGATCAATATTCGGATTGGCAAGACAGAACTGCCGGTTGGATTGTTCTGCGTGTTCCTGACGCTGGCGATGATCGCGGTCGTCAACCTGGTGACGAAGAGCGTCGCGACGGAGAGCGGGTTTGCGTTTACAGCGACCTTCTTCGCGATATTCGCCGTTTCAGAGCGCCGCAATGCGAAGAAGCACGCACTCACCCAGGAGCAGATGAAGGAACATTTTCAGCTCGAGCAGCAGGAGACCATCGGGCGGGAGACTCTGCAGGTGCGGCCGGGCGGGGTGCTGGTGACGATGCGCGATCCTGTGAACCCGTACGCGCTGAAGTGGGCGCTGGCGCGCACCAATACAGACCAGCAGGACATTGTGGTGCTCACGGCCCGGATGATGGGCGCGGGCGGCCCTGAAGTGCTCGACGAGCAGATTTTCAGCGAGCACGAACAGATGCTGTTCACCAAAGCAGTCTCGGTGGCGGAGAGTTTTGGAAAACATATTTCGCTGCTGGTGGTTCCTGCGGGCGACATTTTCGCTGCTCTGGTGCAGGCGGCTAACTCGCTGGAGGTAGCTGCGCTGATCGCCGGTTTGTCGACCAGGATGTCCGCACAGGAGCAGGCGTATCACATCGGGCAGGCGTGGGAGAATTTGCCGGAGCCGAAACGGCAGTTCACGTTCTATGTGGTGATGCCGGACGGCTCGTCGGAGGCGTTCCATATCGGGCCGCATGCGCCGTCGCTGCGCGCCGAAGATGTGCAGCTGGTGCACCGGTTATGGCTGAACTTCCGGCGAGATCCGGAGATGCAGGGCCTGCACCACAGCGACATTGTCACTTATGCTCTGACGCGCATGGCGATGGATTACGCCCGGGATAAGCAGGAAACGATGCGGGACTTGCGGCGATTTACCCAGGATAGCGGGCGCGACAGCCGACTGGGTATTACCTCGCGCGGCCCGGATCGGCAGGACCGGGCTATGCCGGCGCCGCGCCCATCGCGCGAAGAAGACCAGCCTTAGCCTGGCAATTATGCCTCCAATTTGTCATTCTATCCGTCGACAATTAGTCTGATAGAGAGACGCAGGGAGTCATCCTTCCCCCGGGTCAATACGGGACGACTTTCCAATCCAACAAGCACGGAGGATATGTGGAAGTTAAACAGATAGTGGCGGAGCTGGACCAGGAGATTGCCCGACTGAAGGAGGCAAGAGCACTGCTCGCCGGAGGATCGACAGGCCGGAAGCGCGGACGGCCCAGGGGTTCGACCAACTCGAGCCATGGGAGCAGGGGAGGCAGACGCAAGCTGACTCCTGAGGGCAGAAAGCGCATCTCTGAAGCTCTGAAGCGCCGCTGGGCAGCGCAGCGGAAGGCGAAGGCCGCAAAAGCGAGCTAGAGGTTCGGAATGGTGGAAATACAGGCGGGCAGGCCATGCCCGCCTTTTCCATTTAGAGGGTGCGGCGAAAGAGCGGGGTTGCGATCAGCAGGGACCCAATGCCGAACGCGAAAAGGAAGGCTAAGTCGGTACGGATGGCTGCAAAACCGCCGTCCTTCACGAGGATTGCCTGGAGGCCGTGCACGGCATAAGTGAAGGGGTCGACGATGGCTATGGCGCGCAGCCATTTGGGAAAGGCGGCGATGGGATAAATGGCGCCGCTGGGGAAGAACAGCAGGGTATTGAGGACGCCGAACATGGCGCGGGGGACGAGCGGATCATCGATGCGCACCATCAGCAGGAACATCATGCCGTTGAAGGCGATGGATGTTGCCACAATCAGCAGAGCGAGCTGGACCACGGCGGCGGGATTGAAGATGACGCCGAGGCCGGCGAGCAGCGTTCCGATAACGGTAAGACAGATGCCGGAGAGCACGGCTTTGATCGCTCCGGCCAGATTGAGGCCCATGACGAGCTCGAGACGAGTAATCGGCGTGACGAGATAGCCTTCGTGGACGCCGCGGGCTTTGTCGTCGATGTATAACATACCGCCGCCGATCATGACGGAGACGTACATGGCCAGCGCAATGGATCCCGCCAGCAAAAACTTCATGTACTCGACATAGGGGTAGAGCTCCACGATATCGAGGGTGATCTTTTGCACTACCTTCGGCTGGATGAGCGGAGCATTGAGCGCCTCGACCAGCGACTGCATCTCGGATTCGATGCTGCTGCTGACGAACTGATCGGAGTTATCCACGACTAAGCCGAGGTGTGGCGACTCACCGGCGATGACGCGTCGGGAGTACTGGGCGGGGATGATGACGGCGGCATCGATCCTGCCGGTCTGGACATCGTCGCGCGCCTGCGCTTCGTCTGTGTAGGGAACCGTGGTAAAGGTGCGGAGATTGACTTCAACGGCGGCGAAGGCTTCCTGCAGTTTCACCGCCTGCTCGCCGTGGTCATAGTCGACGACGCCCATGCGGGAGTTGCGGATCTTCCCGCCGAAGGCATTGCCGAGGATCACAAGCTGCACGAGCGGCAGCATCATGGACATGAGCATGAGCGCGGGCGAACGGAAGAACTTCCGGAGTTCGCGCTCGACAATGGCCATCATTCGGTTCATGGCTGCATCCCCGGTCGCGGCGGCATGGTGAATGCGACGGACTTCACCTGCTCGTCGCGCAGCTGGCGGCCCGTGTAGTAGACGAAGACATCGTCCAGGCTGGTGTTCTGGACGCTGAGGGAGGTGATGGGGTCGTTGGTCCGGAGCGCCAGCTCGACGAGTTGCGTCGTGCTCTGCGATCCGTTGGAGGTCATGACGCGGTAGGCTCCGGTTCCGTGGTGCTCGACGCCGGTGACGCCGGGCATCTGCCGCAAACGACTCTCGCGTTCCGGGATATCGCCTTCGAAGTGCACCTCGATGACGCTGCTGCCGGGAACGCTGGCCTTGAGGCCCATGGGCGTGTCGAGCGCGACCAGCTTGCCATGGTCGACGATGGCGATGCGGTCGCAGAGGTTGTCGGCTTCGTCCATGTAGTGGGTCGTGATCAGGATGGTCAGCTTCATGCTGACTCGGAGGCGATCGAGCATCTCCCAGACGGCGACGCGCGAAACGGGGTCGAGTCCGGTTGTCGGCTCGTCGAGGAAGAAGATGCGGGGACTGTGCACGAGGCCGCGGGCAATTTCGAGACGGCGCCGCATGCCTCCGGAGAGTGTTTTGGTTTGGGCCTCGCGCCACTTTGTCAGATCGACGGCTTCGAGCAACTGCGTAATGTTGCGCTCGCGCTGGGCGCGTGGAACTCCGTAGAGCTTTGCGTAAATCGAGAGGTTTTCTTCGACGGTGAGGTCGATGTCGCTGGTGAGCGCCTGGGGAATGACGCCGATGAGGCGGCGAACAGCGTCGGGCTCTTTGGTGACGTCGTGTCCGGCGATCAGCGCGCGGCCCTCGGTGACCGGGATCAGCGTGGTCATCATGCGGATGAGGGTCGATTTGCCGGCGCCGTTGGGGCCGAGCAGCCCGAAGATTTCCCCATCAGCGACGCTGAACGTGACGCCCTTGACAGCTTCGAAGGCGCCATAGCGTTTGACGATGTTTTCGACGGCGATTGCGGCGGGGGCTGTCATGGGTGCTCCAGCTTGCTGTGCGGGATGTATACCTGGGCGATCATGCCGGGTACGTAGCGCATGCCGGGATTGTCGATGAGGAGCTTGAGCTGGATGGTCTGGATGTCGCGTTTGCGACGGCTGACGTCGCGCTGGGTGGCGAATCCGGCAAGTGCGGATTTGGCGATGACGGTGCCCTGGACGGTGGCTCCGCTGGGCATGACGACGCGGAGCTTGTCGCCGAGCTGGACGGTGTCGGCATAGGTTTCGGGCAGCGGGGCATACACCCAGGTCTGCGAGAGGTCGACGATGGTGACAATGGGCGTGGCAGGAGTGACGACTTCGCCCTGGAGAGCGGCGCGGACATTCACGACGCCGGTGACGGGAGCGACGATCTTCGAATACCCAAGCTGCACCTGGGCCTGCTCGGCGAGGTCCTGCGCGCTGCGGACGTCGGCACGGGTGGCGGCAACGGTGGCCATGGCGGCTTTGGTCTGGTAGAGGTTCGCTTCGGCGGTCCGGACGGCAGCTTCCTGGGCGGCGACGTTTTCCCGCGCGGATTCGACGGCGGCTTTCGCGGCGTCGAGGCTGGTGACCATCTCATCGCGGACCTGCTCGCTGGAGACGCCAGCCTGGGCAAGAGCGACGGCGCGTTTGGTGTCGCCTTGCTGGTGCTCGTACTGGGCCTGGGCCTGGGCGAGAGCAGCTTTGGTGACGCGGAGCTGGGCCTGCGCCGCCGAGAGCTGGCTCTGGGTTTCGCCGACGGTCTGACGGGCGGCCTCGCGGGTCTGTGTCAGCTTGTGTTCGGTGCTGTGCGCGGCGGCCTCGGCGGCGCTGCTGGCGGCGGCGAGGTCCTGCGCTTCGATGGTGGCGAGCAGTTGTCCCTGGGTGACGTGGTCGCCTTCCTGGACGGCGAGGGATTGGATGCGTCCCTGAATGCGTGAGCTCACGACGACTTCATTGGCGTCGACGGTGCCGACCAGTTCGAGATCGCTGGAGTGTTTCGTCGTGAAGAAATAGAAGCAGAGGGCAAAGACGAACAGCACGCCCATGATGATGAAGATTCGATTGCGCGGCTTCATGCGGTCTTCTTGTTGCCTCCATGGAGCGGGCTCGAAGGATCTTCCTGCTGGCGGGTTTCGGCCAGTGGGGTTCCGAGGATGGTGCGCGTGGTTAGTTCCGGCATGGGCGTGGTGGTCAGCACGGTCTGAGCGAGGCGCGCGCCGTGCTCGCGGTCAGTGAACAGCGTCTCGCCGAGGAACTCGATGGCCAGCTTGCGGCGAGCGACGATGGCGGATGGCTCCAGCGGATCGAGGGAGGTGACCAGCCGCATCATGGGGGCGCTGAGGAAGTAGAAGACATTGGCACCCAGCGCGGCGTACATCATCTGGATGTGATCCACCTGGCAGAGTTCGCCGGTGCGGATGCCTTCCTGCGCGATCTGTTCAGCGCGATGGAAGATGGGCCCAAAAGCGTTTTTGGCCAGGATGTTCATGGCGTTCGACTGGCCATCGCGGAAGCGAACCATCTCCTGCTGCATGAGGGACTGAAAGCCCTGCTGGGTCAGAATGCGGTCGAAGTGCTGGAGGATGAAACGAAGGAGACGCTCTCCGGCACTGCACTTCATCTCGAGGACGGCCAGGGCGCTTTCCACGACTTTGGCCGCTACGGTTTCGAGGGCGGCGTTGTAGAGGGCTTCCTTGTCGGTGAAGTAGTAGTAGAGCAGCGCCTTGTTGACGTCGGCGGCTTTGGCGATGGCGCTGATGCGGGCTCCGGCGAGGCCGTGTTCGCTGAACTCGCCGATGGCAGCGAGGAGGATTTTTTCGCGGGTGAGATCGCGGCGGGATGGGGGAGAAACAGGCATTTGATTAAACGGTTAGTTAATAATCTAGCCCGTGCGGCCGAAAGCCGCAAGTCTTGGCTCCAAATTAGATTGAAGGCAGGTGGATTGCTGGTGCCTGGTCTGGCAGGATGGAGCGCTGGAAGAACGGAGAGCCGATGCGGGCGTGGATCTGTTGTTCGGTCGTGATGTGGGGACTCGCGGTCGCTGGGCTGCAGGCACAGGCGGGTTCGTCACCGTCGGAGCGGCGCCAGGGAGTGGAGGATCACCTGTGCCGGTATATCGTTCTGCGGGGTAAGGATCATGCAGCGATGACGCTGGCTGCGCAAATGTCAGCGCTCCACGTGCCGGCGGTGAGTCTGGCGGCGATTCGAGATGGGCGGATCGACTGGGCGGAGGCGTATGGGGTGGTGTCGCTGGGAGGCGCATCGGCGACGACGAAGACGTTGTTTGGAGCGGCATCGATGTCCAAGCCGGTGACGGCTGTGGGCGTGCTGAAACTGGTGCAGCAGGGAAAGATCGACCTCGATACCGACGTGAATCAGTACCTGAAGCAATGGAAGATTCCGGAGAACCCGTTTACGGTTGCGAAAAAGGTAACAGTGCGGCAGTTGCTGAACCACACCTCCGGCATTGGTACGCATAACGGGGATATCTACGACCCGAACCAGCCGCTGCCGAGTTTGCTGGACATGCTGAACGGAGTGAAGCCGGCGCGGACGGCTCCGGTGCGTGTGGAGGCAGTACCGGGAACGAAGTTCGCGTACTCCAATGGCGGCTATCT
>DATEPN010000353.1:0-15012 GCA_035273225.1 Acidobacteriaceae bacterium | reverse complement strand
CACCGTCTTGCGCGTTTCGCGGAACCCGACGATCTCGGCTTCCTCGCCTACTTTTACCTTGCCGCGCTCGATGCGGCCCGTCACAACCGTGCCGCGTCCGGAGATCGAGAAGATGTCTTCGATCGGCATCAGGAAGGGCTGGTCCACCGCGCGCGCGGGCAGCGGCACACTCTTGTCCACCGCCTCCATCAGTTCGTCGATCTTGGCTTCCCACTGTGCTTCGCCGTTCAGCGCACCGAGCGCGGAGCCGCGAATCACCGGCACGTCATCGCCGGGGAACTGATACTTCGTGAGCAGCTCGCGCACTTCCATCTCGACCAGATCCGTTAGCTCCTGATCTTCCACCGCGTCGCACTTGTTCAGGAACACCACGATGTAGGGCACGCCCACCTGGCGGGCCAGCAGCACGTGCTCCTTGGTCTGCGGCATCGGACCGTCGGTCGCTGCGACGACCAGGATCGCGCCGTCCATCTGCGCCGCGCCGGTGATCATGTTCTTGATGTAGTCGGCGTGGCCCGGGCAGTCGACGTGCGCGTAGTGCCGGTTCGGCGTCTCGTACTCGACGTGCGCCGTGGCGATCGTGATGCCGCGCTCGCGCTCTTCCGGCGCGTTGTCGATCGAGTCGAACGAACGGAAGGCAATCTTCGGATTGTGCTTCGACAGCACCTTCGTGATCGCCGCCGTCAGCGTCGTCTTGCCGTGATCAATGTGCCCAATCGTCCCCACGTTCACGTGCGGCTTCGACCGGTCAAACTTCTCCTTCGCCATATTTCCCTCTCTGTTCCTGCTTCAGCTTCAGGTTCAAAATCTTCAAAACACTGAATAAGTAACGGCTATCGCTACGAATCTCTATTTACCCTGGTTGCGGCCGATGATCTCTTCGGAGATCATCCGCGGCGCTTCCTCGTACCGCGCAAACTGCATGGTGTAGGAGGCGCGACCCTGCGTCGACGAGCGGATATCGTTCACGTATCCGAACATCTCTTTCAGCGGCACCATCGCCTTGATCACCTGGGATCCGCCCACATGCTCCATCCCCTCGATGCGGCCACGGCGCGAGTTGATATCGCCGATGATCGTGCCCATGTGCTCTTCGGGAACGGTGACCTCGACGGCCATCACCGGCTCCAGCAGCACCGGATTCCCTTTTCTCGCAGCTTCCTTGAAGGCCAGCGAACCGGCAATCTTGAAGGCCATTTCGTTCGAGTCGACTTCGTGATAACTGCCGTCGTACAGCGTCGCCTTGAAGTCCACGACCTCGTACCCGGCCAGGATGCCGCCCTGCGCCGCTTCGCGGATGCCCTGCTCGATCGGCTTGATGTATTCTTTCGGAACCACGCCGCCCTTGATGTCGTTGATGAACTCGACGCCCTTGCCCGGTTCGTTCGGCTCCAGCCGAATCTTCGCGTGGCCGTAGTTGCCCGAACCACCGGTCTGGCGGATGTACTTGCCCTCGGCTTCCGAAGGCCGTCGGACCGTCTCGCGGAAGGCCACACGGGGCTCGCCTACGTTGGCTTCAACCTTGTGCTCGCGCTTCATGCGGTCGACGAGGATCTCGAGGTGCAGCTCGCCCATGCCGCTGATAATGGTCTGGCCGGACTCCTCATCGGTTCGAACCTTGAAGGTGGGATCCTCTTCGGCCAGTCTGGCCAGTGCCATGCCCATTTTTTCCTGATCGCCCTTGGTCTTCGGCTCGACGGCCACCGAGATGACCGGTTCAGGGAAATCGATTGCCGACAGCGCAATCGCGTGATGCGGATCGCACAGCGTGTCGCCGGTCTTGATCTCCTTCAGACCCACGCACGCGCAAATATCGCCTGCGTAAATTTCGGTGATCTCCTCACGCTTGTTGGCGTGCATCTTCACCAGGCGGCCAACCCGCTCCGTGCGCCCCGATCGCGGATTCAGCACCGTATCGCCCGTTTTCAGCGAGCCCGAGTACAGCCGGATGAAACCCAGTTTGCCGTACGGATCGTTGATCAACTTGAACGCCAGCGCCGAGAACGGCTCGTCATCCTTCGCTTCGCGTTTCAGAATCACATCGTGATCCTTCGGATCGATACCCTCGATCGCAGGAACATCGAGCGGGCTGGGCAGGAAATCGACGACGGCATCCAGGAGCGTCTGGACGCCCTTGTTCTTGAAAGCCGACCCGCACAGCACCGGGAACACCTTCATCTCGATGGTCGCACGACGCAGCGCACGCTTCAGCTCTTCCGGCGTCGGCGTTTCGCCTTCCAGGAACTTGTGCAGCATCTCGTCGTCGTTCTCGGCCACTGTTTCGATCAGCTGCATGCGGAAGGCTTCCGCCTTTTTCTTCAGGTCCTCGGGAATCGGCTCTTCCGAGTACTCGGCGCCCATGGTCTCGTCGTGCCAGAGGATCGCCTTCATCTCGATCAGATCGACGACGCCCTTAAATTTGGCTTCCGCGCCGATCGGAATCTGCGTGGCCACCGGCCGCGCTCCCAGTCGCTTGCGGATCGTCTCGATGACGTGCTCGAAGTCCGCGCCAGCCTTGTCCATCTTGTTGACGAAACAGATGCGCGGAACCTTGTACTTATCGCCCTGGCGCCAGACCGTCTCGGTCTGCGGCTGCACGCCCGAGACGGAATCGAACAGTGCCACTGCGCCGTCCAGCACGCGCAGCGACCGCTCCACCTCGGCCGTGAAGTCCACGTGGCCAGGCGTATCGATGATATTGATGCGGATGTTTTTCCAGGTGCAGGTGGTCGCAGCGGAGGTGATGGTGATGCCGCGCTCCTGCTCCTGTTCCATGTAGTCCATCGTGGCAGTGCCTTCGTGCACTTCGCCAATGCGATGGGTGATGCCGGTGTAATACAGAATGCGCTCGGTCGTCGTCGTCTTTCCGGCGTCGATGTGCGCCATGATTCCGATATTCCGGCAACGGTTGAGCGGTACTTGTCGAGGCACGATTCTCTCTCTTTGCTTGTTGCGGACATCGGTCCGCGGTTAATGCTTTCTGTTGCGATCTCTCGTGTCGATTACCAGCGATAATGCGCGAATGCCTTGTTGGCTTCGGCCATGCGGTGCACGTCTTCCTTCTTCTTCATCGCTGCGCCGCGCCCGTTCGCCGCATCCAGCAGCTCGTTGGTCAGCTTGTCGACCATGCCTTTTTCGCCGCGGGCCCGGCCGTAGCTCACCAGCCACCGAATCGCCAGCGAGGTGCGACGGTCCGGATTGACTTCGATTGGCACCTGATAGTTCGCGCCGCCGACGCGCCGCGTCTTGACTTCAAGCAGCGGCTTGCAGTTCTCTACCGCCTTCTTGAACAGCGTCAGCGCGTCCGTGCCGCCGCCCTTCTGCTCCAGATTCGTCATGGCGGTATAGAAAATTCCCTGCGCCGTCGACTTCTTCCCCTCGTACATCATCGAGTTGATGAACTTCGTCACCAGCGTCGAGCTGTACACCGGGTCGGCCGCCACTTCCCGCTTCGCGATATGACCTTTTCTAGGCATGTTCGATTACTCTCTTCGTTATTTCTTTGCGGCGCCGCCCTTGGCGCGCTTCGCTCCGTACTTGGAACGTCCCTGGTTGCGATTCGCCACGCCGACAGAATCCAGCGTGCCGCGCACCACGTGGTAGCGAACGCCCGGCAGATCCTTCACACGGCCGCCGCGGATGAGCACGATCGAGTGCTCCTGCAGGTTGTGGCCGATGCCGGGAATGTACGTCGTGACTTCGATACCGTTCGTCAGGCGGACGCGAGCGACCTTGCGCAACGCCGAGTTCGGCTTCTTGGGGGTCTGCGTATACACGCGTGTGCAAACTCCTCGCCGCTGCGGGGATCCCTGCAGCGCGGGGGACGCGGTCTTATACCGCGGCGCCGTCCGTCCTTTTCTCACCAGCTGACTAAATGTCGGCAAAACCGTCTCCTTCAAATTTCCGCTACTGCCAAACTCGTTGGCAGACGCAGCGTTGCGCGCTTCGTCTGTGCTCCCGATCCATTCAGGATGAGGCCGCACGAAGCCCGGAACCTGCTTCGCGTCCGTTCTTCTTCCGTACTTCCAGACGAGAACCTGCGACGGTGACCGAGCGTGCCTTTCACCCTGCCCAGCGGCAGAGTATTCGGAACAGCCGATTCCGTTTCGAAGTTCCGGCCCGCATAGTTCGCCAAGGTGGCGAATGTCGCAGGCGCCGATGCGATCCAACCGGTTGTGATTTCAGCACGCCGAACGCAAAACCCGGCTGCCCACAACCCCTGCTGCCCGTCCGCAGCTTTCCCTCAAACCCACAGAAGAAAACCAGATTTCGGCAGCTTTTTGAGAATAACACAGTTCTTTTCCACGTCAAAACCGGCCACGAGCGTAACCTGGCGAGCTTCAGCAAAGGGTCCATCGAAGCTCGTTCCAGCCCCAGTGCCGGACCAGTTCATTGGCCGCAATCTGCTGCCAGCCTCACGTATTTTTACAGGCATCTCAGAGACCTGCAGCGGCTTGTAAAAGCGGGTATTCTGCTGGCGCAGAAGGGGAGGGATCATTGCGCGTTGGCATCATGACACGGGAGTATCCGCCGAATGTTTATGGCGGAGCAGGCGTTCACGTTGAGTATCTCAGCCGCGAACTGGCTCGTTTGATCGAGGTTGAGGTCCACTGCTGGGGCCAGCAGAACTCAGATCAGGGCAACCTGCACGTACGCGGCGATCAGCCCTGGCCCCTGATCGCTGAGCGGACTGAAGAGAAGTTCCGGACGGCGCTGGAGACATTCAGCCTGAACCTGCTGCAGATGACCACCCTGTCGGCCATTGACATCGTGCATACCCATACCTGGTACGTCTCGATGGCGGGGTTCCTTGCGAAAAAGCTTTACAAAATTCCCTTCGTGCTGACGACCCACTCGCTGGAGCCGCTGCGCGCCTGGAAGTCTGAGCAACTGGGCAGCGGTTACGCCATGAGTTCCTGGATGGAGCGTACGGCCATTCTCGACGCCGATGCCGTGATCGCGGTATCGCAGGGCACGCGCAAAGATATCCTGCGTGCCTACCCGGAGATCGACCCGAGCCGGATCCACGTCATCTACAACGGGATCGATCTGCAGGAATACCGCCAGGTCGAGGCGAACGACGCGCTGGACCGTTATGGCGTGGACACTCGCCGACCCTATGTGCTCTTCGTCGGTCGCATCACGCGGCAGAAGGGCGTGACGCATCTAGTGGATGCGATCGCTTACCTTCCGCCAGATACGCAGGTCGTGCTCTGCGCCGGCGCTCCCGATACGCCGGAGATTGCAGCGGAAATGCGGGCCAAGATCGACCGAGCAAAAACGGATCACCCGCACATTATCTGGATCGAGAAGATGCTCACGAAACCCGAGGCGATCCAGCTGTATAGTCATGCGGCGGTGTTCTGTTGCCCGTCTGTCTACGAGCCCTTCGGCATCATCAATCTGGAGGCGATGGCCTGCCGCGCGCCAGTGGTCGCCAGCGCTACGGGGGGCATTTTGGAAGTGGTGGTGGACGGCGAAACAGGCTATCTTGTCCCGTTCGAGCAGGACCCGGTCACCAGTTTCCCCTTGCAGCCGGAGAAGTTCTCCAGGGATCTTGCGGCGAAAATCACTGAGTTACTCGGGGATCCGGCCCGGGCGAAGAGATTCGGAGAAGCGGGACGGAAGCGCGTCGAACTGACATTCTCCTGGACCGCTATCGCCACCCAGACGATTGAGCTTTACAAGGAACTTTTGGCGTCGCGAGGACCCGTCAGTTAGCAGCCGACCTCAGCGGGCGGAGTCTTCGCCGACCTTCAGGACGGCGAGGAAGGCTTCCTGCGGGATATCTACCTTGCCGATGCGCTTCATGCGCTTCTTGCCTTCCTTCTGCTTTTCCAGCAGCTTGCGTTTGCGCGTGATGTCGCCGCCATAGCACTTCGCCAGCACGTTCTTGCGCAGCGCCGAAACCGTTTCACGGGCGATGACCTTGGATCCGATCGCCGCCTGGATGGCCACTTCGAATTGCTGGCGCGGGATCAACTCGCGCATCTTTGACACCAGGGCGCGGCCGCGCTCGTAGGCGAAATCGCGATGGACGATGATCGACAGCGCGTCTACCGGTTCGCCGGAGACGAGAATGTCCATCTTCACCATCGGCGACTGCCACGTGCCGGATAGGTGGTAATCGAGCGAAGCGTATCCGCGCGAGACGGACTTCAGCCGGTCGTAAAAATCGAGAACGATCTCGTTCAGCGGCAGTTCGTAGGTGAGCATCACGCGTGTCGCAGAGACGTACTCAAAGTTCTTCTGCCGGCCACGCTTTTCTTCCACCAACTTCAGGATACCGCCGACATACTCCTCGTTCGTCAGGATGGTCGCGGTGATCATCGGCTCTTCGATCTTCTCGATCTCGCTCTGATCAGGCCAGCGTGACGGGTTATCGACCTCAATGATCGAGCCGTCCGTCATATGCACCTTGTAGCGCACGCTGGGAGCCGTGGTGATCAGGTCCAGGTTAAATTCGCGCTCAAGCCGCTCCTGGATGATCTCCATGTGGAGGAGCCCCAGGAAGCCGCAGCGGAATCCGAAACCGAGCGCCGCCGAGCTTTCCGGCTCGAAGAAGAAGGAGGAATCGTTGAGCCGCAATTTTTCCAGCGCATCGCGCAGCAGCGTGTGCTCGTGCGAGTCCACCGTATAGAGGCCGGCGAAGACCATTGGCTTGATCTCTTCAAAGCCGGGCAGCGGAGCGGGAGCGGGCCGCGCATCGTCGGTAACGGTATCGCCCACCCGCGTGTCAGAGACATTCTTGATCGTCGCGACAAAGAAGCCCACCTCGCCCGCGGAAATCTCCTCGATCTCAACCGGCTTCGGAGTCATCACGCCCATGGATTCCACGTCGAAAACCCGCCCGTTCGACATGAGGCGAATCTTCATCCCTTTGCGCATGCGCCCGTGCACGACGCGCGCCAGCACAATAACACCGCGGTAAGGATCGAACCACGAATCGAAAATCAGCGCCTGCAGCGGAGCATCCGGGTTTCCTTTCGGCGGAGGCAGCCGCTTGACGATCGCTTCCAGGATGTCAGGCACGCCCTGTCCTGTTTTGGCGCTCACCGGGATAGCGTTGGTCGCGTCCAGACCAACGGCCTGCTCGATCATCTCCTGAGTCCGCGGAATGTCGGCGCTGGGCAGATCGATCTTGTTAATGACGGGAATGATCTCGAGGCCGTGATTAATCGCGAGATACGCGTTGGCCAGCGTCTGCGCTTCCACGCCCTGGGACGCGTCCACAACGAGCAGTGCGCCCTCGCAGGAGGACAGCGAGCGCGAAACTTCATAGGAGAAGTCCACGTGCCCCGGCGTGTCGATCAGGTTCAGCTGATAGATCTCACCATCTTTCGCCGGATACATCATTCGGACCGAATGGGCCTTGATGGTGATGCCGCGCTCACGCTCCAGATCCATCGCGTCCAGCACCTGAGCCTGCATCTCGCGGGCGGTCAGCGATCCCGTCAGTTCCAGCAGGCGATCGGAAAGCGTGGACTTCCCATGATCGATATGAGCGATGATCGCGAAATTGCGGATGTGCCTGTTGTCCATCGAAAATGCCGGGAAAGGCAGGCCCGCGCGAAGGCCTGCTTGCGGAGAGAAACTTCGCCGGAAGCCTCAGTTTACCATCGGCATTCTTGACTCCCGGCCCTACAATAGAGGTTCCACTGGCCCATGGTGTTGAAGAGATTCCTCCTCGCAGGCAGCCTCGCTGCACTTGTCGTTCTCACAGGCTGCCCGGCGAATCAGAATCCCGCTGCGCATCCCCCCGCGCAGGCCACAGCGCCTTCGCTGCCCGTACCCGCCCCTGCTCAATCGGCGCCGACTGCAACACCTGCACCGGAAGCGGCGCCCGCCCAGGCAGCATCCGTTGCTGCTCAAGCCGCCAACGCCGAGCGCGACCGCCAACTGATTGACGCAGTGGAGAAGGCTTATCGGGCCGGGATGAGCGATTACCAGCAGGGAAACATGGCTTCGGCGCGGGCCAATTTCAACTACGCCGTCGACCTGATGCTGAAGTGTAAATGCGACATCCGCAGCGATCAGGCCGTCTCTGACGAGTTCGACCGCATCGTCGACGCGGTCAACACGCTGGAGTTGGATGCACTGCGCCAGGGTACTCCGCTGCAGCCACAGGCCGAATCTCCGGTGGACGTGGCCGGCAACATCACAACCCCGGCGAACCCGAACGTCACAGCAAAGGCCAGCGCCGAGTTGAAGACGACCCAGTCAGACCTGCCGCTGGTGATCAATGAATACGTCGCCGCGTACATCGACTTCTTCAGCAACAACCCCAGAGGTCACGGCACCATTGTCGCCTCGCTGGAGCGCCTCGGCCGTTACAAGGCGATGATCCAGCGGGTGCTCCGCGAAGAAGGGGTTCCGCAGGACCTGATTTATCAGGCGGTCGCTGAATCAGGGTTCCGCCCGCAGGCCGTTAATCCACGGTCGGGCGCGGCTGGCATGTGGCAGTTCATGCCATGGGGCACCTACGGACTGGAGCGCACCGCCTGGTATGACCAGCGGTTCGATCCCGAAGAAGCGACGCGAGCCTATGCCCATGAGATCAAAAAGATGTACGACCAGTTCGGAGACTGGTATCTCGCGATGGCCGCCTATGACTGGGGTCCGGGCAATGTTCAGCTCGCCGTGCAGCGCACCGGCTATGCCGATTTCTGGGAACTCTATAAGCGCAATAACCTGCCACAGGAAACGAAAAACTATGTTCCGGTCATTTTGGCCGTGACCATCATGGCCAAGAACCCCCAGCAATACGGCCTCAGCGATATCACACCCGATCCGCCGCTGATCGCCGACACAGTCCAAACCAACTATGCCGTGGACCTGCGCCTCGTGTCGGACATCGTGGGTGTTCCCGTACAGGAAATTTCCGCTCTGAACCCGAGCCTGCTGCGCCTGAGCACGCCTCCGGATGGGCCGTTCGAACTGCACCTGCCTGCCGGGACCGCAAGCACGTTTAACCGTGATATCGCGGAGATTCCCGTAGAGAAGCGGCGCTATTGGCGGTTCCATACCGTCGAGCAGGGTGACACGCTCGAGAGCATTGCCCACACGTGGCACGTCTCATTATCGGAATTGGCGTTTGTGAATCAGTTGGACAGGGACTCCGACCTCTCTGGCGTAGATGCCGTTGTCATCCCGGTTGCACCGGCAAGCGCCCCCAGCGCATTGCGGAGTGCCGTGTATCATCCGCGGCGCGGTGACACGCTGGTGACGATCGCGGACCGATTCGGCGTGACTGTGACGCAGTTGCGACGATGGAACCATCTGCGCGGCGGGACCGTTACGCCGGGCAGTTCACTCTATGTCTCCGAGCCAGCTCGCATCTCTGCAGCCGGGCGGCGTTATCGCCACTCATCCGGCAGGTCGGCCGCGAAGACGTCCAGTTCGAGGAAACCGTCCCACAGCTCGGGCGGGCACGAATCCGGCGCCTCTCGAAGCGCTACACACAAGGCCGGGGGTTCGAAGAAGTCCTCCAGCGCCTCGCATAAGCCGAGGAGCAAGCGGCACGGCTAAACCAGCCCTTCGTGCGGACAAGCGTCCCGGCCTCCCGTACACTTCGTCTGAAGGAAAAGCAATGCCAAGTCTCTACGCAATCGTGCTGGGCGCGATTGTTCTCAGCCTGCTCGGGGTCTCGTTGACTCGCCTGCGCCGCGTCAAGACCAGGGCTGATTTTCTCGTCGCCGGACGCACGCTGCCGGCCTTCGTTCTGATCTTTACCCTGCTTTCCTCGTGGATCGGCTCCGGCTCGCTTCTGGCCGGAGCCGAGAACGCCTATCGTCACGGTTTTGCTGCACTGTGGCAGGCGGCCGGCGGCTGGTTCGGGTTGCTGCTCATCTACTTCATCGCTCCGCGCGCCCGCAAATTCGCCCAGTTCACCATTCCCGACCTGCTTGAGGCCCGCTACAGCCAGACGGCACGCGTTCTTGGAGTCGTCGCGATCCTTTTCGCCTATACCGGGATCACCAGCTATCAGCTCATCGGCGGCGGCGACATCCTGCACCTTGTCTTTCCGTCAGTGATTACGCCCCAGCTGGGCGCTTACATCATGGCGGCCTTCACCGTCGTGTTCACGGCCATCGCGGGCATGGCCTCTGTAGCCTACATGGACGTCGTCATTGGAATGCTTGCCACCGTCACGATGTGTGTAGCTCTGCCTTTTCTCGTGCATGGCGCCGGCGGATGGTCCGGCATTGCGCACACTCTGCCTGCGACCCACTTCCAGATCCTCGGCGACTTTTCGTTTATGCAGGCGATGGAGCTGATGATTCCGACGCTGTTGCTGATGCTCGGGAACCAGGCCATGTATCAGAAGTTCTTTTCCGCCAAATCGGAACGGGACGCGCGCGTCGCCGTCGTCGGCTGGATTATCGGCACGGTCATTCTCGAAACTGTTATCGTCGCCCTCGCCGTGGTCGCGTCGGCCCTCTTTCGCACTGGCGAGGTTGCGCAGCACCCGCGTGAAATTATCGCGTACTCGGCGCTGCACGGGCTGCCCGCGCTGTTGGGCGCGCTGCTGATGGGCGCAGTCTTCGCCAAGATCATGTCTACGGCGAATAACTTTCTCTTTTCGCCGGCCACGAATCTCATCAATGATGTCTTCGTGCGGTATGTTGCGCCTGATGCCTCAAATAAGCGCATTTTGCTCGTTTCGCGTCTGACGGTTGTCATCCTCGGCATCTGGTCTCTCGTTCAGGCCACGCAGATCACGAATGTCCTGCAGCAGACGCTCTATGCCTACACTGTGTACTCCGCAGCGCTCACGCCCGTAATTCTGGCGGCCTTCTATTCGAAACGTGCCAATGCCGCCGGCGCGGTTACGGCTATCGGCGCCGGGACCTTCGTCACCGTCCTCTGGAACAGGGCTTTTCCGGACGGCAACGTCTCGCACTGGATTGTTCGCGCCGGAGTTGCGCCACATCTCGCTGAGCGCCTGGCGCTGCACGACGCCATCTTCCCCGCCCTGCTCGCGTCCGTGCTGGGACTGGTCGTCATGAGCGCGCTGACGTCACCACCGTCTCGAGCGCAAATTGACCTGTTTCATGAAACGCCGACACCGGACGCCTTAGCGGATTGAGAATTGCTCGCGGAGAAGGGCGAGACCCTCATCGCGCGTGTGGATCCGCCCCTCCAGTTGCGCGTCTTCAGCGAGCCTCAGCATCTCTTTGAACTGCGGACCTGGCTGGTAGCCTGCCGCAATCAGGTCGCGCCCGGTAACTAACAACGCCGGACGCACCAATTCCTCCGGCATCTCTCCCCGTCTCAGCTTTGCAAACTCGTAGAGGCTCAGGTCGCCATGGCTGGAGAGGCAATCCATCCGATGCAGTGCCAGATGCTCGTCGAAATGCGGCAACCGGAAGAAGCGCTTGAGGGTGGAGCTTTTCATCTTCTCCACGTCACCGAAGCGCATGTGGTTTTCGACCAGGCTGAGGATCTGGGCGCAGTCCTCGTTGGAGAATCGTAAGCGCCGCAGAATGTCCTGCGCGATTTTCGCGCCGACCTCGACGTGCCCGTTGAAGCGGATCCGGTCCGGCGGTTGATGGGAGAAGGTTGCAGGCTTGCCCACATCGTGCAGCAGCGCGCCCCAGGCGAGTGTGGGGGAGGCACCGGCCGGCAGCTTTTCCAGCAAGAGAAGCGTGTGCACCCAAACATCGCCCTCTGGATGAAACTCTGGTGGCTGCTCGACACCGTGCATCCTGTACACCTCGGGCAGGACCTCCTTCAGCAGGCTGGTCCGGTCCAGCAACTCGAAGGCGCGGTGCGCGCGACCCTCGGTGAGCATGCGCGTCAGCTCATCGCGCACACGCTCTCGGCTTACCTGCGCTATCGCGGGAGCCAGATCGCGAATGGCGCGCTCCGTCTCCGGCTCGATCACGTAATCCAGTCGCGCGGCAAAACGGACGGCACGCAGCATGCGTAACTTGTCTTCGTCGAACCGCCGACGCGGATCGCCGATGGCTCGTACGATCGCATCGCGGAGATCATTCTGCCCGCCGACGTAGTCCAGCACGGCCGAGGTGAGGCTGCAGGTCTCGCGTTGCAGGATCGGGTCGAGCATCATGCCGTTGATCGTGAAATCGCGGCGCAGGACATCTTCGCGCACGCTCGTCGAGAAGCGCACCTCCACAGGGTGACGCCCGTCCAGGTACACGCCGTCGCTGCGAAATGTCGCGACTTCCGTGACAATCTCCCGGCCTGCGATTTCCTGGCAAACGAGGATCACCCCAAAATGCGCGCCGACCGCAAACGTCCTGGGGAAAAGCGCCAGCACCTTATCGGGCGTGGCGCTCGTCGCGACATCGAAGTCTTTTGCTTCCGTGCCGAGGAGCAGATCGCGCACGCATCCCCCGGCGAAATACGCCTCGTACCCCGCCGCGCGGAGCCGTTCCACGATGCGCAGCGCAGCGACTTGTGCCGGAGATTCCATACGAAGGCTGTGATAAAGGCCGCCCGGACAAGCGCAAGCCTCGGGCCGGCATCCAGGCTGCCCGGACACTAAAGTGCTATTCGAAGGTGCTATGCCCGCTGTTACCCTGGCCAAAGATGACCACGGAGACCGCACTTCCGCGCCCCGGCACGTACAGGACATGGAGCGCCCGTTTCTTCAGTTTACCTACGGTGCTGGGTCTGGCTCTGATTACTTCACTTTGGGTCTTTGTGGGATACGGCAATCTCACGTTTAATATGGACGACCCGGACATCTGGTGGCATCTCCGGAATGCACAGCAGATGGTCCAGACGCATCACTTCATCTATTCCGACACCTGGACTTTTACGGTTCCGGGGCAACGCTGGACAGACTTTGAATGGCTCGCGGAACTGATCTATTACTTCGGCTGGAGCCACCTCGGACTGGAGGGCGTTTACCTGGTTGCGATGCTGGTACTGTCGGCCACGGTAGCCGGAATCTATTCTCTCGCATGCCTCCGTTCAGGCGATTGCAAGGCAGCATTGTCGCGACCTTCGCTGCGCTACTGTTCCTCACGGTCTCCATCGGCCCGCGCATGCTGCTCTTCGGTTGGCTGTTTTTGATCATCGAACTCGCGATCCTGTGGAATCTGGAGCGAGGCCGCGACCTCAGCCTGGCGCTGCCTCCACTGTTTCTGTTGTGGGTGAACACGCACGGGACGTGGCTGATCGGATATGTGCTCATGGTCCTCTATTTCGCTGCGGGCGCATTCCGTTCCGACTGGGGCGCAGTCTTTGTAAAACCGTGGGCACCCCGCCAGCTTCGAAAGTTTACGGCTGTCACTCTGGCCAGCACCGCTCTGCTGTTCGTCAACCCGTATGGCTGGCGCATCGTGGCGTATCCCTTCGACATGGCCTTCCGTCAACGACAGAACACGGAGAGCATGGCGGAGTGGGCCAGCATCAACTTCCACGATTTTCGTGGCAAAGCGGTCCTCGCCGTTCTGATCCTGTTCGCCGTTCTCAAATTAGTCCGTCAGCGTCGCTGGTCTCTCCAGGATCTGCTTTTTTCACTGATTGCTCTCTACGCCGGCCTGACCTACCTCCGTTTCCTGTTCCTTCTGGGAATCATCCTTACTCCGCTGCTTGCGATGGAACTGCCTGGAACCCTCTTCCCCCGATATCAGCCGGAAAAAGACAGGAGTTCACCGAACGCGATCGCCATGCTCGTTCTCCTGCTTGCGGTAGGAATGTCATGG
Source organism: Acidobacteriaceae bacterium (assembly GCA_035273225.1). GTDB lineage: Bacteria > Acidobacteriota > Terriglobia > Terriglobales > Acidobacteriaceae > Palsa-343. Next base: position 1,333 of record DATEPN010000353.1, on the reverse strand, counting down.
CCTTCCATCGGCAAGCTTCAGGCCGGCATCGACCATGCGCAGCCTGTTCAGGCCATGTCGTACATCCGCAAGCTTGCCGATAAGGGAAATCTTTTCAACCAATTCGAGTGGGGTGGTTATCTGGAATGGCATGCTCCTGAGGTGAAGACGTTCATCGATAGCCGTGTCGATATTTTTGTCTACTCCGGAGCCATGACGGACTACCTGCGCGCCACCCGCATGAATGACTCGCTGCAGATTCTGGACAAGTACCGGATCCGCTATGTCCTGCTCCGGCAGGAATCTCCCCTCGCCTATTTGCTGAACCACACGTCAGGATGGAAACCCACCTATCACGACCAGCAGGCGGTCGTTTTTGAGCGGGTCCCTTAATCTACTTTCTACGGCTTCCGGGTTCACCGGGTCGCCGCTGCGTGGCCGGGCTAAGATGGGAACTCATGTCCTCCGGTTCCAACGCCCTCATCCTTGGCATTGAAAGCTCCTGCGACGAAACCGGAGCGGCCGTGGTTCGTGATGGTTCGACAATCCTGTCCAATGTTGTCGCGTCGCAGATTCCCGTCCACTCCCCTTACGGCGGAGTCGTTCCGGAACTCGCCTCCCGCGAGCACCTGCGGAACATTCTGCCGGTTGTCCGTTCTGCGCTGAGCCAGGCCGGCGTGGCATACCCCGACCTTGATGCCATCGCGGTAACCGAAGGCCCGGGGCTCGCTGGGGCCTTGCTGGTCGGCATCAGCTTCGCGAAAGCGCTTGCGTATTCCCTGCCCAAACCCCTGGTCGCCGTGAACCACCTTGAAGGTCACATTCATGCGGTGCTGCTTGAGGAATCGCAACGCGCCGCAGAGGCGGACGACGTTCGCGCGCGATCTGGAGCAACCCTGGCACTCGTCGTCTCCGGCGGACATACGCACCTGTACCTTGCGCAACCACAAGGCACCTCGTGGATGTATCGCAACGTAGGACGCACCGTCGACGATGCGGCCGGCGAGGCCTTCGACAAGGTGGCCAAGCTCCTTGGGCTCGGCTACCCGGGAGGTCCCTGGATCGATGCGCTCGCCCCGCACGGGAATCCTGACGCAGTTCCCTTCACCTTTTCGCAGATTAAAGCCAAGGTGCACCGCAAAGGGGATCCCGCCGCACTCGACCCCGCGACGGCGACCTATTTCTCGTTCAGCGGTATCAAAACAGCCGTCCTCCGCTATGTCCATGTGCATGAGATGGAGGCGGGCATCGATAATCGGCGCGCCACACTGGCCGCTCATCCGAACCCCAAACCGGCAGAGGCTCTCGCCCTCTGCGACCGCCGGACGCTCGACCTGATCGCCTCGTTTCAGCG
>DATEPN010000352.1:0-13366 GCA_035273225.1 Acidobacteriaceae bacterium | reverse complement strand
TTGTGGTGCTGGATCGGGATCTGACGGTGGTGGGGGCGCGGGAGATTCTGGGGACGGTGGTGCTGCGGACGGTCGTGTGTGGCAGGACGGTCTATTCGAGCCGCTAGCCCGTGGCCTGTAGGCCGTAGCAAAGCCGGATCATCGCCGGCTGGGGCTGGATCTGGCGCTGTTCAGGTTCAGCCCGGCGCATTCGGATGAAATCCAGAGGGATGGATTTTCGGAGCTCCCGGTACAATCGAAGAGATACCCCAAACTGAGGTGCTTCCACCGATGGCTACTGCCACACTTGAACAGAAAACCGCGGCCTACAAAGTCGCCGACATGTCGCTGGCCGACTGGGGCCGCAAAGAGATTTCGATTGCCGAGCATGAGATGCCCGGGCTGATGGCGATCCGCCGGAAGTATGCCGCGGAGAAGCCGCTGCAGGGCGTGCGCGTCTCCGGTTCGCTGCACATGACGATTCAGACGGCAGTGCTGATCGAGACGCTGGCCGACCTGGGCGCATCGGTGCGCTGGGCGAGCTGCAACATCTTCTCGACGCAGGATCATGCGGCGGCTGCGATTGCGGCGGCCGGGATTCCGGTGTTTGCGTGGAAGGGCGAGACGCTCGAGGAGTACTGGTGGTGCACGCTGCAGGCGCTGACCCACGGCGAAGGCAAGGGTCCGCAGCTGATTGTGGACGATGGCGGCGACGCGACGCTGCTGATCCACAAAGGCTATGAGCTGGAGAACGGCGATGGCTGGGTGAATACGCCCTCGGAGAGCGAAGAAGAGGCGGTCATCAAGAAGCTGCTGAAGCAGGTGCACGCGGAGGATCCGCAGCACTGGCACAAGGTGGTGAAGGAGTGGCGGGGCGTCAGTGAGGAGACGACGACGGGCGTGCACCGGCTCTACAAGATGAAGGAGCAGGGCAAGCTGCTGGTTCCGGCGATCAACGTCAACGACTCGGTGACGAAGTCGAAGTTCGACAACCTGTACGGCTGCCGCGAGTCGCTGGCGGACGGCATCAAGCGGGCGACGGACGTGATGATGGCCGGCAAGGTCGCGGTGATTTGCGGATACGGCGACGTGGGCAAGGGCTCGGCGCATTCGCTGCGCGGCATGGGCGCGCGTGTGATCGTGACGGAGATCGATCCGATCAACGCGCTGCAGGCGGCGATGGAAGGCTTCGAGGTCACGACGATCGAAGACACGCTGGGACGCGGCGATATCTACGTGACCTGCACGGGCAACGTGGACATCATCACGCTGGAGCACATGAAGCGGATGAAGGACCAGGCCATCGTGTGCAACATCGGGCACTTCGATAACGAGATTCAGATGGACAAGCTGAATCAGGCGACCGGCGTGAAGAAGGTGAACATCAAGCCGCAGGTGGATCAGTACACCTTCCCGGCCGAAGGCGGGAAGCCGGAGCACAGCATCTTCGTGCTGGCCGAGGGGCGGCTGGTGAACCTGGGCTGCGCCACGGGACATCCAAGCTTTGTGATGAGCAACAGCTTCTCGAACCAGACGCTGGCGCAGCTCGACCTGTGGAAGAACCGCGACACCTATTCCATTGACGTCTACACGCTGCCGAAGCGGCTGGACGAGGAAGTGGCGCGTCTACATCTGGAAAAAATCGGGGTGAAGCTGACGAAGCTGAGCCAGCGGCAGGCGGACTACATCGGCGTGTCGGTCGAGGGGCCGTACAAGTCGGAGCACTATCGGTACTGAGACGGTAGTCGGTGGCCGGTAGCCGGTAGCGAAAGACAGAGGCGCAGCCTGGGGCTGCGCCTTTCTATTGCTGGCTATTAGCTTTTGCTGCTGCTTTAGCGGCCGTGTTCTTCGAGGTATTTTTCGACTTCGAGGGCGGCCATGCAGCCGGTTCCGGCGGCGGTGATGGCCTGGCGGTAGCGGCGGTCCTGTACGTCTCCGCAGGCGTAGACGCCGGGGACGCGGGTGAAGACGTAGTTGTGCGTGCGGATGTAGCCGTCGTCGTCGAGTTCGAGCTGACCGGCGAACATGGCGGCGTTGGGGATGTGTCCGATGCCGAGGAAGACGCCGGTGACGTTCAGGACCGATTCCATGCCGGTGGCGGTGTCCATGAGGCGCACGCCGGTGACGGATTTCTGCTCGACGCCGAGGACTTCCTTGATGGCGGAGTTGGTGATGAACTCGATCTTCGGATGAGCGATGGCGCGCTCGAGCATGATCTTCGAGGCCCGGAAGTGCTCGCGTCGATGGATGAGGGTCACCCTGGACGCAAAGCGGGTGAGGAAGAGCGCTTCTTCCATCGCCGAGTCGCCGCCGCCGACGACCGCGATTTCCTGACCGGAAAAGAAGAAGCCGTCGCAGGTCGCGCAGGAGCTGACGCCGTGGCCGATGAGCGCCTGCTCGGAGGGTAGTCCGAGCCAGCGCGCCGAGGCTCCGCTGGCGATGATCAGCGTGCGGGTGTGGATGGTCTCGCTGCCCAGGTTGAGCGAGAAGGGGTGCTTCGTGAGATCGGCGGTGGCGAGGTGGCCGAGGCGGAATTCCGCGCCGAAGCGGGAGGCCTGCTTACGCATGTTCTCGATGAGCTCGGGGCCCTGGATGCCCTCGGGCCAGCCGGGGAAGTTTTCGACCAGCGTGGTGATGGAGAGCTGGCCGCCGGGCTCGTGGCCTTCAAGGACGAGGGGCTTGAGATTGGCGCGAGCGGTGTAGATGGCGGCGGTGAGCCCGGCGCAGCCGGAGCCGAGGATGACTGTGTCGTGGATGTGGTCTGACATTGTGCCTGAAATCTCGATTGTACCTGTGCACGGCTGCGGCGCTGCCGAGTTTGGGTCGGGAGCGACAAAGGAGCGCGGCCGAGCGGAGTTCCGGTTTGGGACAGCGTCTTTGTGTTTCCCGAAGTGAAATGATGCGCGTCGATTTGTCTTCGATTCTTCTGTTGCTCTGCGCCGGTCCGTGGAGAAATGAGGGCGGAGGCAGCTTTCACGCTGATGCACGCGATGACGGGCTCAGGGATCGGAAGTGTTGCGGGCGGCCGGTGGACGGGAACGAGACACCGGGCGTGGCTTGCCGGTGCGATGGCTGTGCTGCTGTGGGGCGAGGCGGCGATGGCGGGCGGTCCGCGGTATGTTGCGGGGTCCAGCTTCTTCGATGCGGCCGTTGCGGGGCAGCCGGTGGTCTGGGCGAATGGGCAGGTGCGCTACTTTACGGACCCTGGCGATTTGAGCGCGCAGGTGAACAACAGCCAGGCGAATGCGATGGTGGCACAGGCGGCTGCGGTTTGGAACGGGGTGACGACGGCGGCGGTGTCGATCCAGCGGGGCGGGAGTCTGGCGGAGAGCGTGGATGCGGTGCTGCCGGCGGGCGCGACGGCGGTGGATTTGCCTGCAGATCTGCAGCCAGGCGCGACGGCGACGCCGGTAGGTGTGGTATTCGACGGGAACGGGTCGGTGATCGATGCGCTCTACGGGAGCGGAGCGAGTTCGCCGCTGGCCTGCCAGAGCAACGGTGTGATGACGGTGGTGGACAATTTTTCGACGTCGGGGAATCTTTTGCACGCGCTGATCATCGTGAACGGGTTGTGCGGGACAAATGCGACGCAGATTGCGAATTTGCAGTATCAGCTGGTGCGGGGATTTGGGCGGGTGCTGGGGCTGGACTGGTCGCAGGCGAATGAGGCGATGTTCGCGACGAATCGGATTACGGATGATGGACTTGCAGGGTGGCCGGTGATGCATCCGATGGAGCGGCTGTGCAATGCGAGCGGCGGCACGTGCATGCCGAATGGGCTGCAGTTTGCGGACGGACGACGTGGCGGCGCTGAATCGCGTGTACCCGGTGACGGCGGCGAACATCGGGAACTTTTCCGGAAAGGTACTGACGGCGTCGGCGACGATTTCTGTGCGGGGCACGGTGGAGTTTGCGCGCGGACAGGGAATGCAGGGAGTAAACATCGTGCTGCGACCGCTGGTGAATGGTGCGCCGGATGTGCGGTATACGGCGACGGCGGTGAGCGGGGCTTATTTTCAGGGGAACGCGGGGAATGCCATTGTCGGCGCGACGGGGGCGGCGCGCTTTGGGAGCGGCGATGCGAATCTGGAAGGATTTTTCGATTTGAGCGGAGTGCCGCTGCCGCCTGGTGTGTCCAGCGCGGATTATGAGCTGAGCTTTGAGGCGGTGAATCCGCTCTACACGGGGTCGATGTCGGTGGGGCCGTACACGACGGGGCAGGTTGCGCCATCGGGAACACTGTCGACGATCACCTTGTCCGGCCTGAGCGCGGGCGCTGCGGTGACGCGGACGGTTGTGGTGAATGATTCGGCCGATGCGGCGGGGAGCGGTGCCGATGGAACGGAGACCGAACCGGCCAGCTTGCCGGTGAGCGGCGAGTGGACTGGGCGGATCACGGGATACGGCCACGCGGGGTGGTTCGAACTGCTGGCGCGCGGGGCCAGGGAGTTCACGGTGGAGGTGGAGGCGCTGGACGAATCCGGCAGGGCGACGCAGAACAAGGCGCAGCTCGTGGCGGGAGCGTGGAACGGCAGCGATGGAGTGGGGAGCCCTCCGGTGACGGCAACGGCGCAGGCATTCAACGGAGCAGTGGCGGGGCTGACGACGCTCCCGGTGCTGACGATTGCGGACAGCGATGTGCGGATTGCGGTGGGCGATCTGCGGGGAGACGGACGTCCGGATTTTGCATATCGCGGGCGCGTTCTCTATGCGGAGAGCGTGACACCGGCGCGGCTGCCGGTGACGGGCGGCCAGATCGTGATCCGCGGGATGGGATTTCGGCCGTCGATGACCGTGCTGGTAAACGGAGTGGCGGCGCAGGTGACGAGCGTGACGCGGAATGCGATTGTCGCGATTGCGCCGGACGCGAACGGGGTCACGGGGACGGTGCCGATTCAGATTGAGGATCCGCAGACGCTGGGGATGGCGGGAATCGCCGACGGGCTTAGCTACGATGCGGGCGACAACGATGCGATTGCGTTGCTGCGTGGGCCCATGGGGACCGTGCCGATCGGAGTGCCGCAGGCGCTGACGGTACGGGTGATCAACGTGGCGACGCAGGGGCCCGCGCCGGGTGTGACGGTGAGCTTTGCTGTGACGCAGGGAACGGCGGCGCTCGGATGCGGACAGGCCACGTGCAGCGCCGTGACGGCGGGAGACGGGACGGCGACGCTGATGGTGACCGCAAACTCAACGGCTTTGGCGCAGATTACGGCCAGTCTGGCGAATGGCAGCAGCGTGCTCGATCAATTCTCCGGGGCGTGGTCGCCGGGAATTGTCGCGGTGACGCCAACTTTGTATGTCGCGATGGGCGCGACGGTGACGTGGCCTGTTTCTGCGATGGTGGTGAGCGCGTCGGGAACGGCTGTCGCCGGGCAGGGCGTGAACTGGAGCGCGGGGTCGGCGGGGATCGTCGTTTCGACTGCGCGGGGCACAACGGGGACGGATGGTATTGCATCGACCCTGCTGACGGTAGGGCCGTTGAATACCAATGTCGCGGCGACGGCCAACGCGTGCGTTGCGGGTACGCAGACGTGTGCGCAGCTTACCGTGATTCCGGTGCAGCCGAGTACGGAAGGCGTGATCGCGTGGAGTGGAACGCAGCAGTATGTGGCCGCGGGCCAGGGCTTTGCTCCCGTGGTGGTGCGCGTCATCGATGCCTTTGGGAATCCGGTGGCCGGGGCAGCGGTGACGCTGGAGGAGGCGTTCTTTGGCTGGACACAAGCGTGCGGGACGCAGGGAAGCTGTCCGGCTGCTCCGCTGCTGGCGCAGGGTGCGGTGCAGGCGACCTCGGGGGTCGACGGCACTGTCACCCTGGCGCCGATTGCAACGCATGGCATGGCGGGGCGGCTGCTGGTGACGGCGGTCGCGGGAACGAATGCGACGCTGAATTTTGAACTGGATGCGCATCCGTAGCGTCGGTCCAGTGCGGGGTCGATTGCCAGATGCGAGCGGACCGGATTGGATTGGCGCTACGGCGATGCTGATAGTCTCAGAAAAAAGATTCAGGAGAGACTGCGATTTCCAGCCGTCCATTTGTTCATCCGACTCCGAGCGCGCCGCTGCACTGCGACGGCGTGAGCCTCGAAGCCCTGGCGCGCCGCTACGGCACGCCGCTCTATGTCTATTCGGCCACGCAGATTGCGGAGCGGCTGAGCCTGTTCCAGGATGCATTCCGTGCGGTGCGGCATCTGGTGTGCTACGCGGTGAAGGCGAATTCGTCGCTGGCCATTTTGCAGTTGCTGGCGCGGCGGGGTGCGGGGTTCGACATTGTTTCCGGCGGCGAGCTGGAGCGAGTGCTGGCGGTGGATCGCGGGGCGGCGGGGCGCGTCGTCTTTTCGGGAATCGGCAAGACGGCGGCGGAGATGGATTTGGCGCTGCGGTCGGGAATTCTGCTGTTCAACATCGAGAGCGAAGGCGAGCTGGAACTGCTGGCGGAGCGGGCGGCGAAGCTGCGGAAGCGGGCGCAGATCGCGCTGCGCGTGAATCCGGATGTGTTCGCGGAGACGCATCCGTACATCTCGACGGGGATGCGCGAGCACAAGTTCGGGATCGAGATTCGGCGGGCGCGCAAGCTGTATGCGAGCGCGGGGAAGTATCTGGAACCGGCGGGCGTGAGCGTGCATATCGGGTCGCAAATTCGCGCGGCGGAGCCGTTTGGAGCGGCAGCGCAGCGGGTGGCGCGGCTGGTCGCCGAATTAAGGAAGGACGGGCACGCGATCCGGTACATGGATTTGGGCGGCGGACTGGGGATTGAGTATCACGCTGAGCGGCCGTTCGATCCGGAGGCGAAGGTGTGGGAGTACGCCGAGGCGCTGCTGGCGGCGGCTGCTCCGGTGAAAGATGTGACGCTGCTGCTGGAGCCGGGGCGTTTTCTGGTGGCGCAGGCGGGCGCGTTGCTGAGCCGCGTGTTGTATGTGAAGAAGAATGGGAAGAAGACGTTCGTGATCACGGATGCGGCGATGAACGATTTGATTCGTCCTGCGCTGTACCAGGCCCATCACGAGATTGTGCCGGTGGTAGCGGGGCGCGGATCTCGGAAGATGGTGGCGGACGTGGTCGGTCCGGTTTGCGAGACGGGCGACTTTTTTGCGCGGGATCGCGAGTTGCCGCCGCTTGCGGCCGGGGATCTGGTGGCGATTCTGGATGCAGGGGCGTATGGAATGTCGCTGGCGTCGAACTACAACGCGCGGCTGCGTCCTGCGGAGGTGCTGGTGGAGGGGCGGCGGGCGCGAGTGATCCGGGAGCGGGAAAAGATGGAGGATCTGCTGGCGGCGGAGCGCCGCGCTTTGGAGGGATCCAGGAGAACGGCTCCCAGGGGCTAAAGCCCCACTGTATTCGCAACGAATTCGTGGCACGGCTGAAGCCGTGCCCTGATACAAAACGGCTCCACAAAGGCTATTCCCGCAAGCTGTGAAGGTTGTGCCTTTGAGGCAGACTTCCTCCATTCGCTTTGCGGCTCTGATATTTTGGTTCCGCTTCGAAATGCTGCCGTACCGGAGGCGATGGATGCGTGGTGCCAGGAGTGCCTGGGTTCTTCTGAGCGCGTGTTGTGTGGTGTTCGCGACGAGCGCGCGTGCTGCGGACAATCTGCAGGTGAAGACGGACAAAGGGAAGGTGCAGGGGAAGCTAAGCACGGATGGGCAGGTGCGCACGTTTCTGGGCGTTCCTTTTGCGGCGCCGCCGGTGGGGCCGCTGCGCTGGAAGGCTCCGCAGCCGGCGCCGAAATGGAAGGGCGTGAAGGACGCGACGAACTTCGGCTCGCGCTGCATGCAGCCGGACATTTTTCACGATATGCATTTTCGCGATCCGGGCGAGAGCGAGGACTGCCTGACGCTGAACGTGTGGACTCCGGCGAAGGATAAGAAGGCGAAGCTGCCGGTGATGGTGTGGATCTTTGGTGGCGGCTATGTCGCGGGGGCAACGTCGGAGCCGCGTCAGGATGGCGAGCACCTCGCGCACAAGGGCGTGGTGGTGGTCTCGATGAATTACCGCCTGGGCCTGTTTGGATTTTTCGTGCATCCGGATCTGGCGGCGGAGTCGCCGCAACATGCATCGGGCAATTACGGACTGCTGGACCAGACGGCGGCGCTCCAGTGGGTGAAGCGGAACATTAAGAACTTCGGGGGCGATCCGAATAACGTGACGCTGTTTGGCGAGTCGGCGGGTTCGTTCTCGGTGAGCGCGCAGATGGCATCTCCGCTGGCGCAGGGATTGTTTGAGCATGCGATTGGCGAGAGCGGCGGAGCGTTCGCCGCACGCGGGCTGGCGTTTCGGCCACTGGCCGATAAGGAGAAGTCGAATACGGCGTATGCGCTGGCGACGTTTGGCACGTCGGATCTGGCGGCGCTGCGGGGGATGAGCGCGCAGGATCTGATGGCGAAGATGGCGGTGGCTCCGCCGCCGACGCCGGGGCAGCGTTCGCCGGTGGGTCCGGATATCGACGGATATTTTCTGCCGGAGAGCGTGGCCGACATTTTCAAAGAAGGCAAGCAGGCGCATATTCCGCTGATTGCGGGGTGGAATCGCGACGAGCCGAGCGCGATGGTCGCCAATATGCCACAGCCGGCGACAGTGCAGAGCTTTCAGGAACAGGCGAAGAAGAACTTCGAAGATCGCGCCGACGATTTTCTGAAACTCTATCCGGCAAGCACGGACGCGGAAGCCGTGCGATCGACCATTGATTTTGCCGGCGATTCGTTCATTGCCTACGGCACGTGGAGCTGGCTCGAAGCGCAGGTGGCAACGGGCGGAAAGCCGGTGTACCGGTATCACTTCGAGCGGCCGTCGCCGGCGGATAAGTATCATCCGGCGGGATCGGGCGCGTTTCATTCGGATGAGATCGAGTATGTGTTCGGGACCCTCGATTCGCGTCCGGAGGCGAAGTGGGAGCCGGAGGATTACAAGCTGAGCGATCTTGTCGAGACGTACTGGACGAATTTCGCGAAGACGGGCGATCCGAATGGCGGCGGCGCGCCGCAGTGGCCGCAGTACGACGCGCAGGATCAGTGGCAAATTCTGCACATCGATGTGGACACGCATGCGGGGCCGGATCCGTATCGCGAGCGGTATCTCTTCCTGCAGAGCGTGTGGGGGAAGCCGCAGCCGGAGTCAGCCGCGGAGTAACTGGAGGAGGCGATCGCGCTGCGGAGCGAGGACCTGCTGCAGCGGCCCTGTGGCGGTGACGCGGCCGTTTTTGAGGACGATGACGCTGGCGGGCAGGGGCCAGATCTCTGTCACATCGTGCGAGACGTAGACGGTGCGCGTGGGGAGTTGCAGCAGGCGCGCGAGGATGTCCTGCGCGGAGGCATCGTCGAGAGCGGCGAGGGGCTCGTCGAGCAGCAACAATTTTGGATTGGGCGCCAAAGCACGGGCGAGCGCAACGCGCTGACGCTCGCCTCCGGAGAGCTGCGCGGGCTTGCGGGCGGCGAGAGATTCGGCGCCGAAGAAGCGGAGCATCTCGGTGACGCGGTGGCGGCGTGCGTCGCTGTTTTCGCCGTGCAGGCCGAAGGCGACGTTCTCGGCTGCGCTCAGGTGCGGGAAGAGCGCGGCTTGTTGGGTGACGAATCCGATGCCGCGCCGGCCTGCGGGTGTGGAGAGGCCGGCGCTGGTATCCAGCAGAGGCTCGAGTTCCATGCTGATGCGTCCGGCCTGGGGCGTGATGAGTCCGGCCAGGATGCGCAGCAGCGTGCTTTTGCCGGCGCCGGAGGGGCCGAAGATGACGGTCCACTGCGATTCGAGCGCGCAGGCGATGTCGAGGGTGAAGGCGCCTTGCTGCAGCCGCGCGGTGATCTCAACCATGGCCGAGGGCCTCGCGGGAACGGCGGGTGTAGAGCAGCAGGAGCGCGGCCAGTGCGAAGCCGAGCAGGAGAAGCGCGGTTCGGTTCGCGGAGGTGTAGGAGAAGTCCTGTACCTGGTCGTAGATGGCGATGGAGAGGGTGCGCGTGGCGCCGGGGATATCTCCACCGATCATGAGCACAACGCCGAATTCGCCGACGGTGTGCGTGAAGCAGAGCGTGGCGGCGGCGAACAGGGAGCGCATCGAGAGCGGCAGGAGGATTTCGCGCAGGATGCGGAGGCGCGATGCTCCGAGGAGGCGGGCCTGTTCGACGAGCGCGGGGTCAACGGCATGAAACCCCGCGATGAGCGGCTGCACGGCGAAGGGCAAACTGTAGATGACGGAGCCGATGACGAGTCCGGCGAAGGAAAACGAGAGCGGGTGGCCGAAGAGGTGGATGGCGGCCCGGCCAACGGGCGTGCGCGGTCCGAGCAGAACGAGCAGATAAAAGCCGAGCACTGTGGGCGGCAGCAGAATGGGCAGCGTGCTGAGCGCTTCGATGAGAGGACGCAGCCGGGAGCGCGTTGAGACAATCCAGAATGCGAGGGGCACGCCGAGGGCCAGCAGCAGGACGGTCGTGAGCGCTGCGAGGCGGAGGGTGAGACCGAGCGCCTGGAGGTCCATTAGTGAGCTTGCTGCACAGGTTCGAGGCCGCTGTTGGCGAGGGTCTGGGCGATGCCGGGAGATTGCAGGAAATCGAGGAAACGGCGGGCTGCGGCGGCGTTCTTTGTTCCGCGCATGATGACGGCTCCCTGGAGGATTGGCGGGTAATCCTGCGAGGGCACCTGGACGTAGTGGCCGTCCGCGCGAAGACGCGGCGTGAGGGCAGAGGTGAGAGAGATGAAGCCGACCTGCGCGTTGCCGGAGTCGACGTATTGCGCCGCCTGCGCGATGTTCTCCGCGATGCGCAGGCGTGACTGCACGGCGGCGAGAAGATTGGTGCGCTGCAGAGCGGCCTGCGCGGCTCGGCCATAGGGAGCGTGCTCAGGACTGGCGATGGCGATGGAGCGGATGGCCGGTTCACGCAGAGCTTCGAGCGAGAGATTCGTGATGCCGGAGTCGTTGCGCGTCCAGAGCACCAGGGTGCCGCGTGCGTAGAGGATCGGTGCGGCTCCTTCGGCCTTTCCGGCAGCGATGACGCGCTGCGGGAAGGACATGTCGGCGGCGAGGAAGAGGTCGAAGGGGGCGCCTTCGATGATCTGCGTGGCGAGGGTGGCGGAAGACTGGTAGGAGGCGAGGACCTGAATGCCGGTCTGCTGATGGAAGGCGGTGATCAGCGGAGGAAGGACGGGCTGCAGATCGGCGGCGGCGGCGAGGCGGAGTGTCTGTTGCGCGGTCGCGGCGAAGATTCCGCAGAGGAATAGAAGGGCCAGCAGAAAAACTCTGCGCTCAAACACGGAGCACCATGACTTCGGTGGATTTGATCAGGGCGGCGACGGTTTCGCCCTTTTTAAGGCGCAGTTCGCGGGCGGCATCCGCGGTGATGATCGAGGTGATGATCTGGCCTCCGATGGAGAGGCGGATCTGGGCCATCAGGCCGTCGATTTTGAGATCGACGATGCGGCCGATGAGCTGGTTGCGTCCGCTGACGGTGCGCATGGACTGGCGGCGCGGGGTCTCGGGGCGTTTGGCTTTGTAGAGGAGCGCGTCGAGTTCGGATTCGGGGATGCGGTAGTGGCCGCCGGGCGTTTTCGCGGCCTTCAGCTTGCCGCGGTAGATCCATTGCTTGATAGCCGGATAGGAGATGCCCAGGCGGAGCGCGGCTTCACGCGGCGTGAGGAGCGAGGCCATTTGGCGATTTTATACGATATTCGGAACAGCAGGTATACGGAACGAGGCGATCCGCAGGCGCGCCGCAGGATGTTAGGCTGAGACCATCCACCTGAGATGAGCGACACCTACCAACTGCGCTGTATCGGCTGCTCGCACACGCTTGCGCGGGAGCAGCTGGTGGGCAATTTTCGCTGCGCGTCGTGCGGCGAGCTGTTCGAGGTGACGTATCCGGGCTGGCATGGTCCGAAGCAGACGCGTCCCAATCCAAGCGCGCTGCGCTGGCTGTGGCGCGACCGCCGGTGTTCGCTGATGCCGATTGACCGCAGCGGCGTATGGCGCTTTCGCGAGATGCTGCCGATTCTGGATTCGCTGGAGAATGCGGTCACGCTTGGCGAGGGGAACACTCCGCTGTACGAAATGCCGCGCGTGGCGGCGCGGCTGGGCGTGGAGCGGCTGCACGCGAAGCATCAGGGGATGAATCCTACCGGGTCGTTTAAGGACACGGGGATGACGGTGGCGCTTTCGATGGCGCGCGAGCAGGGATTCGCCTGGGTAGCGTGCGCATCGACGGGAAATACGTCGGCGGCGATGGCGGCTTACGCGGCGCGTGCGGGACTGCGCAGCCTGGTGCTGCTTCCGGAAGGGAAGATTGCGTGGGGCAAGCTGGCGCAGGCGATGGACTATGGCGCCCTGACGCTGCAGCTGCACACGGATTTCGATGGCTGCGTGCGCGTGTTGTCGGAGGTGGTGGAGCGCGCGCCGGTGTATCTGCTGAACTCGGTGAATCCGTACCGGATTGAAGGGCAGAAGACGCCGGCGTTCGAGATTGCCGAGGCACTGGAGTGGGAGGTGCCTGACCATTTGATTGTGCCGGGCGGGAATCTGGCGAACAGCTCGGCGCTGGGCAAAGGCTTTTTGGAGATGCGGGATCTGGGGCTGACCCAGCGCGTGCCGCAGATTTCGGTGGTGCAGGCGGAAGGGGCGAATCCACTGGTGCGGGCCATGGAGGAATTCAGCGGAGAGAAGCTGGAACCGGTGCGCGCGTCGACGCGGGCGAGCGCGATTCGCATTGGGAATCCGGCGTCGTGGCGCAAGGCCGTGCATATTCTGCGAGAGACCGGCGGGTCGGTGGAGCAGGTGTCGGAGGCGGAGATCGCCGTGGCCAAGGCCGAGATCGGCGCGGAAGGGATCGGCTGCGAGCCGGCATCGGCGGTGACGCTGGCAGGGCTGAAGAAGCTGGCGCAGAACGGCAAAGTTGGCCGTGAGCAGTCGGTGGTGCTGCTGCTGACCGGGCATACGCTGAAGGATTCGGACTACACGATTCGCTATCACCGCGGGGAATTGCTGACCGATGCGGAAGCGTCCGGATGCAAGGCGGAGATCGACGTCACGCGACGGAACACCATTGAACTCGAGGCGTCGGTGGACGCTGTGCTGCGGGAACTGGAGTGGGCTGCGCAATGAGCCGCGTCTCTCTGCGTTTGCCAGCGACGTCGGCGAATCTGGGGCCCGGGTTCGACACGCTGGCCCTGGCGCTGCAGTTGTTTCTCGAGATTGAGGCCGAGGCGGCGGAGGAGTTTCGCCTGGAGGCGACGGGCCGGAATGCGGATCTGTGCGGGCGCATAGAGAACAACCTGCTGATCGAGACCTATCGCAACTTGCTCCGGGAACAGTCGCGGCGGATTGTGTCGCTGCGGATTTGCATGCGCAACGAGATTCCGCTGGGCATGGGGTGCGGTTCTTCGGCGGCGGTGCGGCTGGCAGCGGTGGCGCTGG
>DATEPN010000351.1:0-13552 GCA_035273225.1 Acidobacteriaceae bacterium | reverse complement strand
GTAGCGCTGATCGGCGGATTGCATTTCGTCGGTCAGGTAGGCGGGCTTCATGCCGAAGGAGGCGGTGAGGCGGCGCTCGTCCTGGACGAGGATGGCTCCGGCGTCGAGCGGCGCGTAGAACCACTTGTGCGGGTCAATGGTGATGGAGTCAGCCAGTTCGAGCCCGCCGTCGCGCATTGGCGCGGCGTTGGAGAGGAGCATGCCGCCACCGTACGCCGCGTCGGCGTGGAGCCACATATGCTCGCGGTCGGCGATGCGGCGCAGCGCGCGGATGTCGTCGACAGCGCCGGTGTTGGTGGTGCCGAAAATGCCGACGATGCACATCGGGCGGATGCCGCGGGCTTTGTCGCCGGCAATGGCGGATTCGAGCGCGTCCAGGCGGACCTGGAAGCGGTCGTCGGTGGGCAGAGCGCGGAGGGCGCTGCGTCCGAGGCCGACGGCGTCGACGGCCTTGTCGACCGAGACGTGGCGTTCTTCTGAGGCGTAGACGGCCCAGCGTTCGGCGAGGCCGTCGTGCTGCGCGCGATCGCCGCTGGCCCAGTCGCGGGCGAGTTTGAGTGCGATGAAGTTGGCCATCATGCCGCCGCTGGTGAGGTTGCCGCCCGCGGCGGAGGGCGAGTATCCGGCGAGATCGGTGAGCCAGCGGATTACGCGGCGCTCGATGGCGACGCCGGCGGGTCCGATGGAATAGGCGCCGATGTTCTGGTTGAGCGCGGAGCAGAGGAAGTCGCCGATGACGCCGATGGGATTCGGCGAGGGCGTGATCAGTCCCATGTAGCCGGGGTGCCCGACGTGCGTGCAGTAGGGCAGGAGCTTCTGCTCGACTTCGGCGAGGACGGCTTCGGCACGCTCGGGCGCGCTGGGGAGCGGCTCGTCGAAGAGGCGGGTGAGGAGCTGCGGGTCGACGTCGGGGAAGACGGGCTTCTCTTCAATGTGCTCGAAGTAGTCGGCGAGAAGATCGACAACGCGGTGGCCGATCTGCCGGAATTCTGGCGCGTTCATAGGCTGCAGTGTAAATCGGCGGGGCCCAGCGAATATGGTGGAAGCAGGAGGAGACGGATGGCAGCGCAGCCCTTTGTGGTGGTGGTGACGAAGCAGGATGATCCGCAGCTCAGGATGCTCCAGGGCATCCCGCATGCGGTGGGGAAGACGGCGGAGGAGCTGCGCGAAGCGGCGCGCGAGGCGGAGGTGATCCTGCACTGGGCGGGTATACGGGAGGAGCTGCGCGCGTTGTTTCTGGAGGCGCCGCGGGTGCGCTGGGTGCATTCGCGCGCGGCGGGGCTGGACAACGTGCTCTTTCCGGAGCTGGTGGAGAGCGCAGTTCCCCTGACGAACGGGACTGGTGTGTTTTCGCAGTCGCTGGGGGAGTTCGCGCTGGCGATGGTGCTGTACTTCGCGAAGGATTTTCCGCGGACGCTCAGGAATCAGCAGGCGCGGCGATGGGAGGAGTTCGACGTCGACGAGATTGCCGGGCAGACGGTGGGGATTGTCGGCTACGGTGACATTGGGCGGGCGTGCGCGCGGCGGATGCATGCCATGGGCATGAAGGTGCTGGCGCTGAAGCGCCATGCGCCGGAGAAGGTGGATCCGCTGATCGAGGAGTTTTATCGGCCGGAGCAGCTGCATGCGATGCTGGGGCGGTGCGACTACGTGGTGGTCGCGGCTCCGCTGACGGCGGAGACCAAGCACATGATGAGCGATGCACAGTTCGCGGCGATGAAAAGGTCGGCAGTGGTGATCAACGTGGGGCGCGGGCCGGTGGTGGATGAGGCGGCGCTGATCAGGGCGCTGGAGGCGGGGACGATTCGCGGGGCAGGTCTGGATGTCTTTGAGCATGAGCCGCTCGCGGAGACGAGTCCGTTATGGGGGATGGAAAACGTGTTTGTTTCGCCGCACTCGGCGGACCACACGCGGGACTGGCTGGATCAGGCGATCCGGTTTTTTCTGAAGCAATATGAGCGATTCACGCAGGGCGAGGCGCTGGAGAATGTTGTGGACAAGAGGCTGGGGTACTGAACGGCAAAGCCAGGATAGGGTGCAGAAAACAGTTTTCGATCTCAGTTGTCAGTGATCAGTGATCGGGCAGTGACTCTGGTTCTGGTCACTGAGAACTGATCACCGATTCCTGATCGCTGATTCCTGTCTCGTGATTGATAATAGGAGCGAATTCCTTCTGTTCAATTTGCGGGCTCGGTGGAGATTCGTGCATGCGACGTGTGCTTTTTCTGCTGATGGTAGCTCTTGCGCCGGCTGCTTTCGCGAAGACGCCGGTGGCGCTGTTTTACATGACGGACAGTCCGAACTCGATTCGGGATTTCTTTGCGCATTCATCGCAGATCGATGTGCTGGTGCCCACCTGGTACGGCGTGGATGAGCATGGGCTGGTCACGGGCGAGCCGGAGCCGGCGGTGCTGGCAGAAGCGCATGCGGAAAAGATTCCGGTGATGCCAATTGTGGCGCTGGGGAACAAACAGCGGTTGCACCTGCTGACGCTCGACGTGAAGGGCCAGGATGCGATGAACCAGGCGCTGATTCGGGAATGCAAAGCGCATGGGTACAGCGGGTTTCAGTTCGATATTGAGAACATCGACTACCTGGATCGCGATGCATTTTCAGCGCTGGTGAAGCGCACCGCCGATGCTCTGCACGCGCAGGGACTGCAGGTGAGCATTGCGACAGTGCCGAATGCGCCGGGGTATCCGGGGGCGAGCGGGTTTGCGAAGTGGATCTACACGGACTGGCGCGGCGCGTACGATTTGGCAGCACTGGCGAAGTCGGTGGACCTGATCTGCCTGATGACCTACGACCAGAGCACGCGCTGGACGACGCCGGGTCCGGTAGCCGGATGGCAGTGGACGCTGGACAACCTGCAATACGCGCTGCAGTTTGTGCCGAAGGAAAAGCTGTCGCTCGGCATCCCGCTCTATGGGTATCACTGGTACACCGGTGCGCCCATTGTGACGCCGGCGGCGCGCCCCGACGAGCAGCCCGTCGAGAAGCCGAATCCGACCGCGGATTACATTGGCGGCGCAGATGCGATTCAGCTGGCGCATGACTGGGGCGGCAAGGTGCAGTGGGATGCGGCGGATCACACGGCGTGGTTCTATATCAATCGCGACCAGATGCGGGAGTGGGTTTTCTACACCGATACGCGGACCTTTGAGGATCGGTACAAACTGGCGGAGCAGGATGGTCTGGAAGGATTTTGTTCGTGGGTGCTGGGGGAAGAGGACCCGGCGATCTGGAGTGTGCTGCCGAAGAAGGCAGCGGCCAGATAGTTGTCAGTTATCAGTCGTCAGTTCTCAGTGAGAAGCGAAAGGGACGGGATGGAGTATTTCCTCGGCGTGGATGCCGGCGGGACCAAGGCGGAACTGGTGCTGGGAGATGCGACGCGGGAACTGGGGCGCGTGCGCACCGGCACCATCAAGCGCATGAAGGCCGATGCCGCGACGGCGGAGAAGAACCTGGCCGAGGGGCTGCGGCAGCTTCAGGCGCAGACGCGCATCGCGGCGGAGTCGATCACGCGATGCTGCATCGGAACGGCAGGAGAAACGGTTCCGCTGGTGACGAACTGGCTGCGTGAGGCGTTTGCGCGGCACGTAGGCGGGGAGTTGCTGATCCTGGGGGACGTGGAGATTGCGCTGGATTCGGCCTTCTTCGGAAAGCGGGGCGTGTTGGTACTGGCGGGGACAGGATCGAATGTCGCAGGACGTGCGGCAACCGGCGAGATTTTCAGAGCGGGGGGATGGGGTCCGGCGCTCGCGGATCAGGGATCGGGGCACTTCATCGGGCTGGAGTCCCTGCGGCGCGGATTTCTGGCCATCGATGAACAGCGGGAGACGCGGGTACTCGACGAGGCGCAGCGGTTCTGGGAATTGGGATCGCGGGCGGAGCTGATCGAGTATGCGAATGCGAATCCGGCACCGGAGTATTCGCGGCTGACACCGCTTGTGGTGAATCTGGCGGAGCAGGGCGATACGGTCGCGCGTGCCGTACTGGAGCAGGGCGGCGTGGACCTCGCGTATCTGGCGGGCTTGGTGATTGAACGCGTCCGCGGCATCGAAGGGGAGAGAGCATTTGCTGTGCCGGCGGTGGCGGTAGCAGGCAGCATTCTGGAGAGGGTCGCTGCCGTGCGCGGAGCCATGACGTCGGCGTTGCGGAAGCGCTATCCGGAAATCGAAGTACTGGAGCAGCCGGCGGATCCTCCGGCGGGGGCACTGTGGGCAGCGCGCAACGCATGAGCGTGGATCTGGAAATTTGCGTTGATTCGGTGGAGTCGGCGATCGCGGCGGAATGCGGCGGTGCGCAGCGGGTAGAGTTGTGCTGCGCGCTGGCCGAAGGCGGGCTGACGCCGAGTGCGGGGGCGATCCGGACGGCACGCGCCGCGTTGGGGCTGGGGATGTGGGTGATGATTCGGCCGCGGAGCGGGGATTTTATCTACAGCGACCGCGAGTTCGCGGTGATGCGCGAGGACGTGGCGAGCGCGAAGGCTCTGGGCACGGATGGTGTTGTGCTGGGCGTGCTCACGGCGGACGCTGCGGTGGATGTAGAGCGTACGCGGGCGCTGGTGGAGTTGGCGCTGCCGATGCAGGTGACATTTCATAAGGCCTTCGACCGCACGGCGGATCTGCAGCGGGCACTCGAAGATGTGATTGCGTGCGGCGCGGATCGCGTGCTGACGTCGGGCGGCGCACAGGACGCGGCGGCGGGGACCGAGCGCATCGCGCAGCTGGTGCGGCAGGCGGGGGATCGCATCCGCCTGATGGCGGGCGGCGGCGTGCGTGCGGGGAACGTGCGGTCGCTGGTGGAGACGACGGGGGTGCGCGATGTGCACTCGTCGCTGATGCCTTGCGGGGCTACAGGGGCGAAGGGCTCGCTGGGCGCAGGGGATCCATTTGTGGTGGGGGTGGAGGATGTGCGCGGGATTCTGGATCAGTTGTCAGTGGTCGCTTCTCACTGATCAGTTCTCCGGCATCAGTTCTCAGCGAGCAGTAAACACTCTCTCAGTGAGCGGAGCCTGTCGACTCTGTCCCGAGCACGGTGCGGAAGTAGAAGTGGAAGAAGCGGTCCGAGTCGGAGTTGAGGCAGACATTGGCATAGGGCACCCCTGGCTCAGCAATGGTGTTGCCGCGGTCGTCGATGCGGATGTGCATCGCCTGGGTGGGGCAGAGGGACGGGTCGAGCACATACGCGGTCGCCATGGCGTCAAAGAGGGTTGGTGTGACGTTGCCGGTGGCGGCCGCCCACTGCTGATAGAGAAGCGTCAGCGCATCGGTGGTGCGCGTTCCCTGGCTGAAGAGGACCGTGCGCAGGACCTCGTCGAGTTTTAGCTGCGTCGAGTCGAGCGGCATCATGGTGATCGGCACGCCGGCGTTGAAGAGCGCCTGCGAAGCGGCGACGTCGGAGTAGACGTTGTACTCAGGTTGCGGTCCGTGGTCCGGGAGGTAGCCGAGGTCGCCGTATCCGCGATGGATGGAACCGCCCATGATGACGACGCTCCTGAGGCGCCGGAAGGTCGCCGGGTCTTTGTGGATTGCGGCGGCGACGGTGGTGAAGGGCGCGATGGAGATGAGGGTGATCTCACCTGGATAGCGGCGGATCTGATCGAGGATGAAGTCGGCGGCGTCGGGCCAGTGCTGCGGGGCTCCACCTTCGGCGTAGCGGCGCTGCGAGAAGTTGTTGGTGGATTTGGTGGCGGGGCCGGCAGCGACGGGGATGCCGGCGTGTCCGGTGTCCTGAAGGAAGCGCTCAACAAGGCGGGCGCGAAGGTCGGTGTCGCCCCAGGCCGTGGTAATGCCGAGCAACTGGACGCGCGGGCTGTGCAGCAGGAGCGCGAGGGCGAAGGCGTCGTCGATGTCGTCGCCGATATCCGTGTCAAGGATGATTTTTTCGCCGGCGTTCGCTGCGGTTTGAGCGGGGGCTTTAGGGGTGAGGACGAACAGAGCAAGGACAAGGGCGGCGATCGATTTCACGGTGGCCAGTGTCATGGATGTGCCGAGTGCGTGTCAAAACAGCCGCCCCTTGAGGTTGCCCGCAGGTAATCAGGATCTTCCCACAGAGAACACGCAGAGCACCGAGGAAGAAGCTCCGTCCACGGAGAACACAGAGGCTCAGCGCTGGCGGGCTAGTACGAGCGTAATGTCATCGGGTTGTTCCTGCGCGCCGATCCAGGAGCGGAGGGTCTGGATAACCTGCTGGGAAATGGCTTCGAGGCCGAGATGGCGGTGGCGGCGCACGATTTCCAGCAGGCGATGCTCGCCGAATTCGCCGAAGTCGTTTTCGGGCTCGGTGACGCCGTCGCTGTAGGCAATGAGGATGTCGCCGGAGCGGAGATGCTCGGTGCCCTGCTCCCAGTTGAGCCCGTCGATCAGGCCAACGACGGAGCCGCCGTGATCGAGGCGGGTGATGGTGTCGTTGGCGCGCAGCAGGAGCGGGGGCAGGTGTCCGCCGTTGGAGTAGATGAGGCGGCGGGTGATGCCGTCGTAGTGGGCGAGGAAGAGCGTCGCGTATTTCTCCGGCTGCGTGCTGCGGTAAAGGTGGCGGTTGAGTAAGGCGAGGATCTTGCCGGGTTCTTCGAAGAGCTCGCCGCATGCGACTTCCTCTTCGCCGATGTAGCGGGTACGGGGATTCGACAGGGCGACAGTACCGGCTGTGACGAGTTCCTGGCCGGCGAAGCGGTAGGCACGGACGGCGGAATGCAGCGTCGCCATGAGCAGCGCGGCGGAGATGCCCTTGCCGCTGATGTCGCCGAGCGCAATGCCGAGTCCCGTGTCGCCGAAGGTGAGGAAGTCGTAGTAATCGCCGCTCACCGTGCGCGCGGGGATGCAGACGCCATGGATTTCCAGCATGGGCAGGGCGATCTGGCCGCGCGGAAACAGATTCGCCTGGACCTCCTGAGCGATGGCGAGCTCGTTCTGCAGGCGCTCTTTCTCGCGCTGCTCGACAAGGAGGCGCTCGAGGGAGGCGGTCATGCTGTTGAACGAGCGGCTCAGGGCGCCAAGCTGATCTTTGCGGCGCACCTGAATGCGATGGCCGAGATCGCCGCCGTCGATGGCAAGGGTCGCTTCGTACAGGTCGTGCACGGAGCGGGTGATGGTCTGGTTCAGGCGAATGGCGGCGAGGAAGGCGAGCAATTCGACGATGCCGAAGGCGATGGCGATGGCGATGAGCGCGTCGCGGATGAAGTCGCCGAGCTGGAGCGCGGTGATAAAGAGGCGCCGATAGAGGAGTGACGGCCGCGAGGTGACCACGGCGGCGGCGATCTTCTGCTCCGGAGTGCCGGTGGACCAGTCCGTGACCTCAAGCGGGGCGGCGAAGGTGACGGGAATGTCGTAGAAGTGCTGCTTGTCGGGGAGGGAGCCGCCCGAAATCGTGTTGCGCTGTAGTTGTTCGGGGTTTTGCCCGTTCAGCGACAGGGGAGAATTGCTGGCTGAGCTGGAGGCGTCGATGGTCACCCCGGGTCTTTGAGGCCGCTGCGATCGATCCGCGCTGCTGTAGATGCCGACAGTGCCGAGCCCCTGGGCAATGGCTTCGACGTTGTCTTTGCGGATCGGAACGCTGGTGATGACGACGGTGGTATGCCCATCGATCGTCTCGCGGTCAGCGGTGCGGAGCCAGAGTTGCCCGCGGTCGAGTGCCACGCCGTGCCAGCGCTCAGGAAGCCACGAGGGCACCGCGGGCGGATCCTGGGAGTCGATCGTGGCGGGAACGATGTGAATGCGGCGGCCGTCATGCCAGGCAGCAACGGCGAGGCCGGTGTACTCGCGTTCACGCGGGACCGAACTTACTTCGGGGAGCATGACGGACTGGAGCTTCGGGTCACGGTCGAGCACGTGCGCCAGGTGCATCGTGAAGCTGCCGTTCTGCGTGCCGATATGGGCGAGCTCTTCCGTGATGACGCTCGTCGCCGCGAAGATGGCGAACTGCCCGGAGAAGACGTAGAGGAGCAGCAGTGCCAACGTGCAGAGGAGCACCACCGGGGTAAGCCCCATGAGGACATAGGTCACGATGAGCCGGTTGCGGACCTTCCAGAGGAGATAGCCGAAGATGTAGCGCCAGAGCAGCGGGATGCAGAACAGGATCAGGATGAAGAAGTCGAGCGCGGCGAGTTCGCGAAAGCCCACGCCGGTGGGACCGGGAATCCAGCCGAGGGCCGCGAGCGCGAAGTAGGCGAGGAACAGCCAGAAGGCCGTGCGGTGCACGAATCCTTTTGGCGGCTCCCGGCGGATGCGACGGAACACCGCAGCTTCAAAGTTTCGGAGCTGGGCCATGTCAGGGAGTGTAACGCAGGCGGTAACCGGTGGCCTGTTGCTGCTGGCTGCAAGCCACCGGCTTCGTTACAGCTTGAGGAAAATCTTCTTGCGGTACAGCGGCAGCGTCAGCACCCAGCAAAGCAGAACGAACAGCAGAGAGTAGACGAGGGAGGCGCCCCCTGGAGAGGAAATGAAGGCGTGGAGTTCGTTGTAGCTCCAGCCGCTGAAGGAGGTCCGCCCCATGTGGATCCGCCAGAAGAGAATGCCGATGAGCTCCGAAACGACATAGGCGTAGATGGCATTGGTGCCGAAGACCAGCCAGAAGCCGCTCCAGCCTTTCTTCCAGCCTTTGATGTCGATGAGCCAGATGCAGAGAGCCCAGACGAGCAGGGAGCAGCCGGCGGCGAACAGGACATAGGAGCTGGTCCAGAGCTTCTTGTTGATGGGGAACCACGGGTTCCAGAGCTCGCCGAGAAGGATGAGCGCGATGGCGGCAGCGAAGATGCCGAGGCATTTCCGGCGAATCGTGCGGTCGGTGCGCAGCCAGACGGCGGTGAGCATGCCGAGGAGCGCCGTCGCGAGTGAGGGGAAGTCGCTGAGCAGACCTTCGGGATCGCGCGTGCGCTCGTAGAGCCGGCCTGGAGAAATGTGGCGGTCCAGCCAGGCGACGATGTTCAGGTCTTTATCGAGGAAGGGAATGTCGCGGCCGGGCACGCCGTATCCGGGCACGGGCACCCAGCGCATCAGGATGTAGTACCCGATGAGCAGGACTACGGTGATGGCAGCGAGGATCGCGACCCGGCGCGGCGCGCGGCGGACGGCAATCCACAGCAGACTGGCAGCCAGGTAACAGATCGCGATTCGCTGGAGCACGCCGTAGATGCGCAGATGCTCGAGGTGCAGATGGGGCAGCTGAGCGATGAAAGCGATCGCCACACCCAGCGCGAACAATATGACCGCACGGCGGATGATGTGCGGCATTTGGGAGGCGATCGTGCAGCCTCGGCTCAGGCGGGATTCGAGCGAGAGCACAGTGGTGACGCCGACGATGAAGAGAAACGTCGGGAAGACGAGGTCGGTGGGCGTCCAGCCATTCCAGGCGGAGTGTTCGAAGGGCCACCAGGCGTGACCGCCGTTGTTGTTGACGAGGATCATGAAGGCGATCGTGATGCCGCGGAGGACGTCGAGAGAGACGAGGCGGGCGGTCAGGGTCGCGGCGGGATGTTCAACGGTAACGGTTGCCATCGGTGCCACCAACTGCACCACTGTACATCGCGGCAGGCTGGGGCGTCAGCGGAAAGTTGCTGGGGATCAGTATCGGTAATCCGTTGTCAGGCGATGGCGCGAACGCCGCCGGCTGCCTGGACGTCCTGCTCGCGGCCGGGGGGCGTGCCTACGTCTCCAATGATGGGCAGGAAGACGCGGAAGCAGGTGCAGGCACTCTCTCCGGCGCGGGAGCGAAGCGTGCGAAAGCGGATACGTCCTTCGTACTTCTGGACGATGCCGCGGCTGATCCAGAGGCCGAGGCCAGTACCCTTTGCGCCTTTGGTGCTGAAGAACGGCTGGAAGATGCGCCGGGCTTCTTCGGGCCCAATGCCGGAGCCGGTATCCGTCACCGAGATCGTAATGCCGCGGCGCTGCGTAATCGGGTCCTGGATATCGGCAACACGGAGGCGCAGCGTGCCTCCGGAGGGCATCGCCTGGATCGCATTGCCGATGAGGTTGAGAAACACCTGGCGGAGTTCCCCGGGGAAGGCACGCACGACGCCCCGGGAGATGTACTTCTTCTCGAGCCGGATCTGGTTGACGGCGATGGGACGTTGCTGGAGTTCGACGACGTTGTCAAGCAGGTCGGGAACCGAGACGGTGATGGGCTGGCGCGACTCGCGGTAGAAGCTGAGGGTCTGGCGGGTGATGTGCGAGACGCGCTGCAGTTCCTGCTCGGCGAGCGCCGCGTAGTAACGGGCCTCTTCGTCGAGGGAAGGGTGGTTGCGGAGCAGGTAGAAGGCGTTGGTGATGGCCTCGAGCGGGTTGTTGATCTCGTGGGCGATGATGCCGGCGACGCGGCCCATGGCGGCCAGCTTTTCGGACTGGCGCAGGGCATCTTCGGCCTGTAGCTGAGCCGTGATGTCGCGCTGAATTTCGAGAACGCCATCGCCCTCATGGTTGAGGACTTTGCGGGTTGCGACGACGAGTTCGCGGCCGTCTTTGCTGTGCACCCGGAGATTGCCTTCCCATGAGCGCGTGGCCAGCAGGTCGCGCTCGGTCTCTTCGCGGGATGTGGGAAAAACAGTTTGGAGCAGGTCGTGCAGGTCGCGGCCGCAGACCTCGTCTCGCTTCCATCCATAGAGGTTTTCGGCGCCGGAGTTCCAGTAGCGGATCGGCCCGCTGAGGCCGCGAACCACGATGGCTTCCGTAGCCAGCTCCAGCAGCTCGGCGCGCTCGCGGTGCTGGGCTTCGCTGCGCCGGAGTTCTTCAGTGCGTTCGCCGATGATCCGCTCGAGGCCGGTATTCAGGCGCTCGAGCTGACGTGTCTTGCGATGGAGATCGACGAAGACACCGATCTTCGCACGCAGCACCTCGGGGATGACCGGAACGGAGATGTAGTCGACCGCGCCGCGCCGGTAGCCATTGATCTTGTCGGTATCGGTGAGGTGGACGCCGGAGATGAAGATGATGGCGGTTTTGTTGAACCGCGGATGGTTGCGGATCATGTCCGCCAGTTCGAAGCCGTCGAGCTCGGGCATGCTGACGTCCATCAGCACGACGGCAACATCGGTTTTCAGCAGCAGATTGAGAGCTTCCCGGGCGGATGTGGCTTTGATGAGGTTCTCGCCAAGCTCCGCCAGAATGACTTCGTAACTGAGGAGCTTGGCGGGCTGGTCGTCCACCATCAGGATGTTGACTTTCTCGTCTGCCGTCATCGATTTCTCCGAGCCCAGAGACCCCTCCCCTACCGATGCAGCCACATGCGCAGCGCGGAGAGCAACTGTTCGGTGTTCACCGGCTTCGCGAGATATTCAGAGGCGCCCGCTTCAAGGCACTTTTCGCGGTCGCCCTTCATTGCCTTTGCTGTGAGTGCGATGATGGGCAGCCGTCGCAGAGAAGCGTTCTGCCGAATGACCTGCATCGTCTCATAGCCGTCCATTTCCGGCATCATGATGTCCATCAGCACGATGGCCAGATCGGGCGTCGATTCAATGGTTTGGATGGCTTCGCGTCCGGTGCCTGCGGTGAGCACGGTCATGCCCCTTCTTTCCAGAACACTGGAGAGCGCGAAGATGTTGCGCACGTCGTCATCGACGATCAGCACCTTGCGGCCATAAAGCGCTTCATCGGACTGATGCAGGCGGTCGAGCATGCGCTGCTTATCGGCCGGAAGATTGGCCACCACACGATGCAGGAAGAGCGCGGTTTCGTCGAGCAGGCGCTCGGGCGACTCCACGTCCTTGACGACAACGCTGCGTGCGGCCAGGTGCAGGCGAGAATCCTCCTCGGGCGTCAGCTCGCGGCCGGTAAAGACGACCACGGGCAGGTCCCGAAGCTTTTCATTATCGCGAAGCTGGTCGAGCACTTCAAATCCGGTCATATCGGGCAGGCGCAGGTCGAGCACGACGCAGTCGTAATTGCTCTCATGCATCGACTTGAGGGCTGCGGTGCCGGAGTCGACCACGTCGATGTCGATGTCGTCGTGCCCGAGGAGTTCGCGAATGCTGAGCTGCTCGGCGGGATTGTCCTCGACGACGAGGAGACGCTTGCGACGCGGCAGCGAGTAGTCGCGGATGCGGGTGAGAGCGTTCTCGAGGTCTTCAGTGGAGGTGGGTTTGGTCACGTAGGCGAAGGCGCCGCGCGAGAGGCCGTGGCGGCGGTCGTCGTCCATGGTGAGCATCTGCACCGGGATATGGCGGGTGCGGGCATCCTGCTTGAGGTGGTTGAGGACGGTCCAGCCGAGCATGTCGGGCAGGAAGACGTCGAGGGAGATGGCGGTGGGATTGTACTCGCGGGCCAGGGCCAGAGCTTCAGCGCCGGTCTGCGCGATGAGGACCTTGAAGCCCTTGTCGTGGGCGAGGTCGGCGACAACGCGGGCGTAGTGAGCGTCGTCGTCGACGATAAGGAGGACTTGGTCGCCATCGAGGAGGGTCTCGCGATCGTCCTCAACCGTCGAGTCCTGCTCGGCGACGGCGGGACTGGTCAGGAAGACGGGCGCGGTGGCGATCACCTGGCTGACGCTCTGCCGTTCCCTCGCTGGACTCGGCGCAGGAGCGCTCGCCGGTCCGACGAAGGTCTGCGGCAGGTACAGCGTGAAGGTGCTGCCCTTGCCCGGCGCGCTGCGCAGCTGGATCTCGCCGCCGAGCAGGCTGGCGAGTTCGCGGCTGATCGCCAGGCCGAGGCCCGTGCCTCCGTACTTGCGGCTGGTGCCGGCATCGGCCTGCTGGAAGGCCTCGAAGATGATGCGCTGCTTTTCGGCCGGGATACCGATGCCGGTGTCGGAGACCTCAAAGGCGACGACGGATCCGGCGCCGGAGAGGATCGGGTGATCCTGGCTCCAGCCTGAAGTAGCGGAGGAGACAGTGAGCCGCACGCCGCCCTGCTCGGTGAACTTAAAGGCGTTGGAGAGCAGGTTCTTGAGCACCTGCTGCAGGCGGCGAGGATCGGTAACGAGGCTGCGACCGAGTTTGGGATCGCTCTTCACCTCGAAGAACAGCTTGCGGTTCTCCGCCTCGTGCCGGAACGGTCGGCTGACGGCCTCGAGCAGGCTGCCGAAGAAGAGCTCTTCCGGCTCGATGGAGACGGTGCCGGATTCGATCTTTGACAGGTCGAGGATGTCGGAGATGAGGTTGAGCAGGTCGGTTCCGGCGCCGTGGATGGTGCGGGCGAACTCGACCTGGCGGCCGGTGAGGTTGCCCTCGGGATTCTCCGCCAGCTGCTGTCCCAGAACGAGGATGGAGTTGAGCGGGGTGCGCAGCTCGTGAGACATGTTGGCGAGGAACTCCGACTTGTACTTCGAGGTCAGCGCCAGCTCGCGGGCTTTCTCTTCGAGGGCGCGGCGGGCCTGCTCGATTTCCTGATTCTTGCGTTCCACTTCGGAGTTCTGTTCGGCAAGCTGCTGGGCTTTCTGCGCCAGCTGCTCGTTGGTCTGCTGCAGTTCCTTCTGCTGGGTCTGGAGTTCGGCGGCCAGCTGCTGCGACTGCTTGAGCAGCGCCTCGGTCTGCATCGTGGCTTCGATGGAGTTGAGCACGATGCCGATGGATGAGGTGAGCTGGTCGAGGAAGGCCAGGTGCGAAGCAGTGAAGGTGGAG
>DATEPN010000350.1:0-12031 GCA_035273225.1 Acidobacteriaceae bacterium | reverse complement strand
CAGCACGCGATCCTGCGGACGCTTCGGCCCGGCTACGCTCGGTTCCACCTGCGCGAGATCGAGCGAGATCGTCTGCGAGTACACCGCCTCCGGAGAATTGGCGGTGTGGAACAGTCCCTGCTCTTTGAAGTACGCCTCCGCCAACGCAATCTGCTCGTCGCTTCGTCCTGTCAGACGCAGGTAGCGGAGCGTCTCTGCATCGACCGGGAAAATGCCGCACGTCGCGCCGTACTCGGGAGCCATGTTGCCAATCGTCGCGCGATCCGCCAGCGGCAACTCCGCGATGCCCGGCCCGTAGAATTCGACGAACTTGCCGACCACGCCCAGCTTGCGCAGCATCTCAGTGACCGTCAGCACCAGATCGGTTGCCGTCGCCCCTTCGCGCAGCTTGCCGGTGAGCTTAAAGCCGACCACCTGCGGAACGAGCATAGAAACAGGCTGGCCAAGCATGGCGGCCTCGGCCTCGATACCGCCTACGCCCCAGCCGAGGACACCCAGTCCGTTAATCATCGTCGTGTGCGAATCAGTCCCGACCAGCGTGTCGAAATACGCCCGCGGCTGCGGCCCGCTCGTGGTGAACACCACCCGAGCGAGGTATTCCAGGTTCACCTGGTGGCAAATTCCCATCCCCGGAGGCACTGCCGAGAAATTCCGGAAGGCCGTCTGCCCCCATTTCAGGAACGCATAGCGCTCCCGGTTGCGCTGGAACTCAAGCGCTGCGTTCACGGAATAGGCGTTGGCGGTGCCGAACTCGTCCACCTGGACGGAGTGGTCGATCACCAGTTCCGCCGGTTGCAACGGATTGATCTTCTGCGGATCGCCCCCGAGCGCCTTGATCGCATCGCGCATGGCGGCCAAATCGACGACTGCCGGCACGCCGGTGAAGTCCTGCATCAGCACGCGCGCCGGCATCCAGGAAATCTCGCGGGACGGCTCGGCTTTGGGATCCCACTTCGCCAGGAACTCGATATCGTCTGCGGTGACGGTTCTGCCGTCTTCATACCGCAGCAGATTCTCCAGCAGGATGCGCAGGCTGTAGGGGAGCCGCTTCAGATCGATGCCGCGCTTCTCGAGCGCGCTCAGGCGGAAAATCTCATAGCTCTTGCCGCCGGCCTTCAGCTCGGACTGGCTGCCAAACGTGTTCATTCGCAGATCCTTTCGTGGTTCGAGGCGCAGGTTCTTCGCCCGCCAATGACGGCGGAGCGGCATGCAGACGAATCAGAGAGAAAAGCGTCGTCCACGATCGGGACGGCCGCGCCGGAAGCGCCGGAGAAGCGGAGGAAATGCACGGCGGGGATTCATCTTCGACGGCACCAGTTTATCGCTTTTCGCGCGCAATTCGCGCAAATTCCCTCTTCGGGAACTGCGATGCCGCCCACGTCCGCGAAGACTATGCGTGAATGATTCTTAACGGCAGGGAGTTAACTATGGTTTACATCATCGTGTTGAAGAACGTAGACTCAGAACAGTGCGCCAGGAGAATCGAAAGGGCTCCTCCAACAGGGTGAGACTGATGCGGCTCCTCCGGAATGGCTCGTCTCTCGCGCGGGTGCTCGCTCCAGCGGCCATCATTTGCGCGTTCCTGTTGGCGTCCGCGGCTCCCGCGCAGGACAGCGGCGCTGCGGCCGGAACCGGCCGAGGGAAAGATCCGGCGACGGTGCAACCGGAAAGGTCCGGACAATCGGAGGCGCCGGAGGCCAACCCGGGCAGACCAACCGTCTCCACTCCCGCAACCCTCACTCCGGTCGGATATATCCAGTTTGAGACCGGGCTGCTAGCCGCATGGCACTCCGCCGAATTCTCGGCGCAAACAAGCGTCGGAGAGGTCACGAAATTCTGTTTCCTGCCGCGGATCGAATTGCTGGCCGCCACGAATCCATTTGCCCATTCCGATACTGAACCCAATAACGGCACGGGAGACACGCTGCTCGGCGTTCAGGGAGTCGTTCATCCGGGCGAGGGCCCTCGACCCACCCTGGCGTTGAGTTATTTCGGCAGAGTCTACAGCGGAAACACGCCTGACCTCGATATAGGCAGCGCAGGAAACTCGGCAGCCCTCCTCGCCAGCGCGGACGTCAGGGGCTTTCACTACGATACGAATTACCTATTCAACGAAACGGTCAGCAGCGAACACGTTCGCCGCGCCCAGTTCGGCCAGACGGTCTCCATCTCGCACCCGCTGAGTGGCAGATTCGGCATTGCCGGAGAAGCGTGGCACTTCACGCAGCCTTTTCTGCGCGGCGAAGCGGTGGGCACTCTGTGGGCTGTGAACTACAACGCGAGAAGGAATCTCGTCTTTGATACGGCATTCGACCGCGGCCTGACCGGCACTTCAACGCGATGGGAGTTCCTTGCCGGTTTCACATATTTGTTGCCGCGACGCATTCGTCTGCGCTGACGCAACCGAGGTTGAGGAAGGGTACGGGCATGAGCAACCGGCGCGCTGTTCCAGGCAGGCAAGTCGCGAGCCGCGGTGCGTCTGCGCCGGAAACGAATCAGATCGCTGAGGAGGTCCAGCGTTCTCTGGAAGGAGTACACGGGACCATCGCGGTGCCTCATTATGAGGCCGGCTTCTGGAAACAATGGCGCGCCTTTGTCGGGCCGGCGATTCTGGTCAGTGTGGGTTATATGGATCCAGGCAACTGGGGGACGGACCTGCAGGCCGGCGCCCAGTTTCGTTACGGACTTCTGTGGGTCGTCGCCCTGGCGAGCCTGATGGCGATTTTCATGCAGGTAATCGCCGCCCGCCTCGGTGTGGTCACCGGCAAGGACCTGGCCCAGTGCTGCCGCGACTGGTATCCGCGCTGGACCCGCTTGCCTAACTGGCTGTTGGGCGAGATCGCCATTGCAGCCTGCGACCTCGCGGAGGTGCTGGGCAGTGCCGTGGCTCTCAACCTGCTGTTCCACATTCCCCTGCTCTGGGCTGTGATCATCACCGGACTTGATGTCCTGCTGCTGCTGGCTCTTCAGGGGTTCGGGATGCGGGCCATTGAAGCCATTGTCGTGCTCCTGGTAGCGACGATCTCGGTTTGTTACTTCATCGAGCTGTTTGTGCTTCCGCAGACGCGACCCGGCTTTCTGGAAATGGGTCTATCTCTGGTCAGTCCCCACTTTGGTCAGTTCGGGATGATGTACGTCGCTATCGGCATCATTGGAGCGACCGTGATGCCGCACAATCTTTATCTGCATTCGGCTCTGGTACAAAGCCGCAAGCTTCAGAAGGATGAGCCGTCGGTGCGCAGCGCGATCCGCTTCAACACCATCGATTCGACGGTCGCGCTGAGCACGGCGTTTTTCGTCAATGCCGCAATCCTGGTGCTTGCTGCCACCGTCTTCTTTGGCCGCGGGAGTGTCGCCGTTCCCGGTGGGCAGGTTGTCCGCTTCACTGCAGACAGTGACTGGATCCGCATCGCGTACCTGACACTGGCTCCTTTGCTGGGCACCGCGGTTGCGAGCACGCTCTTTGCCGTCGCACTGCTGGCAAGCGGCCAGAGCAGCACCATTACCGGCACCCTCGCCGGCCAGGTCGTGATGGAAGGATTCATGCGTTTCCGCATCAGGCCATGGGTGCGGCGCCTGATTACCCGTCTGGTGGCAATCGTGCCGGCCGTTCTCATTATCGGCGTCCGTGGCAGCAGCAGCGTTACGGACCTGCTCACGCTGAGTCAGGTCGTGCTCGCGCTGCAGCTTCCCTTCGCCATGTTTCCGCTGCTGCAGTTCACGAGTTCCGGGAAGCGCATGGGTCGATGGAAGAACGGCACGTTCCTTGTGATTGCGGGCTGGACGAGCGCGATTGTCATTACTGCGATGGACATTTACGGCCTGCCGGATTCGCTGAACGCCGCATGGCGGGTTATTGTGGGTAGATAACGAACGCGGAGATAACGTGTACGGCACGATTTTGGTCACACTGGAAGGCACACCCACGGACCGTGCCATCATCGAGCACGTGAAGAAACTGTCCACGCTCGCCCACAGCCGGGTTGTTCTGCTGCATGTCGCCGACGGCTGGGCGGCTCGAAGCTTCGGCTCCGATGCGGTGAGCCCGGAGATCTCTGAGGACGCGGCTTATCTGGCAAAAATCCGTGCTGAGTTCGAGGCCAGCGGCATTTCCACCGAAGCTGAACTAGCGTACGGTGATCCCGCCAGACAAATCGTGAACTGGATCGAACAGAAAGGCTGCGATCTGGTTGCGATGAGCACCCATGGTCACCGTTTTCTTGCGGATGTGTTTCTCGGCGCCACCGCCACGCGCGTCCGGCACAGCGTGGATGTGCCTGTTCTGCTGCTCAAGGCAAAGTGAGCCGCGATCAGCATTCGTGGTTGATCGCTCACGCTAACCTGCTGACTCGCTAACTTGCTCGCGGCCGGGCCGCGGGCTACTGACTACTGGCTGACGCTGCTGTTAGGCTCGAAATCAGGATGAAGATTCTTGTCATCGGTGGTGGAGGACGCGAACACGCCCTGTGCACGGCCATTGCGCGTTCCTCAGAGGTCAGTGAGATTGTCTGCGCACCGGGCAACGGAGGGATTGCGCAGATAGCACGCTGTGTCACAGTCAGCCAGAAGGACCTGAACGATCTGCTCCGGATCGTCACGGAAGAAAAGCCCGACCTAACTGTCGTTGGGCCAGAGCTTCCGCTCTCGCTCGGCTTCGTCGACGAGATGCAGCGCCGCGAACTACCGGTCTTTGGACCGACACGCGAGGCGGCGATGCTGGAAACGAGCAAGGGCTACTCCAAGCGCTTCATGCAGCGGCACAACATCCCGACGGCGAACTATGCCGTGTGCGTGTCGCAGGAAGAGGCGGTTGGTGCATTGGAACTGTTCCGATTGCCGGTCGTCGTTAAGGCCGATGGTCTCGCCGCCGGCAAGGGCGTGCTCATCTGCGAGACCAAGGATGAGGCGCAGCGCGCGATCATGGGTCTGTTCAATGGCCAGTTGCTCGGCACTGTTGAGCACAGCGTGATCATCGAGGAATACCTGACAGGCGAAGAGTTGTCCTTCCTCGTCCTGAGCGACGGCAAGCACGCTGTGCCGCTCGTGCCGGCTCAGGATCATAAGCGGATCGGCGAAGGCGATACGGGGCCGAACACCGGAGGCATGGGTGTGTACACGACGGAGTCCATGGTCGATCCGAAGATGAGCGATTGGATACTGCACCATGTTGCGCAGAAGGCGATCGATGGCATGGCGGCGGAGGAGATTCCTTTCGTCGGCGTGCTGTACTGCGGGCTGATGATGACGGCCAGGGGGCCGATGGTGCTGGAGTTCAATGCGCGGTTCGGCGATCCGGAAACGCAGGCGATCCTGCCCAGGCTGGAGTCGGATCTGGTGGCGGCGTTGCGGGCGTGTGTCGAAGGACGGCTGAGCGAGACTGCGTTCCGGTGGAAGCCGGGGGCTTCGGCCTGCGTGGTCGCGGCTTCGCAGGGATATCCGGGAAGCTATACGGCCGGGCATCCGATCAGCGGGCTCGAGGCTGCGGCTGAGGTGCCGGGGGTTGCGATCTATCACGCCGGGACTTCGTTCGACGACGGGCAGTACCGGACGGCGGGCGGGCGGGTGCTCGGCGTGACAGCGACCGGGCCGGATCTCCGGCGGGCGCTGGATGCGGCGTATGAAGCGATGGGCAGGATCTCCTTCGAAGGGATGGTCTACCGGCGGGACATTGGACATCGGGCGCTGAAGAAATAGGGGTACGCCGGGTCACAAGGGGTGCTGCGCGGATCTATTTCATTTCATGGGCACAGACCATCGATACGTCGAAGCTATCCATTTGATTCTGCAATCACTGTGCACATCGTCATTTTGTTTTCAAATCGATGCGGGTGTTTGCGCGCGCGGTTTGGCCGCAAGCATTTGAATCTGCTCGGCAGCTGTTGTTGATGATCGATCGACATGCGGCTTAGACTGCCCTCGTTTCCCAGGGAGGCGAGTTATGGCCAGTCTTGTGATCTACCGGCCGGACGGGCCCCTTCACTATAAGGATGTCGACGTAGAGATCGTGGAGCATGGAACCCTGATCTTCTACCGGCGCTTCAAGTCCGGCGAGCGGAAGCGTGTCATCACCACGCTGCCGTTCATGATGACCGAGGGCGACGACGAATTGGACTGAATCGGGTACCCCCGGGGGGAGCGGTTGCGCGAGTGATTTGAATTGGCGGCACTTGCGAGGTAATACCTTTTCGGTATTACCCTCCAGCATCCCTCAGGGGCTGAAGCCCCTTCCTTCTCCTACAGCGGCTACAGCACGACTCAAGTCGTGCCCTGATACAAAGCGGCGGTAACAACGCGGAGAGCGGTTGAGGGCCGGCGGTGGTTTGCCGGCCCCGGTTGCGCTACTTCGATTCGAGGATCGCGATGGCCTGCTCGACCACCGGCGCGAATTTCCTGAAATCGTCGATCAGGGTGACGAAGTCGGAGTAGACCTTCGAATCCGCGGCGAAGTTCAGGCCGTTGGCGCTCAGCGCGACCTCGGAGGCCGCGACCAGCGCCTCGAGGTCGGCCACGATGGTGGAGAGGCCCGTAACGAAGGGCTTCTCGAGCGGCTTTTCGGACTGGAGGATCCGCTCCACCCGAACCGCGAGGCCCACCACCGCTTTCACCGCTCCGGCCAGCCACTTCCCGAAGTCGGCGATTTTGATCCCCATTTTCTGCAGAATGTTCATCGTCTTCCTTTGCACGTGCGAAATGAGGGGACAAAAGAAAAGGCCCGCCGAATGGCGAGCCTTCTCAGAAATCCTCTCTATTTTTAGAATACCGGGTTCAGGGGGATTTTCTCTCAGCCTTCCTGGCGCGCAACTCGCGCAGTATCAGCGCGTAAACTTCGGTAACGCTTGACAAAACAGACTGCCGAGCCGTGGCTGCCCCCCAGTGGCTACAGCGCTATCGGTACAGGGCTATAACGGCGAGATGGAAGGGTAGGCAATAACTCGCCTGCGCGCCGTCGATAAATGCGTTGCCCTGTTGGGGGCAGTTGACGACCCACAAGAGTGTTTTGGGAACACAAGCCGACTCGACTTCAGCGTGGACTTGTGCGAGCTTTCACCGGTTCCGTACGTCGTGTCCGTCGCTGGCCCTGATCGCAAAGTGGTGCCATCGAACCGCTCCCGGGCGCGCTATTCTGCGCGCCGATTCGGATCGTGATTTGATCCGACACGGTTGTCGAGCAGAGTGGTCCGGCCACCTTTGTCTAATTTGCAGTACAACAAAGATGGCCGCGGCACTCAGTTTTCGTGGTGATCGTTCCTTTCTGACTCAATCCTGGTGAAGTGAATTGTGAGCACCTCGGCATTGTTGTTATCCATCAGGTCCATCTGCTTTCCGCCGTCGATAATGACGAACGAGTGGAGGCCTGCCCCAACAGCGTCCGCGATGCCGGTGCAATTGGGATTCACCGTATAGGTTCCGGTCAGAGGCGCTTGAACGACATTGCCATTGAGATTGATCGTCTGATCCGCGACAAAGTGACCTTTACCGTCGAACGTCGACACCCCGACAGCTACGATGGGTCCGACACCCAAGACCTCTCCCTTCAGCACCAGCCCATAAGCTCCGTTCAGGGTAGCTACTGAGCAGCCTTCACTCACTATCCCGGCTTGAGCGTGTGCGGGTGCGGCGGTTATGGAGATCAAAGTCGCCGCGAGGAATGCAAGTGCGGTCATGCGTTTCATGGAAATTTCTCCTTTGGAAGGCGCCTATCGGATTGCCTTGGCCACGCATCAGACCGCTCTTTGCGCCCAGGAGCAAAGGAACTGGCCGTGAATCCTCCGTTAACCACTAAGCCTTTGCAATCCAGGTGAATACGACCGATCTGTGAACGGGGTTGAGACAGTGTTAGACTTGCCCACCGGTTAGCCCCGGTAGATTTGGGGACTCGATGTGCCGACTCGTTCGGATGCGGTCTATCAATTCGGCCAGTTTGAGGTGAACGCGACCTCAGGCGAACTCCTCAAGAATGGAAAGCGCGTAAAGCTGCAGGAGCAGCCGTTTCGGCTTCTGGTCGTGCTTCTGGAAAGCGCCGGAGAAGTGGTCGGCCGCGAGGAACTGAGGAACCGCATCTGGCCGGAAGATACCTTCGTCGATTTTGACGGCAGCCTCCGCGTCGCCGTTCGCAAGCTGAGAGAAGCGCTGGGCGACGACGCCGAGAATCCACGGTATATCGAGACCGTTCCGAAGCGAGGCTACCGCTTTCTTGGCCCTGCGGTGCTTCCAGCCGAAGCAACCCCTCCCACCGCCGCACCGCCCGCTTCGGCAACCTCTGCGCTGATTGTCACAGCTGCGGGTGCGGTCGCAGTTCCCAGGCCGCCATCAGCAAAGCGCTGGGTCATCGGGCTGACGGTGGCAGCGGTCATTGTGATTGGGCTCTTTGTTTACTGGCTGACGCTGCCCGTGCGGCCCCCCAGGATGTTGAGTTCCGAGCAACTCACCTTCGACGGCCTTGTGAAAGAACCTCCTGTTCTTACTGATGGCTCGAGGCTTTATTTCGGAACGATCCTGGGCCCACCCTATGGACTCTATGAGGTGTCCGTAACCGGGGGCGAACCTGCCCGTATGGCGATGCCTGATATGAGTCCGTTCTCCTTTTACCGCCTGGCAGCAATCGCTGCGGACAGTTCGGAGCTTCTGTTGCAAAGCAGGGAAGGCTACCAGTGGCGCGGACCTCTTTGGGTTGTTCCCACCGTCTCAAGTTCGGGACGCCGAGTAAACGACGTAACCTCTACCGACGCCGCCTGGTTCCCTGATGGGAAGAGGATTGTGTACGCCAGCGGTCATGCGCTCTACGCGGCGAAGGATGACGGCACAGACTCCCGGCAGTTTGTGAAGGTGGACGGTACGCCTTCCTGGATGCGATGGTCACCCGACGGGCGATTGTTACGGTTCACGATTACTGATCTACAGACGAACACGAGTTCGCTTTGGCAAGTGCGGGACGACGGGTCCGGTCTCCATCGCTTGCTTTCAGGCTGGAATGATTCGCCCGCAGAGTGTTGTGGTTCGTGGACCCGCGACGGGAGGCACTTTGTTTTCCAATCTACCCGTAATTTGAGGTCCGACATCTGGGCCATCCGGGAGAAGCCCGGACTACTTCAAAAGCCCGAACCAACCCCGGTGCAATTAACCAGCGGCCCTCTGAGTTTTGAGGGACCGGAGCCGAGCTACGATGGCAGGAAAATTTTTGCTATTGGTGTGCAGCGGCGTGGGGAATTACTACGATACGACACAAGATCAAAACAGTTCATGCCCTATCTGTCTGGCATTTCGGCGGACACAGTGGATTTCTCAAGAGACGGCCAGTGGATCACTTATGTGGCCGTCCCTGAGGGCACGCTATGGCGAAGCAAACTGGACGGAACTGAGAAGCTTCAGCTCTCATTCCAGCCTATGACTGCCTACTTACCACGCTGGGCGCCGAACGGCAAGCAGATCGTGTTCCAAGCTATGTCCCCCGGCAAGTCATGGACGATGTACATCGTTTCTGCTGATGGAGGAGTCCTGCATGAGATCAAACCCTGGGCTGGGGACCCTGGCTGGTCGCCAGATAGCAACTCGATGGTCTTCAGTACAGCGCCTGTAGTATTTGACCCTGCGACTTCGGCCAGGAGCATGATTCAGATCATGGATTTGAGATCCCGCCAGGTTTCCACATTGCCCGGTTCGGAAGGGCTTTTCTCTCCCCGGTGGTCTCCGGATGGGCTCCATATTGCGGCCATGCAAGCGGGTTCAGATACCCTATGGATCTTTGACTTTTCCAGCAGGCAGTGGCGCAAGCAGAGCCAGTTCGGCGCCGCTTATACGAACTGGTCGCCCGATTCGAGGTATATATACTTTCGCTCCACCGCGAAGCCGCCCTGGCTCTATCGTTTGCGCGTCGCTGATGGCAGTCTCGAGCGGCTAGTAAGTTTGCAGGGCATCCGGCGGACCGGAATTTTCGGATGGACGTGGGTTGGACTGACTCCCGATGGTTCCCCCCTGGTCCTGCGCGACACAGGCAGCGCCGAAATCTACGCCTTCGATGTCGATCTCCCGTGAGAGCCACTACCAGGTACGCATCACTTTTGAGCGACAACGACGCCTGCCTTTAGCCTGCAAAGGTGAACGACACGGATTATTGCCCCAGCGTGCCGGAACTCAATGAGCGCATTATCGCCGAGTCACTCATGCAACAGGATTGTGGGCATGTCAGCGACACCCTACGCCGGGGGCCAGTGCTGGTCAGCCGCGCTCGGCATCCTCTCCCCGCCGGCAACCCGACGCTCGCCGGCAGCAGCCGATGCCGGAAGACGAAACGGCCCCGCTGGGCGGGGCCGTTTGTTTCGCGGCGAGGCTCGGCTGAGTGGTTATCTCCTGGCGGGCATGCCGGTGCCGATCTTGATGGTGCCCGTGCCCCCGGTTGCGGTGGGGTTGGCGCCACAGTTTGCGGTGGATGCCACGGTAGTGTATTTGACGGTTGCCTTGGCCACCTGAGCCACACCGGTCCATTCGTGGCCTGAGTTATGTTCTCCGCCATGCGGAAGTGGTTGATCGAAGGGGTCGGGTGGCGGAGTGGGGCTGACGGAAGTCACGCAAAACTTACCAGGTCCCGCCCATTGGATTACGAGTGTGTCCCCATCTTCCAGGTCCGTATCGGGGTTGTTGTTATTGCCGGGGGTGATAACGATTCTGACGGTTTGGGACATTCGGGATCCTTTCCGGTCGCAACAGCAGGTTGAACGCATCCACGCGGCAGTCGCGCGGCTTATTTCAGCAGGGCCCGGACTGGGGGATCCTGGAGGACGTCCTGCAACTCAGGATCGTCCAGAATTTGTTGCTTCGGGACTCCGTGGTGGAGCGCCTTCTCGATCGAGGCGATGGTCTGCGGGCGATCTCCGAGATACTCGTATACATCGGCCGCTGTCACCAGAACGCCTGGATCGTCGGGGGCGAGGGCCATGGCCGTACGCAGCATGGAAAGCGCCTTGTCCCGCTGGTGACCCGAAGCATAGACATCGGCCAGTTTGGCAAAGATGTCGGCATTGCGCGGATTTTGCCGGGCAGCCTGCTCCACGAGGGGGATCTCGTGAGAGCGCGCCTCTTCAGCGCGGTCGGGCTGGTGCAGCGACTCATAATCGGAGCGGAGGTTGTCCCACACCAAGTAGTTCTTATCGTTCAGCTCGAGCGCTTTGCGGGTTTGGTCGGCTGCTTCCTCGTATCGGTGCTCGCGGCTGTAGAGAGCGCCGAGGTTGGCGTAGGCCCCGAAGGTTGGTTGCAGGGCGATGGAGCGTTTGAGGCACGATTCGGCGTCGGGCAAGAGCTTTGGATCGCCCGTATCGATGTATGTGCCGCCAAGGTTCAGCAGGACCTGGGCGTTATCGGGAGCCAGCTGCAGGGAGTGCTTGTACTCGGCGATGGCCTGGTCGTATTTCTCGTGCCGGCCGAGGAAGTTGGCGAGGTTGTCGAATCCGTCCCAGTTATTGGGCTGGAGATCGGCAGCTTTGCGATAGGCAGCTTCCGCCTCGGCCAATTTTCCTGCGTCTTCATCGACGTGCGCCATGCCGGTCAGCGCCAGAGCGCTGCGCGGGTCCAGGGAGTACGCGTGCTGGAACTCTCCGAGGGCGAGATCGTGCTGGCCCATGGTGTTGTGGACCCAGCCGAGCGTTACATAGACGGGAGCGATGCTGTTGTCGAGCTGAACGGCCTTTTGCGCACTGGCCTCGGCTTCGGCAAGCCACTTTGGATTTTGATCGGTGACGTATTTGCGGCGCCAGGCTTCGCCGAGTTCGCCGTAGCCGAGCGCGAATCCGGGATCGGTCTTTACTGCGTTCCGGAGTGTGGCGATCGCCTGATCGAGATTGCCGGGCTTGTCGTAACGCTGCATGTAGCCGAGTGCGGTCAGGTAGTCTTCGTAGGCGGCAGGGTTGACGTGGCCGCCGGTGTTGCGCAGCATGTCCGCGGTGACGGCCAGGTTCATGAGCCGGGCCAGCCGGGCGACCGCCTCGTCTTCGAGGGTGGACAGATCGCCGGCGGGATCTTCGACATCGGCCGATCCGAG
>DATEPN010000349.1:0-4792 GCA_035273225.1 Acidobacteriaceae bacterium | reverse complement strand
TATCTGGAGGCGCTGGGCTCGTCGCCGATCATACCGCCGCAGGGCGAGGCTTTCGATACGGTGCTGGACATCTATATGCTCGATAAGGCGCTGTACGAACTGGTGTACGAGCTGAACAACCGGCCGACTTGGATTCGTATTCCGCTGCACGGCATTGTGTCGCTGGGCCTGTGAGCCGACTGGACGAGGGACGATGACGGGCGTTGAGTTTTCAGAGGAAACGCGGCAGAACACAGAACCGCTCGGCTCGGCCGACATTGTCGTCGGCGTCGCCGGCCCGGTTGCGCCGGAAGATCTTCGCCTGCAGGCGGGCAGGATTATCGAGGAACTCGGCTCCAGCATGGGATCGTTGCGATTTGCGTTCGCGCTGCCAGGACCGCCCGATGCAGCGGGCTTCGCCAGTAGCGAGCAGAACGGCCATACCCCGCTGAGCCTGGTCCCATTCACCGTGCCCGCTGCCGGCGCTGAGTTCTGGTCCGATGTCTCCGCCAATCAGCGGGCAATTCTTTCTCTGGCGGCGGGGCTGAAGGCGCGCGCCTGCATTGTGCTCGGGCCCGATCTGGCGGGATTGAACGCGCATACCATTCAGCTGTTCTCGTATGCCATTCTCGAGCGGCAGTGCGGACTCGCGCTGCCGGTGTATCCAACGGGGAAATTCGAAGGGCTGATCAACAGTGGCATTCTCGCGCCGCTGCACCGGGCGTTGTACGGCCGCCGTATCCGGTATCCGCTGACGTATGAATTTGCGGCTTCCGGAGCGATGGCTGCTCGTCTGGCACGCCACCACGACGCGCGTGAAGGCGGATCGCTGCTGTGGCCGGGAGCCATTGCCGCGACACAGTCCCCGCAGTCGCCGATGGGGGAAGTGCTTGTCGACGTCCGTCATCAGACTGCGCTCCCGGGCCTCGAACTGAGCACGGTTCTTGGACAGTTGGCGGGCTCGCTCTTTTATGAAATGGAGCGCGACGCGCCGCAGTGGCAGCGTATCCGCGGCTCGCAGGCGCTGCCCTCGTGGGGCAATGCGCCCGAAGACTCCGGCGCGGTCGAGCCCGGGGATCCGCAGCCGATGCTCGATTCGTTTCTGCTCGGGTCGAAGAACCTCGACGAAATCTGGCGTCTGGTGCTGCCGCCGAACACGATGCTGGAGATCCGGCGGCTCACCCGGCTGGATCCGGACCGGTTTCATATGCCGGACGCGCTGTGGGCGAGCGTGGTGTACGACTTCGCGCTTGCGTGGCGGCTGCGCAGCATCAGCCGCGTGCATCTGCTGGGGGCTTTGACGCCCCTCTACCTGGGCTGGGTAGCGTCGTATATCCGTGAAGTCTCCAGCCTGACGCGCGCCGCCGCAGAGCAGCGCCTCGAACAACTGTTCCGCGCATGGGAAGAAAAGAAGCCGTATCTGGTCTCCCGGTGGAGATGGCCTGACCGCTTCAATCCCTAGGAGCAAAGAAAGGATTTCTATGTGGCAACAGGTCGAACAGTCGCTGCAGTCATCCATGGGCCGCGTGGTGAATCAGATCGCCAACATGCTCCCGGGCATACTGGCGTTCATCGTCGCGTTTGTCGTGTTTCTGCTCATTGGCTGGATCCTTGCCGTCATCGTCCGCCGCATTCTCATGGCGATCCGGTTCGACGACCGCATGCAGCGCGGCAGCACCATTGCCGACTGGACGCCGCGCATGACGCCGTCTCTGCTGGTGGGCCGGATCGTGTTCTGGTTCTGGGTGATTGCGGGCATCGTGGTGGGCGCCTCGGCATTCGAGGCAGGCACGTCGGAGAAGATCGTCTCCGGGTGGATCCTCGCCTATGTTCCCCGCGTGATCGGGGCGGCGATTCTGCTGCTGGCAGGGAATGTGCTGGCGCGGTTTGCGTCGCGCAGCGTGCTCATTACCGGGGTGAACCTGAACCTCAGTTATGCGCGACTGCTCAGCATGGGCGTGCGGTGGATGATCCTGGTGCTGACCGGCGCGATGGTGCTCGACCATTTGGCGCTGGGCGGGGAGATCGTTGAACTGGGCTTCGGGATTCTCTTCGGCGGGATCGTGCTGGCGCTGGCGCTGGCCGTGGGTCTCGGCTCGCGGGACTTGGTCAGCCGCTCACTGGAACGCGAAGCTACGCGGCCGCCGGAGATCCCCCAGCCGGAGCACATTCATCACTTTTAGCGGGCGGGTCAGTCGCGCAGCGTCAGGGTGATGCTGCGGGAATCGCCGCCGGTAGCGCGCATCTCGATCTCGCCCTGGCTGCGCTTGACGACGCTGGGGAATTTTTCACCCCATTCGACCAGCACGATGCTGTCCGGCGCTGAAAGCTCTTCGAGGCCAAGCGAATCAAGCTGGCGCTCATTCTGGATGCGGTAGAGGTCGAGGTGATAGAGCACCACCGGCTCTTTGTTGCCGTTGAGGGTGCGCGTGCCTTCGTATTCGTGGATGAGCGTGAAGGTGGGGCTGGTGACCTCATCGGGCTCGGCGGCGTCGAGCGCTTCGGCGATGCCTTTGACCAGAGTCGTCTTGCCTGCGCCGAGGTCGCCGCGGAGGATCAGGAATTTCGGCGGGACGAGCATCTCCGCGATGCGGCGGCCGGCGGCGATGGTCTCCGCTGCACTGTGGGTTTCGAACTGGTGGACTTTCGCCTCGGCCAATTGCGCCAATCCTCACCTCGCGGTCGGGAGCCCCTGCAACCAAACATATCCCGCTTCGTCCAGCGGGCGAAAGCGAAAAGCGCGAAAAAGATGACCGACGGCATCGGTGGCCAGCAGCGTGTGCTCCTCCTGCTCGCGGACGGCGAAGTCGGCGGCCAGCCCATGGAGGTACACTGCCGCTTCGACGGCCTCGGCGGGCTGCTCGGGATATTGCGCGAGCATGGCGGCAATGATCCCCGTGAGGATGTCGCCGCTTCCGCCTTTCGCCATGCCCGGGTTGCCGGTCATATTGATTGCGATGCGGCCATCGGGATGCGCGATCAGCGTCCGCCAGCCTTTGAGCACCAGCGTCACGGATCGACGCATAGCGAAGTCCCGGGCCAGCGGTTCGCGCCGGGCCTGGACATCTTTCGTGCTGATGCCGGCGAGGCGGCCCATCTCGCCTGGATGTGGGGTCAGCACGATGGTCCGCTGGCGGCCGTCGATTTTGTCCGGCTGCCTGGCGAGAATGTTCAGCGCGTCGGCGTCGATGACCAGCGGCAGCTTCGTCTTTTCGATCAGGCCGAGGACGAAAGCCTCCGGCTCGGTGCCCATCCCGGGACCCATGGCGATGACGGTGGCGCGCGCCAGCAGCTTTTTCAGCTTCTCGGGCTCGAGATTGGAGGCGTCGATCTC
Organism: Acidobacteriaceae bacterium; assembly: GCA_035273225.1. GTDB lineage: Bacteria > Acidobacteriota > Terriglobia > Terriglobales > Acidobacteriaceae > Palsa-343. Next base: position 1,479 of record DATEPN010000349.1, on the reverse strand, counting down.
GCCCTGGGGGCCTTCGTCGAGCGGCAGCGTCATCAGCTCCGGCGTGATCGCCGCGACCGACGGCAGAATCGACTGCGGGACTGCAGCCGTGACCAGCCCGGCGCCTGTGCGCAGCGCGGCGAGTGAGGTCATGGCCGGCGCGCCGGATTTTCCGCGTCCGCCTGCGGCGACCAAAACGTGCCCATAGAGGCCCTTGTTGGCATCCGGAGTGCGCGGTTTTTCGCTGAGAGCCTTCGCTGCGCCGGACCAGCTCAACCCGGTGCTCGAGGTGATGGCTTCGTCCGGCGAGCCAATCGGGGCGACGACGATGGGTCCGGTGGCATTGCCGGTCAGATTGCCGCTGACGTGGGCGAGCTTCGCAGCGGTGAAGGTCACGACCGCATTGGCGCGAAAGGCGCCATCGACGGTGAAGGAGCGATCATCGGCGTCCCACCCCGATGGCAAATCAACAGCAACGACCGGCATGGAGAGGGCGTTGACTGCATCGCGCAGTGCGGCGGCGACTCCGTGGAGCGGCGGCCTGAAGCCGGTGCCCACCACGGCGTCCAAAATGAGCTGCGAGGACTGGAGCGCCTGCTGCACGCGCGTGGAGGAGAGCGCCGCCTCGTCCTTGACGACCAGCGCCTGCAGGCCCATCTCCTCGAAGACAGCTTTCGCATCGCCTTTCAGCTCCGCCGGATTCGCGAGGAGCACGACGCGTACCGCGCACCCGGCTGCCTCGAGCCGCCGTGCCGCCACGAATCCATCGCCGCCGTTATTCCCTTTGCCGCACAGCACAGTGATCCTGCGGCAGGCGGGGTACTCTCGCAGGATGAATCGCGCGACGGCGCTGCCGGCATTGCGCATCAGCTCGAGCGAGGGCACACCGAAGCGCTCCGTCGTGAGCTGGTCGACGGCGCGCATTTCGTCGGCGGTGAGAATTTTCATAGGAAGCCGTTAGCCGTCAGGGGTCAGCTAAAAAGCGCTCAGTTAACATCCGATCAGTGCTGGTCGCTTCAGTGCTGACCGTATTATCGCTGACCGCTTCTTTGCTGGCCGCTGCTTTACCCCATGTACATGCCGCCGTTCACGTCCAGCACGTGACCCGTGATGTAGGAGGCTTCTTCGGACGCGAGGAAACAGACGGCGTTTGCGATGTCGGCGTCGGTGCCGGGACGGCCCAGCGGGATCTGGCCCAGCATCGCTTGCCGCTGCTTCTCGTCGAGCACGGCGGTCATGGCTGTTTCGATGAATCCGGGTGCGACGGCGTTGACGGTGATGCTGCGCGACGCCAGTTCGCGCGCCAGGGACTTCGTTAATCCGATGAGCCCGGCTTTGCTGGCCGCATAATTCGCCTGTCCGGCCTGGCCGGTTTCGCCGACGACGCTGGTGATGTTGATGATGCGCCCCCAGCGCGCCTTGAGCATCGCGCTCAGCAGGGCCTGGGTCATGAGGAACGAACCGGTCAGGTTGGTATGGAGGACGTCGTCCCAGTCGGCG
>DATEPN010000348.1:0-11617 GCA_035273225.1 Acidobacteriaceae bacterium | reverse complement strand
CTCCCGAGGCTCCCGCACGAGTTGTTTCGGGACTGGCAGTGAACACAGACTCAATCTTCTGCGACGGCTCTCCCGAGCCCGAGGCAGCAAATGGATGTCCGGTTCTGCGAAGAGCAGGAACCACCAGCCGAGAGGCATACGTGCGCGGCGATAAATCCTGAAAGGAGTGCACGCGTGCTCTCGCGAGCACGCCCGGAATCCCTCTGCCCCCTTGACAAGTGACTTACATGGATGCCGGTCACTCACCCATAATGAACGGTACGGTTAAGTTATAAAGGCGGATTGTGGGAGGTGACCTCATGTATCCTGCGCGTTTCATTCTTGCGGCCTTCGTTGTGGCTCCGCTGGTTCCTGCACAGAGCGCGGCCCCGCCGCAGCCCGACGGGCTTTCCATTCTGCAGAGAATGAGCGAACACTACGCCGCAGCGAAGTCCTGGTATATTGCCGTCACGGAAGAAAGCACCAGTTGGAACGAATACAACCGGAACTGGACGAAGACCTTATTCGTCAGTGCTGTCTCGGGGAACCGCTACCGTTTCGAGGGCCACTCGCAAATGGGATCGGCGCTGCACATCTCCGACGGGACAACGGCCTGGGACCTCCATCCGGAGGAGCACGCATACGTGCAGAAGGCCGCACCGGCAAACGGGTATGAATCGCATTTCGTCCCACTGAATGAGATGGCAGCGCAGCGGGCGGTGAGCGAAACGAAAGAGCTCGCAAAGTTTGCCTCGCACTATTCGGGAGCCTCGCGGCTGCCTGACGCGATCATCACCATCGACGGTAAGGCTATCCCCTGTTACGTCGTACACCTCACACCCGAACAGCGCAAGGGACCACGCCAGCCAGGATACACGCTGGATCAAACGCTCTGGATCGAGAAAGCCACGTGGGCGCTACGCAAATCAGAAATGCGGGGCCAAACCTTCCTCATGGCCGGTTCGGGTCACATCCCGATGGAGACGAAAGCCGTGGAGACCTACACGACGGCCGAGTCAGATGGTGCCATCCCGGACTCTTTGTTCCAGTTCACACCGCCGCACGATGCGAAACTCGTGGCAAGGTTTTCTGGGGGCCCTCTTGGACCCGATCTTACGGGCAGCCCTGCGCCCAATGTGCAGTTGGTATCGGCAGACGGCAAACAAGTGTCGCTTTCCTCCTATCGCGGCAGGCCGGTCCTGCTCGATTTCTGGGCCACCTGGTGCACACCATGCACCGAAGCCATGCCCAAACTGGCCGAGCTCTACAAGGACGCTGCTCCACAAGGTCTAATTCTGCTCAGCATCGACGAGGACGAAGATGCAAAGACCGCAACCGACTATCTGGCACAGCACCACTACACGTGGCCCAATATGCAGGACAACGGCAAGATTGGTGATGCGTTCAGCAAGATAGGAATTCCCCTCTATGTACTGATCGACGCAGGGGGGAATATCGTGTTCTATGCAACCGCTCCGCAGGAATCGGCGCTGCGCAAGGCGGTTGCAGCGTTGGGTCCGCAGTTTGCCTCGCTGCTTCCCCGCGACAAACCGAATCCGTGCGAGACGGCGACAACAAAGTAGCACCAGCCCTGAGCCTCTGCTTTATTGCGGTGGGCGAGTGGTCGGCTATTCGGCCATTTCAAACTTTTATATCCCTATAACGCGGTGAAATGGACGAGGACTGATGAACTATTGAAACGCTGCCTGTCGAGCAGGGAGCAGTTCTCGGTTATCCGGAAATGAGCTTACGGAAAGAAGATCTGCAAAATGAACTGAACCTGTGGCCTTAATAGCCGGGGACCGCTCAGTGCGCTGCATCTCTGCCAAATTATTGTGCCGGTTCCAGAGTCAGCTTCGGTACCCGCCAGTTCAGCAGTTCCGCCGCAAAGAGAACGTTTTCAGAGGGGCATGCCAGTTCGTGGATCCAGCCAAATTCCCCGGGCGCGCCCATGTTGTCGGTGATCAAATCGTGTCTGTTGGCGGACGGAGTCGATGTGACGGGCGAGATCCTGAGCAGTCACACCTGGTTGGGGGCATTTGACACTCGACGAATTTCGCGGCCAGACGTTTAAGGGCGTTATCGTTCGCAACTCCGATTCAATCAATCAATCTGGCCTCGCTGAGCAGGGTCTTATTGGGTAGTGCCTTGAATGATTCGAGCGGCAACCAAGCGTGCTCCAATACCGGCGCCTCCTTTACTCGAGGTCAGAAGTAATACCTCGAACGGAGGGATTTTACTGGTCGCGCCTAATCCCAACTCATGAAGAATTACGGAAACACTTTCAGGTTGCAAACAGAACTCTGCAGCTGCCTCGGTTCCTTCCATCGACGTTCCGGCAATCAGCAATGCATGCCCGGTCACCGTGACATTTGGAATGTAAACAACGCGTGCGTAGCTGAGACTGTGAGCGAGATCGGCGACATAGTATTTCTGTTCACCCGGCCGGGGATGTAAATTCTCGATTGGCCTTGGAGAGTGAACGATGTCGGGACTGAACTGAAAGTTGAACCGGCTCTCCCCGAACATTCCTACCCAAGGATTGGACGACGATTCGCCGAGCAGGACGAAGTTCCCCGACAAAAAGTCGCGCGGGCGCATATTTTGCGCACTGCGCGTCTCCAGAACTGGTCTGACGCCGTGCTGGAGCAGCGACTCGCGAATGCGGGCAGACACGCCGGTGTCCCCCACGTTGACGATTTGTCGACTGGCCAGAACATGCCAGATATGTTCGGCCTCGGGCTTGCTTTTGAAAGCAGGTGGAAGGTTGCGATAACTCTCGTTGCTGTATTCCTCCAGCGTAAAGCGGTGGCCCAGCATGGATTGCATCAGCACCAGCGCCTCATCTGACATGACAATTTGCAGCGGCCCCGGAGAATCGCGAAACAGGGACGTGAAGAGATTCGGTGGAGGGCTGGCCACACGCGGAGACGCGATATGAGCGATAGCCGGCCAACCAGCGATCACGGCAAGGATCAAAACCGCCGTTGCCACAATCCAAAGGCGCCGGTCGGCACGCTTAGAACCTGCCGGCCGCATGGAGTCCGAGGCCGTTTTGTGTGTCTCGACTGATCCCCGTTGACGGAAGTGCGGAATGTATTTCCCCTTGGGGATTTCAATGAGCCAAGGTTCTTCTTTGCCTTCCGTTTCGTAGAACTCGCGCAGCTTGAGGCGCAACTGATGGGCTGAGACCCGGACAATATTGTCGTCCGTCGGGCTGTAGAGCTCGTTCCGCTTATAGACTCTGTGTCCTATTTTTTGTTCTGTAATTTCCTCGGCCTGGCCGCTCAGTTCATGACCCGCCACGTAAAGAAGAAACTCCCGGAGACGGGCGGCCTTCGCAAACTGGGAACTGTCTGCCACCTTTTTGACTGCGACCCATCTCGGGTCACTGATCAACTCATCCGGTGCTGGCTCCGGCGCACCATTCATACCCATGTCCACATCCTGACCACACCTGCCAATTTTCAAGACTGAGCTGTCCCTGCTCGTTTTTCGCAATTCACCTGACCGACACGTCGCCCGTTCGGGAGCTGCTTGTCGGGGATTCGGGCGGATGCGGCCAGTTCGTCGCCAGGGATGAACGGACGAACGCGCGCGCGAATTATGCCATTCACATGTAAGTTACACGTGAATCACTTGCCGAAGAGGCACTATAGCGGGCAAGCTCCCGGCGTGTCAATCAGCTGCTCCAGCAGCTCTAGAGTTTCCTAAGCTGCTGATTGAAAAGCGTTAACGGGCCGGGGAGCCTCTGGGAGAGCAAAGCCCTTGCCACGGTTATCGTTCGCAGGACTTTTAGCCGGAGGCGGTACGTGAAGAAGAGAAAAGAGACGCTGCTTGCAGGATTTTGTCCAAAAGCTGTTCCAGCCCACTCCAGAAGAACTGTCTCCCTTCTGCTTGCCTTCCTTTGTTTTGTTTTCCTGTTTTCGAGCACTGTGCTGGGTCAAATTGTGCCCACCGCAACCCTGACGGGTACCGTCAGCGATCCGTCGGGAGCCGTTGTGCCCTCGGCGAAGGTTCAGCTGGTCAATACGGGCACCCATGTGACCAGCGAGAAGACGGCCGATGCGCAGGGGAGGTTCCTGTTCAGCTTCCTGTCGCCGGGATCGTACGAGCTGAATGTCTCTGCCAGTGGCTTCAATTCGTTCCATCAAACCGGCATTACGCTGAACGTAAACGAGCCGGCCACGGTCAACGTGCACCTCGGGCTGCAATCGGTGGCAACCCGGGTGGTCGTCAGGTCCGACGCTGAGATGGTCGATACCGAGTCGGCCACCCTGCATCAGGTGGTGGGCCCCCAGTATCTAGAAAATCTGCCGCTGAACGGCCGGAATGCAGCGACGCTGGTCACGATGGCACCGGGAGTTGTGAACAGCCCCGGTGAGTACAACGACAGTTATGCCAACAGCGGCAATGAGGTCGCATACTCCGTCAACGGCGCCTACGGAGATCAGGTGAGCTACAACCTGGACGGGACGCCGCACCGGGACCTGATCTCGAATCTGAATGCCACGTTTCCCAATCCCGACGCGCTCGCGGAGTTCAGTGTTCAAACGAACAACTTCGATGCGCGCTACGGCGGCGTGGGCGGAGCGGTCGTGAACATCGTCACCAAATCGGGAACGAACCAGATTCACGGAGCGCTGTTTGAATATGTCCGCAACGGCGATCTGAACGCTATCAATTACTTCGCTTCGACACAGGACAAGCTGAAGCGCAATCAATTCGGCGGGGTCGTTGGCGGGCCAATTCTCAAGAACAGGCTGTTCTACTTCGCCAGCTTCCAGGCAACCACGATTAATAATGTCAGCGAGTCGAATGTGGCGTTCGTGCCAACGGCTGCGGAGCGGCAAGGCATTTTCTCATCGACCGTCAAGAATCCAGCGACCGGCAAGCCGTTTGCGAATAACACGATTCCGCAAAGCCTCTGGAATCCGCTCAGCACGAATATCCTGCCCCACATACCTACTTCGGCAGCCTCGAATGGCGAGCTGCTCTATTCGCTGCCCAGCGTGACGCGTAACTACGAGGGCCTGGGCAAGCTCGATTACACGGTCGGCCGCCATCAGCTGATGGGCAGCCTGTTCCTCGTTAACTATTCGTCGGCGGGCTGGAACGGGAACCATACGTTTCTGAACTACGGGCTGGGACAGGCGCAGACCACGACGGAAGGAAAGGTCAGCGACACATTCAGCATCAACCCCCATCTGGTGAATTCGTTTGTAGCGAACATGATGGTCCTGAATTCGAATCAGAACACGGCTGCGCCGTTCTCGATCTTTGATTTCGGAAATCCTGGCGTCGCAGAGCCGGCGCCCAGATTCCACGAGACGGGGATCAGCGTTACGGGATTCTCGGGGTGGGGAACCGGCCGGTCCTCGCCGCCAGGCAAGTGGTATCAGCAGGCGGTGTCCACGTCCGAACTTCTCAATTACGTTCGCGGCAGAAGTTCTCTCTTTGTCGGTGCCGAATACGCTCCGTACCTGCGCTTCGATTCTGCTACCGGATATCAGGAAGAGCCGATTTATCATTTCACCGGCTATGCCACCGGTAATGCATTCGCAGATTTTCTCCTCGGCGACGTTCAGCAGTTCCAGCAGACCGCCGGTAAGGCCAAGTACACGCGCGGCCACCAGTTCTCCGCGTTTGCAGAGGAGCAGTGGCACGCGACATCCAGGCTGAATCTGAATTTCGGGTTGCGCTGGGAACCGTTCTTTCCCTATACCGATCCGGTCAAAGGCCAAATCGGAGGGTATGTTGCCGGCGCTCACTCAACGCGTTTTCCTCTCGCGCCGGCGGGCATGCTCTTCGCGGGAGACCCTGGTTTCCCGTCCGGGGGCATGTGGAACAATCTGCGCAATTTTTCTCCGCGCATCGGCGCGGCCTATGCGCTGCGCTCCGGCTCTCACCCGACGTCGCTGCGCGGCGGCCTGGGCATGTTCTACATTCAGCCGTTCATGGTTCTGTGGAACAACTTCGTGCAGAACGCGCCATTCAGTCCGAGCGCCACGCTGAACGGAGTGAACTTTTCGGATCCGTACGGAAGCGCAGGCCAGCAGGATCCCTTCCCGCCGTTTGCTCCGATCACGACTTCGCCGGCGACGACCTTCATTACGCCGATTACATACCAGTTCTTTAATCCGCACTGGCATCTTGGCTACGTGCAGGCCATGAATTTCACTGTCGAGCAGCAGCTTGGCGGAAACCTGCTGGCACGCGTCGCCTATGTGGGGGACCGCGGCCTCAACCTGCAGGATAACAACGAGCAGAACCCGGCGGTCTACTCTGCCGGTGCTACGGTCAATAACACCAACAAGAGACGACCGCTCTATCCCGCCTACGCTTCGATGATCGAGATGAACAATGCCGGATGGTCGCACTACAACGCTTTGCAAGTGACCCTGGAAAAGAGACTGAGCCATGGGTTGTCCCTGCTCGCGAACTATACGCATGCCAAAGCGACGGATAACCAGTCGAGCGATAAGCAGCTGTCGCTGACGAATCCTGATCCGTTCGATCCTTCGTTCAATAATGGAATCGGCGATGAAGACGTTCCCAATGTGTTTTCGCTGAATGCGGTCGATCAGTTGCCGATCCCGAACGCGTCGTCACGATGGATGCGCGCCATCGCGGGCGGCTGGGGGCTGAGCGGAATCCTCACCTGGGCGAATGGCACGCCCTTCACGATCGTTTCCGGGCAGGATAATTCGCGGAGCGGCGTGAATCTCGATCGGGCGGATGTGGTTCCGGGGCTCAACCCTCACGTTTCCCACCCTTCCAGAGCGCAGGAGATCAGCGAATATTTCAACCCCGCCGCGTTCACGCAGAATGCTCTGGGGACTTTCGGAGACTCGCCACGCAACGTGCTGCGGAATCCTGACTACTTCAATTTGGACGCGGCGCTGCAACGCAGTTTCCCGGTGGGGGAAAGAATGAGCCTGAAATTCCGCATCGAAGCGTTCAATTCGACGAATCACGTTCACCTCGGTCAGCCGGGCACGAACGTGAGCGCTCGCAGCACCTTTGGAAAGATCACCGGCGCCGGCGACCCTCGTATCCTGCAACTGGTTGGGCGGTTGGTTTTCTGATGCGGCCGATACTGATTGCTTTTTCCCTGCTCGCTCTCTGGCTCCCATACCGCGCACGGGCGGAGCAGGGGAGCTTCTTCGCCGTTGTTGCGGACCCACAGTTCGGGATGTACTCGAAAGATCAGAACTTCGCCCACGAAACGGCGAATTTCGAATACGTGATTGCCAATCTCAACCGGTTGCATCCGAGATTCGTTGTCATCTGCGGCGACCTGGTGAATCGAACCGGAGATGCAGGGGAGATCGCCGAGTACAAGAGGATTGTCGAGCAGCTGGACCCCTCCATTCCGGTCTACAACGTGGCCGGCAACCATGATTTAGGGAATGTGCCGACGGCCACCACATTGGCCGCATATCGTAAGGCATTCGGCCCGGACTACTACACGTTTTCGCAGGGAGACATTCTGGGGATCGTGCTCGACTCAAGTCTGATTGCCTCGCCCCAGGGGGATGCGCAGGCTGCGCGGGAACAAGAGCAGTGGCTGAGAGAGACTTTGGCGGCAGCGCGCTCGCATCCGAAACAGCGGATTGTGATCTTTCAGCACATTCCTTATTTCACAAGAGATCCGGGAGAAGCTGCCGGGTACTTCAACATCCCCGAACCGAACCGCCAAATATATCTCAACCTGCTGCAGCAAGCCGGGGTGCAGTGGGTGTTCGCCGGTCATTACCACCGCAACGCGGGCGGTGCCGATGGATCACTGCAGGAGATCGTGACGGGGGCTGCTGGAATGCCGCTGGGCGGCTCCCGGTCGGGATTTCGAATCGTTATGGACGATGGACAGCAGCTCAGTCCCGAGTGGTACTGCCTGGGCGGAATCCCCGATGAGGTTGAGATTGGAAAGCAGACACCCACGCCCTGCTCGCAGTAAGCGATGAACGCGGTCCAACCGGCGCAGAACCTGCCGCATTAGTGCTTCTCTGAATTGTGCCGCGGCGCTGAGTAGGCAGATCAGTGCCACCCTCCCCGAACGCCTATAAAACCTGCTCTCCCCACCACCGGTGTGCCGGTTGTGTGCCGGATTGCGGACCTCGCCATGCACAACGCTGGACGGCTCCGCTCCGTGAACGTATTTCAACTCCCAGGCTTTTGCGCAATAAACGAATTCGGCCAGTTCGGTGGCCGGGATCAGTTTCCTCGACACGGTGTCCTCGCTCCGGGCATCAGAGCACTCTTTCGGAATTCAGGCAAATGCCTGTCCAATTGCGGCCCTCGCGGCGGATTGGAAGGCAGACTGATGAAGGTCAGCATCGAACGGCAGATGCTTATTGGCAAGAGATTGCAGGAAATACTTGCACGATACTTTTGCCCGAATATACGAAAAAACTCCGCCAGCGAGGGATATGAGCCTCTTAAGCCATAGGTGGAATAGCCGGCGCGGGGTCCTATGCGGCCTTGAGTGTCGCTACCGCAGCCCCGCATCCGGCACGAGCTCGCGCCAACGGAGCCGCATCGTTTGTAAGGGTGCTATTCACGCCGCATCTGTAATGTCCATGTCCGCCGCAATAACGACGAGTTCCCACTTTCCTTCGCACTTCTTGGCGCGCACTGATGCTCTGGGAACTCCACCATGTATTCCGCCTCCGCGAGTTGGGGCAAATCATCAGTGATGCGGCAGCGGGTGAACGTCTTAGTTGTTGAAGGGGGGAGGTTTCGTATCCAACAATCGCCGCGGCACATGGGAGAACTGCGCACGGGAAAGAGATTTCACTCCACCGAAGCTCGCTCTGGTATCACCCATTCTACCGATGGGAATTACGCGACCCAACAGACGATGTGCTCCGCGCTGTGCTGGAGGAGAAGCCCCGAACGGCTCAGAATCGCAATGACCTGGCGTAGCGCCGGTTCTTCGCGTGATTCACCCGGGCACTTCCGTGTTCCGGAAGGCACACAGTGCTCGCGCATTCAGACCGCCGCGTGAGGCTTTTTGGAGTACATGTCAGCGTCGGCTACACGTTTGAGCTCCTCTTTGGTGAGCCCGTCATCTGGATAGATCGCGGCACCAATGCTGGCACCGCCCTCGAGCAATCGACCTTGAACCTCGAACGGCGTATCGAAGCAGTGCATCAGGCGTTGGATGATCTCCATCACCTCGGCGCGATTGCGAACCAACGGAATAAGCGCAATGAATTCATCGCCACCGATCCGAGCCAAGGTATCCATCGACCGCAGGCTTTCGGAAAGCCGCTCCGCAACCTGCTGCAGGTAGGCATCCCCGACCCGGTGACCAAAGAAGTCGTTCACTTTCTTGAAAGCGTTCAGGTCAATGTAGACGATGGCGCAGTGGTTTCTCGTCTGCCGGGCGTTGTCCAGGGCTTCGTCGAACCGCGTTTCGAGCAGAAAGCGGTTCGCGACATTCGTGAGCTGGTCGTATTGCGAGCGATGCATCAGGGTTTCGTAGAGGCGGCGGTTGTCGATCGCCAAAGCGGCGAGGCCGGCCGCCGTTTCAAGGACGACCCCAGCTCGGCGATAGTCCATGCTGGTCGCGGAAAGGACGAGCGTGCCAAGCGGGTCACCGTTGGCGGACACGATGCTCCGACGGATCTGATGCGAGCCGGTGGACTCCGGTGCGGCGGCCACCCGCATACCGCTGGCCAGCTCGCACCAGCACTGCGCATTTGGAATATTGCTGGCGATCAGGTGCAGAATCATCAGCAAAACATCATCGAGCTTCTGCGAGCTGTTGATCGCTTCGAGTACGCGGGCTCTCTCCTTCTCGATCAGAGCTTGTCGCCGCAACTTGCCCTGCAGCAGCATGGCCCAGAGCAGAGCCGCAATCATGAATAGGAGCAGGACTGCGGCCAGATAGAACAGGTGGCGCACCGTCCACCATGACGGTGGTGCGAGCTCGACAATGTCGTCATTCGAGCGGAGTTCAAGGTCAAACCAGCGCTCGGTATTCCACGGTCCGCCCGCATGAACGAAGCACACGCCTGTGACCCGGACTTTGCTGCCCACGTGGTATTCGGGCAGAGCGGGCGCGTCAACGTCACGATTCCACACGGTGCGCGGGAGCATGGCCGAAAAAACGTGCCCACCGGACTTGATTACAAGCGTATCCTGATGCGGCTCGTGCACCTCCGCGGCGAGCCTGCCCTCGAGCGAAATGAGACCATACGGATAGTGGCCCGCCTGTGCCTGGGGCCAGGTCGTCGCCACGGGCGGAATTATCAGCCGACTGGGGCTCGGCAGAATATTGGCCTCCCCCAGTACTTCCGAGTAGCCATGCGGATCCGGGAATCCGACTGCGTCCACGATCTGACCGAGCTGCAGGGGGGATTGCTCCCAGGAATTAACCAGGACAGCCTGTCCGTCGTCAGTCTGCAGGGTCATCTGGATGCCGGGCTGATAAAAGGTGACGCTGCCACGCACGTGTACACGCGGGCTCGTCTCGGTGCCGCGATAATCAGCCATGATGTGCCGCATCTCCGTCAGGGGCAGGGCGGCGGGGCTGCTGGCCGGCGGCTTGAGAATGTGCAGGTGATCTCCGGTGCTCACCCAAAGCTCTGCGCCGATCTGCTGGTATCTTCCGTCGAAAATGCCTCCAGCAACGCCTTCGATCCGAACCTCACAATCCAGCAGTGAGAGCGGCGAAAAGTTCCGAGGGCGTTCCATGTGCACGCGCACGATGCCGCCGTCGGTTTGCACGTCCATGAGGATGTACCGTCGGCGACCCTCGATCCAGTCTTCACCATCGTGATCCGATTGCGCTAAGCTGCGGTCGGCCCTGCCCGTTGTAAACTGAACAGTTGCCGATCGCACTTGTCCGGTAAGGCTGACGTAGGTGCTGTCTTCCGTGGAATTAATGAGCTCGCGCCAACGGACCGGGATCGGCTTCGGGAAAGCGCCCGGTCCATCCGGGAGCAGGGCAGTGGGCCGGATGTTTGTGAAGAAACCGTCGCCGACTGTCGTACCCAGGATGGTAACGGAATCGCCAGCACGCAGGCGTGGTGCCGGCTGTATTGCGACCATGTAAATGCCACCGGTTGCATCTTGAAAGAAAGTGAGCCCATCGGTGGGCTCATAATAAGTGAGGACACCGTGCAGCCTCACTAGAAGACCTTTAGCGGCTGTCGAGATCGGTACGGCCCGAATCTGGGACACAGTTGTGAGGACCGGGACCGCTCGGGAGGGCTGCGCGCCAGGGCCGGGATCTGACTGCGAGGACAAAGCACTGACCGGTAACAACAGAAGACAACTGACCACCACTGCCGACACTCCAGGCACTTGCGCGACTCCTCCCCACGATTAATACAAAACTTGGCACTGGTGAGTGAGGGTTGTCACTGCCTCTTTGGTGGATACTCAGCGTCAACTATTACGCCTCGGCATCCCCCGCTCACAGCTTCAGCGTTTCCTTGTGCTGAACTGCATCCTCATAAACCTCGCGGGCTGATTGCACGATCGCTGCGAAACATTCGACATTGTCACGCCTGCTCAACCGGTCGAGGCTAACCGGCAGGCGGCACACGTCCGCCGTAAACTCATTCACTCTGCTCCGCATCGGCTGGCGCATTCACAAACATTCGACAAACCCACCGACGTTCTG
>DATEPN010000347.1:0-3634 GCA_035273225.1 Acidobacteriaceae bacterium | reverse complement strand
TGGTTCCACAGACATCCTGCGGTAAAGCGAGAGGAAGCTCAGAGCGTCAGCCTTCAGGCCGGGGGAACAGCACACTCCCAAAAAACGGACGGGCCTTCAGGCCCGGACCATTCCGTCCACCCTCACGCCGACTTCCGCTTCTTCCCCGCCTCCCGCGCACTCACCATCGCGTGCCGCAGCAGGGAATTTGCCCGCGTCTGATATCCGCGTCCATAGCTCTTGAGCCACTCCACCACGTCCGCATCCAGACGCATCGTCACCGGCTTCTTCGCCGGACGATAAAACTTGCCCATCTCCGCGCCGCTCCAGTCCACCACCTCCGGCACCTCGCTCAGATCAATGTCTGCGTCTTTCCTGGCGGCGATCGTTGCGACCTGGCGCTTCTGCTCTCGCGTGAGCTTCTTCATAAGACCGTCTCTCCTTTCTCGTTGCGGCTCGCGCTGAAATCAGCCGAACGACTTCCTCGCCATCCTCAGCCGCAAACGCGAGGTGCACGACCAGCAGAACCACGCCCGGAGCGATCTCCCCGAGCGTGATCCATCGTTCCTCATCCTCTCCATGGAGTTCGTCCCGCTGCGTCAGCGCGTACGGGTCATCGAACACGATGGCAGCCGTTTCGAAGTCGATGCCGTGCTTGTCGAGATTGCGCCGGCTCTTCCCTTCATCGAACTCGAACCGCATGCCGGGCGCCCAGCTTTCTTCAAGGGTAGAATCTGTACGTACAGATGTCAATACAGTACCAGCTGCGCTTCACCTCAGGAAACTGCGAAGAGCCTCTCTTCTCCACGAAAGTAATCTGACCCCGCCATCCCCGTGCCACTACGCCGACACCACCCCAGGGGCGCCGTGGAATGCCAGAACCGCGGTCCATCCATATCTCCTATGGCATCCTGGCCGGAGACCGCCCCTCGCCTCCTCTCCAGCTCAGCCTCCGCCAGGCGCCCACCGTGATGTTGGGTTGCGCGGTTAACGTCGGCTCGCAGGCGGGACGATGCCGTTCATGCGCAGGTACTCGACCATCTGACCGTAATGATCGTAGGAGTGGGCGACAGCATCGACAGCCAGCTGAAGACGCGTCTTCTGCCGGTAGGGCACATCCAGCGTCTGCACCATGTTCTCTTCGTTGATCGAAGCTACGGCGCGATGGAGTGCCGCAAACGAACCTTTGAGGTAATCCACAATCTCGCGCTTCGTCGTTACCGGGTCGGGCCCGTTCTCCGATTCTTCATCGTGCGTCGGCGTGCTCCCCATGATGCGCGCAGCCATACGATAATTGTTAGCCGCGAGATGCTTCACCTGCTGGCCGAAGGTACGAACCCCCTTAAATTCGCCCGCGGTCGGCGCAAAGGAATACTTATCCTCTGGCATGGCATCGGCAGCTGGCACCAGTTCATTCTCTGCAGCGGTAATCCAATAATCGAGAGCTTCAGTTACGCTCACCGTCGGCTGTGTGACCCCGGCCTTACTGTTGAGCGCTCCGCTGTGGGCTCGAGAGAGCCGCGAGGTTTGAGCAAAGCATCCACTGCCGGCGGCCAAAATAACGATCGCTATTACATTCCGTCTTTTCATAAGTTCTCCTGGGAAATCCAGAGTTGCAATGAGGCACACGACTGCAGCAGTCTGCTGCAGCACTCCGGTTGCACGGTTTTCCCTTAGGAGAGAGGTGGTCCGCGATCGCTTTCCGGTGAGCCGACCGACAACACACGGATGCGTGTACTGAAGGGGAGCGGAAGGTTCTCCGTCGCGTGCCGCTGCGGAACGGGAACCTGGAACCTGCGAAATTCGGCGAACTGAAACTGCGCGAGGCTGCGGAAATCGCAGGACCGCGGCGAGCATAGGACGACGTCGCCACAGCGTCTCGAACCCGTCGCGCGGGAAATGCTGGCCCCGGACGCCCGCCGGATCTGGTGGCGAATGCAGGACTGCACCGGCGCGCTGATCGGACTGCCGGCGCAACCGAAAGCCGCGGTTGCGAGCGTCAGGATCAGGAAACTCGACGTAATGGCAGAGAGACGCACAAGCTCAGCCGATTAGACGCAGTCGCATCGAAGACGTTATAGAAGACGCGAGCCGCAGGACCTGCATTTCCTTCCAGGATTCCCACCGTCGTCCCTCCCAAAAACACGGCGAGGGCAGTTCCGCCACCGTGCTAGACTACGCCGACACCACCCCAGAGGCGCCGTGGACATGCCAGCACCGCGGTCCATCCATATCTCTTATGGCATATTGGCCGGCGCAGCCGCCCTCGCTGTCGTCGCCATCGCCCTCAACCGCCCCACGCCCAAAACCGTCCGCTTCGACATCACCTGCGAAAGCCTCCTCCTGCCCGACGCCGCCCCCTCGCCTCCTCTCCAGCTCAGCCTCCGTCAGGCTCCCACCGAACTCCAGTCCTTCGCCGCCTGGGGATTCGACGCCAGCGCCGCGCCCGCCGCGCAGAGCCAGTTCGCCGCCGGCGATCAGCCCTTCGCCAGCGTCGCTCCCCACGCCCTCGTCATGACCGCCGAGACCCGGCCCGATTACCCCAACTCCTGGCTTGAGGTGACGCGCCGCGGCACCATCGGCAAGCTCACCGCCGACCTCGCCCCCGGCGTCCGCCTCTCCAGCATCGCCGCGCCGGATCACGTGCCCACCCTCACCGTCGCCTCGCATCAGGCAAAAGATGTGGTCCTCACCCTCGCCTCCGCACAAATCTCCGTCGATCGCGGCGTCCGCTACGCCATCCCGCAGCTCGCCAAAGAGCAGCTCGACGACTTCCATCTCGCCCTGCGCGATCCGCTCCCCGTGCTCTTCACCGCGGAATCCCGCGACCGCCCCCGCACCACCATCGCCCTCCGCTTCCGCCCCTCCGCCACCGACCTGCCGTTGCTCGATCGGCCGGAGCAGTGGCGCCGCTCCTCCATCACCTTCGCCCGCGCGCGCAATCCCGAAATCCTCATCGACGGCAAAAAGGCCGAAGACACCATCCAGGATCGCAGCGCCGACCTCGTGCTCCGCTTCCGCGACCTCACCATCGACTCCATCGCCATCGCCGCCGCTCCCCGCGAGACCGGCTCCGCCATGCTGCGCATCACCGGCCAGGCGGAGACCTCCTCCCTGCTCCAGCAGCAGAACCAGCTCATGCCCACCATCCTCGACGAGATCCTCGGCGAAAAAGTCAGCGACCGCACTCTCTGGATCATCGGCCTCGCCATCCTCGCCGCCATCGTCTTCCGCCTCGTGGATCATGCATTCGGCATCATCCTCGAACACTACATTCCGAAGGGGTAACGCATGGAGTGCAATCGTCGGCAGTTCCTGATGGCGGGCGCCGCACTGGCCCTCAGTCCCCTGGCTGACGCGCAGGAGCAGCCGTACTTTCTCGAGTTCCCTCCGGCCAAGGTCAACGTTGCCGGCGACTACATCTGCGCCGCCTTTGCCAGCGCCGACTGCGTCCTCAGAATTGAGCTCGACGTCTTTCACGATCGCGTCCTCGCCAAAGGCGACGAGGTGCATCTCGGCACGCGCGAAGCCGCGCCCGTGCTGGACTGGAAGGTCGCCGCCGCTGGCGAACGCCTGCTCAGCGTCGCCGCCACCGTGCGGCCCGCCGGCTCCGAGCGCGTCCATCTCGCCGGAGTGCTGCGCCCCAACACCGCCG
>DATEPN010000346.1:0-3309 GCA_035273225.1 Acidobacteriaceae bacterium | reverse complement strand
CCGGCTCCCAAAGCACCAGCGGCGACTACTTCCGACCAATAGCGGCGGCCGACAAGTTATGAGGAGTCACGATGCGTCCTGACAACACAATCCTGAGAATTCATGGCCCTCGCGAGCAGGAAGAGGCTGCGCTCCGTTATTGGCAGAGCTTGCCTTTGGGCGAGCGTCTGTCTGCGCCGCCTGTTCTGCGCGACTAACTCCGCCGCTCGCAGCGAAGGCCACGCATGGTGCTCCGCTGCGAGTTATCCCAACCGGAAACACTCGGTGCGTACTGCCGCTCTTCGCCGCTAACGAAACAGCCTCGGAGCGAAGTCTGCAAACGCCCGCCGCCACGAGAGCCATTCGTGCGCGGTTCCCGGAGACTCAAAGTAGACGTTGTGAATGCCGGCGGCCGTCAGCGCGTCGCTGAACTGCTTCACGCGCGGACCCTCGACTGACCCCGTTGAGAGAAACAACAGCTTCACCTTGCTGTTGAACGCCGCCGGATCGGCGAATGCGCCGCCACAGCTGGTCTTCGCGTCAAACGGGCCGCCAAACGATCCGCAGTTGCCGCTGAAGCCGCCCAGGTACGCGAACTTGTCAAGATTCTGCAGCCCGGTCGTGAAAGTCTGCATGCCTCCCATCGAAAGCCCGGCCATCCCGCGGTTGTCGCGACCCGGAGCCACGCGGTAATTCTTCTCCACCATCGGAATCAGATCCGTGAACATCATCTCGGAGAAGGTATTGCTCAGATGGAACGGCGGACGCTGCGGCCGCGCCGGCGGCTGTCCGGGCTTTGCCGGCGGCGGTGGACCCATCGGCGGAATGGGATGAGGAACCGCCTGGGTGACGACACTGCGCGCGTAGTACAGCGAACCATCCTCGCCAGGCTTCACCGCGTTCAGGTTATCCATCACGATGATCATCGGCTTCACCTTGCCGGCGGCCAGCAGGTTGTCCATGATCTGGTCGACGTGGCCCTGGAACGTCCATCCGAATTCGTTTTCTCCCCAGCCGTGCAGCAGGTAGAGCACCGGATACCGCTCCGAGGCACTGGTGTCGTACCCGGGCGGAGTGTAGATCAGGCAGCGGCGCCACTGCTGCGTCACCGTGGAGTAATACGACTGGATCCGCACCACGCCCTGGGGCACTTCGTGATGGCTGTAGAAATCGGCGTCCGCAGCGGGAATCTCGATGGCGCTGCTCCACTCACCGCCTCCGAAGAAAGTCTCCGTCGCAGGATCGGAGACAGGGGCGCCATCGATGTCGATCTTGTAGTAGTGGAATCCTTCGACCAGCGGCGTGGTGGTCGCGTACCAGAGTCCGTCCGGGTGTTTTTCCATATCGAATCCGGCGCCGACGCGCACGCGCACCTTCTGCGCGTCGGGAGCGGAGACGCGAAACATCGCGCGATGATCGGGAAAGACGCACGGGAAGGGCGCTCCCGGGATGTTCAGCGAAGACGCCTTGCAGTCCGCCGGCACTTGTGCCCAGCAGATCCCTGACGTGATCAACAGAAGAGCGATTGCAATCCGTTTCATGGGTCTCCTTTAGAGCGAGGGGAACAGCTTTGGAGAGCGCGCGGACAGGGGTCGCATCCCTGATCGCGCGCGTGTTCGATGGGAGCCCTTGTACAGGCTTTTTCGGATCGGTGTCAATCGATGGCGCGGTACAACGAACCATTCGCGGCACCGCGTAGAAATCGCTTTACTTGCGCGTTCCTCGAAAACGGCTTCAGCCGCTGAGGCTCATCTCTGCTTGCGATCCAATTCGCAACCGGCCTGTACCCCAAAGCTCACGCTTCCGGCGTGAACTCCAGTTCTTCGAAGCGGCGGAGTTTGTAGATCGCGATGGAGACGATCCAACTCACCGCAAAGATCGCCACGACGCAGTAGCCGAGGACGCCGAAGTTGGAGTTGAGGCGTCCGATGAGGCCCCAGAAGCTGCCCTGCAGATGGAGTTGGCCGCCGAGAAGGCCGAGGGCTTCGATGCCGCCGACGACCAGCGCCACAACGACTGAGACGGATGTGATGGTCAGGTTGTAGTAGAGCTTGCGGATGGGTTTGATATACGCCCAGCCATAAGCCCCGAGCATCAGGACGTTGTCGGTGGTGTCGATCAGCGACATGCCTGCGGCGAAGAGCACCGGAAAGACGAGGATCGACGCCAGCGAGAGGCCGCGCGAGGCTTCCGCGGCGGAGATGCCGAGGAGGCCGATCTCCGTCGCGGTGTCGAAGCCGAGGCCGAATAGCACGCCGAGCGGATACATGTGCCAGCTGCGGCGGATCATGGCGAAGACAGGCCGGAAGATGCGGGCGAGTAATCCGCGGCCGGAGAGCAGCAGGTCCAGGTCCTCGTCGACATAAGGCTCGCCGCGCCGCACCCGCGTAAACGTGCCGTAGACGGAGCGCAGGATGACGAGATTCGCGATGGCAATGGCCAGCAGGAAGATGGCCGAGACGGTGGTGCCGATGACCCCGCCGATGGAGCGGAAGTGGTCGAGGCGATGCTGGAGGCCCAGCGCGGCGGCGGCGATGAGCACGGAGCCGAGAATGACGATGGTCGAGTGGCCGAGGGAGAACATGAATCCCACGGCGACGGGGCGCTTGCCCTCCTGCATCAGCTTGCGGGTGACGTTGTCGATGGCGGCGATGTGGTCGGCGTCGACGGCATGGCGCAGGCCGAAGGAGTAGGCGAGGAAGGCGGTCCCGAGCAGGACGGGAAAGCGGTGGAAGGCGGCGATGGCCCAGAGCCAGGCTCCGGCGTTGAAGAGGAGCAGCAGCGCGTAGATGCCCGCGACCTTGCCACGAACGTGGTCGGCATGGTCATTGAAGAGGTGGTGGAGGGGCATCGTCGCTCCGGGGTCCCCGTCGCGCTTGCGCGAACGGGGTGATCGGTCCTCGCATGATTGTAGCCCGGGGTCCGGGAAGGCGGGGTGTGATGGCCGCCACAGGCAAGGGCGGCTTACGCAGGCCGCAGGGGCGTGCCAATGAGGTAGCGGATGGGGACCGTGCCGCCGTGTTCGTCGCCCATTTGCCAGGTGTAGTCGGGGGCGGAGAGGCCGCTGGTCAGCTCGCGCATGTCCTCGAGGGAGTAGCTGCGCAGGCAGGAGAGCAGGCCGTCGATCCAGAGCGTGAGCGGGATGACGGGCAGCAGGAAGGTGAAGAGCAGCCGGGCGGGGCGGACGGGGCGCTGAGCAACTGCCGTGCGCAGGGAGAGAGCGGCAACTCCGATGACGGACAGCATCGTTGTGGGAGTGCGCCGGGCGGCTTCGAAGACGCCGATTCCTTCGCGGCGGCGGAAGGCGTCGGCGAGCAGGTCGCGGGCGGC
>DATEPN010000345.1:0-2896 GCA_035273225.1 Acidobacteriaceae bacterium | reverse complement strand
ATACCAAGTTCACCCTGGTTGGAATGCCATCTTTTTGGCACTGTCTCCGCCTGCAAGCTGCGTGGAATCAGCGTTGCCGTTCCTGTTTTTCGGGCAAGGGCTTGACAGAATTGCAGGAGGTGGAGAACTGTGGCGGTTCAGCCAAAAAGGGAGGAAATGAACCGATGGGCAGCGATGCGGCCGTGCAGGTGAAGGAAATTCTGCAGGTGGCACTCTCCGTGGACGATGTGGCCCGGGCGAAGGAGTTCTACGGCGGTGTGCTCGGGATGCAGTTCCTGTTCGACGCCGGGAGCATGGCTTTCTTCCAATGCGGAAGCGTGCGGGTGCTGATCGGCAGCGGGGAGACGCAGCAGGGTGGCGGCACCATTCTTTATTTCCGGGTGGCGGATTTGCAGGCCGTCCATGCTGCACTGGTTGCGCGAGGCGTCGAGGTTGCGCAGGAGCCACACACAGTGGCGCGGATGCCCGACCACGAGCTTTGGCTGGCCTTCATCAAAGACCCGGCGGGAAACCTGTTAGGGCTAATGGAGGAGAAACGGTAAGCAGCAGAGCGCAGGAGGGTTGTGCGACGGCAGACCACCCCGGGCGGTACTGATCGAATCCCACTCTGTGAATCGATGGAGGTTCGCATGCCAGATCGCAGAGAGATGGGACGGGACGCGGCGGATCCGCGGACGCACAGCGAAACGACAACGGGGCGGGGCGAAACGACAGGACGCCAGCCTGGGCATCTGGAAGGGCATGAGTCGCGCAGTTCGGCCGGCAATGAAGCGCAGGTAGCCGGGATACTGCACGGATCGCAGCACGCTCCGGATAACCCCTCGGACAGCAGCGGGCGGTGGTCGGACGAGTCGGATGCGATGAGCCACCAGAACGCGCACATGCAGTCCGGCGGCGAGGAGCATCAGCACGGGCGATCGCACCCGGCGAACGTCGAACAGGGAGAGTCGCCGCAGAAGGGCGAAGCGAAGCCGACGAAGAAGCGGGGCCGCAAAGCGGCATAGACACCGGATTGGCAGAGAGAACGATGCGCCTGGGCTTCGGCTCAGGCGCATTCCTGTCTGGAGAGCAGCACAACGAGAACGATTCCGCCGAGCATGACGGCTTCTTCCAGATGGACTGAGGCGTTGTGGAGGCGGTTAAAGTCGGCGTGGCGCGGGTCGGACCGGGGCACGTTGTCGATGGCGCCTCCGGCGGCGATGCGGTCGCGCTCCATGTGAGGAATGATCCAGTACTGGGAGAAAGCGGTAAGGCCGACCATGATGAGGGTGACGGCGGCGGCCATGCCGACGGCGGCGTATGCGCGGGTGCCGCGTCCGATGCCGAGGAAGACGAGGATGACTCCGCCGGCGACGATGCCCTCGTGATGCAGGATGCCGAGGCAGCGGGCGACGATGCTGCCGGCGGCGTGCGTGTCCGGAATGATGGTGAACGCGGCCGCGGCGGTGATGGGGAAGAAGAAGAGCCCACCGAGCCAGACGATGAGCGCCAGCCAGACGATGGTGCGGGTGAGGGTTTTCATTGAGAACAGGGTACAGCCATCAGGGACCAGTGATCAGGGATCATCTGTTCGCAGGTTCGTGCGTGTTATATTCGCGGGCTATGCGAAAAAGCTGGATATGGGGCGGAGTATTGGTCATAGGCCTGTGTGCGTGCGATATGCGGGCTCAATCGCTGGTGGTGGTGAATCAGCGGGATCACAACGTCAGTGTGCTGGATGCGGCGAGCGGGAAGACGCTGGCGACGATTGCTGAGCCGATTGCCGGGGAGTGGGGGCACGAGGTGGCCGTGTCGGCAGATGGACGCACAGCATATCTGCCGATCTACGGCAATTCCGGTGTGGGGCGGCCGGGGATCGACGGGCGCGTGATGCTGGTCATCAATGTGCCGTCACGGAAGGTGGTGCGCACGGTGGATTTCGGACATGCGGTGCGTCCGCATCTACCGGTGCTCGACGCCGAACACCATCTGCTGTATGTGACGACGGAGCTGGATGAGGCGGTCACGGTCATCGATACGCGCACGCTGCAGATCGTTGGCAAGGTGCCGACCGGGGCGAAGGAGTCGCACATGCTGGCGATCTCGCGAGACGGGCGGTACGGATACACGGCCAATGTTGGGCCGGGCAGCGTGTCGGTGCTCGATCTGGCGGCGCGCAAGACGCTGGCGGTCATTCCGGTGAGCGGGAAGGTGCAGCGCATCTCGATTAGTCCGGATGGACGGTGGGTATTCACGGCGGATCAGACGCAGCCGCGGCTGGCGGCAATCGATACGGGAGCGCGGAAGGTAGTGCGGTGGGTTACGCTGTCCGGGACTGGGTATGGCTCGGCGGTGACGGCCGATGGGCGATGGCTGCTGATTGCGATTCCGGCCAAGAATGTGGTGGACGTGGTCGATCTCGAAAGCATGCGCGTGGCACGGAGCATTCCGGTGGCGCAGGATCCGCAGGAGGTGTTGATCCGGCCGGATGGGAAGATGGCGTACGTTTCCTGCGCGGGGAGCGGGCAGGTGGCGGCCATTGATCTGGCGGCGTGGAAGGTGGACCGGCTGATGCAGGCGGGCACCTTTGCGGATGGGCTGGGATGGGCGAACAAGAGCAGCCAGTAGCCGGAGCGGGTCCGGGGCTACTGACTGCTGGCTGCCGACTCCGCTACTGCTGCGGTGTGCCGTAGACGCTGGGCCGGCCGATGAGGCGCTCGATACGCTTTTTGATCGGCGGGTGGGTTGAGAAGAGGTTCGCGAAGGAGTCGCGGCTGAGGAGCGGCTCCACGATGAAGAGGTGTGCCGTCGTGGGCGATCCGGGCATGGGCAGGCGCTTCGAGTAGGCATCGAGCTTTTCGAGAGCGCTGGCCAGGGCGTAGGGGTTGCCGGTGATGTGCGCGCCGGTGGCATCGGC
>DATEPN010000344.1:0-3218 GCA_035273225.1 Acidobacteriaceae bacterium | reverse complement strand
GCGAGCGGATCGTCGGCTGGAGGAACGTAATCCTTGCGCATCGGATGGTCGAGGAAGCCGTCCCACATCAGGATGCGGCGCAGGTCCGGATGCCCATCGAAGAGGATGCCGTAGAGATCGAACGCCTCGCGCTCCTGAAACTCGGCGCTGCGCCAGACCGGTGTGAGCGAGGGCACGTGCGTCCGATCGGTGCGATTGGCGGTGCGCAGGCGCAGGATTACCGGACCGTGTTTCTTCTCCATGGAGAAGAGGTGGTACACGGCTTCGAGATACCCGGGGATTTTCGTCTTGCGCGTCTCTTCGACGTCCTTCTCCACGCCGTCCACGAGTTGCTTCAACTTCACCTTTTCGGAGGTCTCGGTATCGAGCCAGTCGACGCCGGTCACGAGCGAACAGAAGTCGAGATGAAGGGCCGGATGGTCGCGGAGGAAGAGGGCCGCGTCGCGTGCGTGCTCATGATCGAGCAGGAGCGAGTGCTGCCCCGAGGGGCTGCCATTGGGGATGACCGTGACGACTGCGCCGGGAACGCCGGCTTCGATCTGCGCCTTGATGTCCTCGGGCGTGGGCAGAGCCGTCATTGAATCACCTTGAGGGGATTGCCCGGCGCGTCATTGAAGACTTCGGGGTTGTTGGGCGGCTCCAGTCCATGCTCGCCAAACTCGGGCACAGGGAACTCGCTGGGCGCGTCCGGATCAAGGTGGCGGGGCCGCTCCGGTCCGCGCAGAGTGTCGTTCTCAATCTTCTTCTGGAGCGTCATGAAGGCGTGAATCAGGGCCTCAGGGCGCGGCGGACAGCCGGGAATGTGAACATCCACCGGGATGTAGCGGTCGATGCCGCGCAGCACGTTGTAACCATCGCGGAACGGGCCGCCAGAGATGGCGCAGGCGCCCATCGCAATGACGTATTTGGGCTCGGGCATCTGGTTATAGAGCCGGACTACCTGGGGAGCCATTTTCTTCGTAACGGTGCCCGAGACGATGATCAGGTCGGCCTGGCGGGGCGAGGGGCGGAAGACCTCAGCGCCGAAGCGGGCAAGGTCGTAGCGGGCCATGGTGGTGGCGATCATTTCGATCGCGCAACAGGCGAGCCCGAAGGTCAGCGGCCAGACGGAGTTCCTGCGGCCCCAGTTATAGAGCTCCTCGATCGTGGTGGTGAAAATGCCGTTTTTACTCAGCTCGATCTTGAGTTCTTTGAGATCGTCAGCCATGAAACCTCGATACCTTATGAGGGGCCGGTCAGGCCCACGTCAAAACACCTTTCTGGCAGGCCCAGATGAGCCCTTCCACCAGCAGCAGCAGAAATACGAGCATTGCGACACAGGCTCCAGCCGAAAGACCGGTAAAGGCGACGGCAAAGGGAAGCAGGAAAACGGCTTCCACGTCGAAGACGAGGAAGACAATAGCGTACAGATAGTAAGACGCACCGAACTGAATCCAGGCATCCCCTTTGGACTCGAGTCCACACTCGTAGGTGGCGTTCTTTTCCGCTCCGGGTTTGCGCGGTGAAATCCACTTTGCCCAGAGCCAGGCGAGGGCCAGGGGGGTGAAGCCGAAGGCAACAGCTCCGACGAGCAGGGCAACGATGGTCATCCAGGGGTGCTCGGGATAGTTGCTATTCATCCGTCCTCGTCGTTCGAGCGGCCCGAAAGCCGTTCCTGATTTGAACTTACGCGCCACGCATCCAGGGCTCCGTGACAGCAATCACATTGCAGGCGGAATCGCAGATCGTGGAGAGCGCATCCTGCTGGGGTAAAGCGCTTTCCCGAACAGTTTATCCTCGCACACTTGTGTCCATTGTCACAGCGGCTGGTTTGAGCCGGAGAGCAGACTTTTCGTGGTGGATTTTGCGGCAGATCGTACACAGCCGCACCCAGGGAGAGCTATGAGCGCACCGAGCAAGACCGCAATTTTCGACGGCAACGAAGCCGCCGTTTCAGTGGCCTATCGATTCTCAGAAGTCATTGCTATCTATCCGATTACTCCCTCGTCGCCGATGGCAGAGTTTGCCGACCAGTGGAGTGAAGAGGGCCGGAGGAATATCTGGGGCGCAGTTCCCAAAGTGGCCGAACTCCAGAGCGAGGGCGGAGCCGCGGGCGCCATGCACGGGGCTCTCCAGGGTGGGGCATTCTCCACGACATTCACAGCTTCCCAGGGCCTGCTGCTGATGATCCCCAATATGTACAAGATTGCCGGCGAACTGACCCCGTCGGTGATGCACGTGACGGCGCGATCGATCGCAACGCATGCGCTCTCGATTTTCGGCGATCACTCGGACGTGATGGGCTGCCGCCAGACTGGGTATGCCATGCTGGCATCGAATTCGGTACAGGAAGCCGCCGATCTGGCGACCATTTCGCATCTGGCGACATTGGAAGCACGCATTCCGTTCATGCATTTCTTCGACGGTTTCCGGACCTCGCACGAAATCAACAAAGTGGAGCCGATCTCGGACGAGACGATTCTGGCGCTGCTGGACGAGAAGGCGGTGCGGGCGCATCGCGAGCGGGCGCTGACGCCGGAGCGGCCGGTGCTGCGCGGCTCAGCCCAGAACCCGGATGTTTTCTTCCAGGCGCGTGAGGCGTGCAATCCGTACTACCTGGCGTGTCCTGTGATCGTCCAGGACGTGATGGATCGTTTTGCCCGCCAGACCGGGCGTGCGTACCGGCTGTTCGACTATTACGGCGCGCCGGATGCCGACCGGGTGATCATTCTGATGGGCTCCGGCGCTGGCGCGGCGGAAGAGGCGATCGATGCGCTGAATGCGAAGGGCGAAAAGCTGGGTGTGCTGAAGGTGCGGTTATTTCGCCCGTTTGCAGCCGAGGCCTTCCTGACCGCGCTGCCGGAGACGGTGCGCAAGATTGCCGTTCTTGACCGGACGAAGGAGCCCGGAGCATCCGGCGAGCCGCTTTATCAGGATGTGGTAACGACGATTGCCGAGGCGCTCTCGAGTGGGCGGCTGCCGATTTCGCAGTTCCCGGTCATCGTCGGCGGCCGGTATGGGCTGTCCTCGAAGGAATTCACGCCGGCGATGGTGAAGGGGATTTACGACGAGCTGGCGAAAGCCCATCCGAAGAACCATTTCACCATCGGTATTGATGATGACGTCACGCACTCGAGCCTCAAATGGGACGAGAGCTTCTCGACGGAGAATCCGAAGACGGTACGGGCGCTGTTCTACGGGCTTGGCTCGGACGGAACGGTGGGCGCCAACAAAAACTC
>DATEPN010000343.1:0-3807 GCA_035273225.1 Acidobacteriaceae bacterium | reverse complement strand
AGCTTCTCCGACTCGCCAATCCGGTCCAGCGCCTCCAGCAACGCCGGAATTGCAACCGGCAAAGTGACATTCTCCTTCAGCCACCGCAAATTCTCCAGCGCATACGGCACGCTCTGCAAGAAATGCGGCCGCCGCTCATAGAACCCGCGAAACCCATACGCCCCCAGCGCCTGCAGAATCCGCACGTACACATACGCGTAGTAGTGCCGCAGAAAATCGTCGCGATCCACCGCCACAACCCTTGCCAGGCATGCCAGATAGAACTCCAGCAGCTCCTGCCGCACCTCCGGAGGCAGATCCGCCTTCGCATCGAACAGCAGCGAAGCAATGTCGTACTGCAACGCGCCTCGCCGCCCGCCCTGATAATCCACAAACCAGGGTTCGCCGTTGCGCAGCATCACGTTCCGCGACTGGAAATCCCGATACAGAAAATACTCATGCGGCACCGCCAGCAAAAACTTCGTCAGCCGCCCAAAATCGTTCTCCAGCGCCTGCTCGCTGAACGGCACGCCCGCCAGCCGCAAAAAGTAATACTTGAAGTAGTTCAGATCCCACGCAATCGACTGCCGGTCGAAGCTCCCCCGCGGATACGCCACCTTATAGTTGAGGTCCTTGCCCGCCTCCACCTGAAAACGCGGCAGCACCGCCACCGTCTTCCGATACGCCTCCACGGCTTCGGGACTCACCGCCGCGCCCACGCGATGCTTCGCCAGAAACTCAAACAGTGTCGTGTCGCCCAGATCCTCTTCGAGATATGCGCCCCGGCTCAGATCCTGCTCATAAATCTCCGGCACCGGCAATCCATGCCGCCGAAAGTGCTTCGAGAACTCCAGAAACGCCAGGTTCTCCTCCCGCACCGGATACAAAATCCCAATCGCCCGCGCCTCGCCGCTCACCAGCCGCACGATCAGCCGCCCCGACCCGCCCAGCTCTCCCTGCAGCGGACGCACGTGATCCGCCGGCACGCGAAAGTGCCGCTCAAACATCTCCCGCAGGACATCCATCTCCATCAAACCGCCCCGCTTTCCTGGCCGCGCATCGCCTCCATCTCCGCCCGCATCGCCGCCACCTCCTCGCGCAGCCGCCCCACCTCCGCCTCCAGCCGCTCCACCCGATCAGCGAACCCCGGCTGCGGGTGCCCCATGTCTCCTGTTTTGGAGACATGGGAATCCACAGAATCCGGGTGCCCCATCTCTCCCTGTTGTTGGGAGAGGTGGGATTCCACCGATCCCGACAACAACTCCACATACCGAATCTCCTTCGTCCCCGGCTGCCGCGGCAGCGCCGCCACCAGCGCGGGCTCGCGCTGCATCAGTTTCTGCAGCACCCCGACCACATCCTCCAGCTCCTCGAACCGGTAGATCCGCTCTGTCCGCCCGCGCAGCTCCCCCGGTGTCTGCGGACCGCGCAGCAGCAGCACGCACACCACCGCCGTCTCCCCGCGCGTAAAGTTGAAAGCCTCCTGCAGCCGGTGCTCGTACTTCGTCACGCGCCCTTCCGACCCCCGTGCCACGCCGGCCCATCCCCGATCCTCCAGCCCCCGCAGCGCCAGCCGCACCGCATCCTCGTCCAGCTGCATCACCGGCTCGCGATTGTTCTTCTGATTGCACGCGTTCACCAGCGCATTCAGCGACAGCGGATAGTACTCCGGCGTCGTCGTCTCCTTCTCCACCAGCGCGCCCAGAACCCGCGCCTCCACCGCATTCAACAGCCGAATCGCCATCGCACCCCAACCTGAATCTTTTTAGTCTACGCATCGCCGCCTGGCCTGCATCACTCCCACCGGAAAACCTTCGACGACAGCGCTGTGCAAACCGCAAAGATCGCCACCAAAGCAGCGACATCGCCCCCGTGCACCAGCCACCCCTCGCCCTTCCAGATCCCCTCGAGCAGCGAGACGGCGTAGGTCAGCGGAATGACGCGGGCCAGCGTGTGCAGCACAGGCGGCAGCTCCCGCAGCGGCACGAACAGTCCGCACAGCCCCAGCATGGGATACAGGATAGCCGCGCTGATCGGCTGTGCGAATCGCGCCGTCGGCACCAGGCTCGCGATCAGAAATCCCAGCGACAGGATGCTGCACGTGCTGATCAGCAGCGCCACAGCAAAGCTGAAAACCGGAACCTCCACGTGGACCGGGTAGTAGCGTTTGCCGGCCAGCATCATCAGCGCCAGCGTCACCGCCGTCAGCGCCAGCTTCACCAGCACATGCGCCGTCAGGATCGTTTGCGGCCGCAGCGGCGTCGCGCGCAGCCGCCGCAGAATACCGCCCTCGCGGTAAATGGCAATGATCGTCACCAGCGACGTGACCGCCGTCAGCGCAATCAGCAGCGCCGTAAAGATCGGCAGCTTCACCCCCAGCATCCCACGCGCATCCGGCGCGTGTGCCGGCCGCAGACCGCCCAACCACCGTCCCCCTGCGATGAACACCAGCACCGGAAAGAAAATCGAGCCGAACGCGCCCAGCGGCTCGCGCAGAAAGATCTTGATCTCCAGCCATGTCAATTTCCATAGCCCGCGCACTGATCTCTCCTAATCGCGAATCGAATGGCCCGTCAGCTTCAGAAATACGTCTTCCAGATTCGGCAGCACCGTGCGGAAATCCGTCACCCGGATGCGCTGCTCCGACAGGCACTGGATCACCTCGGTGACCAAATCCTCGCAGTGCCCCTGAATCGTCAGCCGCGCGTCGCGGCGCGTCACGCTGTCCACCGACGCAATGGCCCGCAGCTGCTCTTCGGCCAGGGCGCTGTCCGTGGTCAGCACCACCGTGCGCGCGGGACAATGCCGCCGCACCAGCTCCTCCGGCGTGCCGCTGTCGATAATCCGGCCGCGCTCGATGATCGCCACCCGGTCGCACAACCGCTCCGCCTCTTCCATCAAATGCGTCGTCATCAGCACCGTCTTCCCGCGCTCGCGAATCCCCCGCACCAGATCCCAGATCGCGCGCCTCGCCTGCGGATCCAGTCCCGTCGTCAGCTCATCCAGAAACACCACCTCCGGATCGTTGATCAGCGCCAGAGCGATAAACAGCCGCTGCTTCTGTCCGCCGGAGAGCGTCATGAACCACGCGTTGCGCTTGCTCGCCAGGCCCAGCTGTTCGAGCAGGCCGTCGCCGTCCACCGCCTTCGCGTACAGCGACGCCCACAGATCCACCGCCTCCCAGACCTTGATCCGCTTCTGCAGCTGCGCCTCCTGCAGCTGCACGCCCATCCGGTTCTGCAATGCGTACACATCGCGCGCCGGATCCATCCCCAGGATCGAAATGGCGCCCCTGTCCGGCCGGCGCACCCCCTCCACGCACTCCATCGTGGTCGTCTTGCCCGCGCCGTTCGGGCCAATCAGCCCGAAGATCTCCCCCTCCTGCACTTCGAACGACACATCCGCAACCGCCACCGTCGCCCCGTAGCTCTTCCGGATGCCGGCCACCTGAATCACAGTGCGAGGAGTTCTCTCCATGGGCTGACTGCATTCTTGCATGCCCCGTATCAGCGGCAGCCCCGGGCCGGGTACTCGATAGCTCCCGCCTTTGGAGACCTCGGATCCACAGACTGCCCGGCTGCCCCATAGCCTGCCCTGAGCGGAACACCGCAGGTGCGGAGTCGAATGGGTCTCCCGCCTTTGGAGACATGGGATCCCCCTTGCGCTCTCGAATGTATACGCCGTATACTCGATCCGTATACGCCGTACACATGCCCACCATCCCCACCGCCGACCGCATCCTCCGCCACGCCCGGCGCATCCTCGACCGCCACGGCGCCGAAGCGGTCACCATGCGCGCCGTCGCCAAAGCCGTCGGCATCACCCCCA
>DATEPN010000342.1:0-2134 GCA_035273225.1 Acidobacteriaceae bacterium | reverse complement strand
CTCGCGGATGGAGCATTTTCCGTCGGAGGCTTCGGTGTGCATGTGCAGGTCGCCGCGGATGTCCTTTTCCTCGATGAGCACGGGGAGGCGGTGCTCTTCGGCGGCTTCGATTTCGCCGTTGTTCTCGCGGAGTTCGGGAGGAATCCAGTCGAGGCCGAGTGCGGCGTAGATTTCTTCTTCGGTGGCTCCGGCGACGAAGGTGCCGTCGTCGACGCGGGCGAGGGCGTATTCGCTGAGGGTATAGCCGCGTTTGAGCGCGCGCTGGCGCACGGTCACGTTGTGCATCTTCGAGCCGGTGAAGTACTGGAGGGCTGCGCCGAAGGAGCGCTCGGGCAGGAGGCGGACATCGACCTGGAGTCCGCTGCGGAGGCGGAAGCTGACTTTGTTCTGGCCTTTGGCCAGCATGGTGGCCGCGGGCGGGTAGGCGGCGGCGTATTCGACTGCGGCGGCGACCTGGTCTTCGGCGCAGCAGGGGCCGGTGGCGAGGATGTCGAGGTCGCCGACGGTATCGCGGCCGCGGCGCAGCGATCCGGCGGGCATGATGGTGGTGAAGCCGGGAAATTCGCGGAGATAAGCGATCAGCTTTTCAGCGGCGGTCTCGGCGTCGTCGATGAGGAAGCGCCCGCTGCGCTGCTTGTAGTCGTCAATGCCCTTGCGCAGTTTTTCGATGAGCTTCTCGCCGAAGCGGGGAAGGGTGGCCAGGCGTCCGGCAGTGATAGCGGTTTCCAGTTCCTGGACGGAGGCGACCTGGAGCGCGTCCCATAGGAGGGCGACGGTCTTGGGACCCATGCCGGGGAGGCGCAGCAACTCCAGCATGGTGGGCCGATATTTGGCGAGCAGTTCTTCGCGGAGGGGCAGCGTTCCGGTGCGCTCGATGTCCTGAATATTCGCGGCCATCCCTTTGCCGATGCCGGGGATCTCCTGCAGCTTTTTTGGATCAGCGGCGATGGCGCTCAACTGGACAGTCGAGGACTCGACGGCCTCGGCAGCGCGGCGGTAGGAGCGAATGCGAAACGGATCGCCCGCGCCAATCTCCAGCAGGTCGGCGGTCTCTGCGAGCAACTGAGCGATCGAGCGGTTGTCCATCGCAGACGATTAGACCACTCCCGAAGCGGGAAACCAAACCAGCGGAGAAAGACGTGGACAACGCGAAGGGGAAGTAAAACTGCAGCTTCCCCGCGCTGGGCGGGGAAGGTAGTACGACAGAGTCTTGCGGGTGGGAGTTAGGCTACCTCGCGGGCGCGCACAACCTGATCCGCCTGGGGCCCTTTCTGACCCTGGATGATGTCGAACTCGACGTCGTCACCCTCTTTCAGGCTCTTGTAGCCGTCCACCTGAATAGCGCTGTAGTGGACAAATACATCGGGTCCGTCGTCGCGTCCGATAAACCCGTACCCTTTCGCGTTGTTAAACCATTTGACTTTGCCTTTGTACTGAGCCACAGACACGAACCTTCCTCTCAGGCAGATTCGGGTTGGGGGTGCCAACCGCTAGACCATAGAGACGCGAGGCCTGAAAGTTTGGTTTTCCGTGTCTAGAAAGTAACGCTCTGAGGAAAACGAACTATTTGCCGCCACGCCGCAGGTAGAGGGCATAGAAGCTGGCGGAGATAATCGTTTTTCCGTCGCGGATTTTGCCGGCGCCGATGAGGCGGAGCAGTTCCGAGAGGGGAATGAACTGGAGCTCCAGAGACTCGTCTTCTTCGGGGCTGGCCGGACCCGGGGTGACGTCTTCAGCGAGGAAGACCTGCATCCACTCGCCGAGAAAACCGGGGCTGGCGAAGTACTGGAGGAGCGGGGTCCACTTGCGCGCCTGATAGCCGGTCTCTTCGAGCAGTTCGCGCTTCGCAGCTTCGAGGTGATCTTCACCGCGATCGATGGTGCCGGCAGGGACTTCGTAGAGGTATTGCTGGGCGGCGTGACGGAACTGGCGCTCGATGAGGACCAGCGGGTCTTTTTTGCTTTTGGATTTTTCGAGAGCGAGGATGACGACGGAGCCGTTGTGACGGATGATGTCGCGCGTGACTTTCTTGCCGGTTGGCTCGCGGAGTTCGTCAGTAAGGACGCGGAAGAGCGGGCCTTCATAGGAGACACGCGAAGAGAGAACCT
Organism: Acidobacteriaceae bacterium; assembly: GCA_035273225.1. Lineage (GTDB taxonomy): Bacteria > Acidobacteriota > Terriglobia > Terriglobales > Acidobacteriaceae > Palsa-343. The sequence goes on along the minus strand of DATEPN010000342.1, from coordinate 26 downwards.
TGCCGGGCTTGCCAGGATCGACCTTG
>DATEPN010000341.1:0-19024 GCA_035273225.1 Acidobacteriaceae bacterium | reverse complement strand
AGCAGCGGTCATGCCCGGTTCCGAGCCCCAGCCGAACCCCTCCAATCCGCCTCGCCGATCGGGTCAGCCGAGCGAGCAGGCGGCCGCTGCAGCGGCAGTGGCCGCGCCACCGCCCAGGTCCGCCTATCAGGAAGAAGAAGTCCTCGGCAAGGCGTATGACAGCCGGCTGATGGGGCGGCTCATCCGCTATCTGTTCCCGTACAAATGGGCTTGCATCACCTCGATCGTCGCGATCCTGCTGAAGGCCGGAGCGGATGTGCTCGGCCCCTGGATCACGATGGTCGCGGTGGACCTCTACCTGACACCGGCGATCCAGAAGACCCCGCAGGAAGCGGCGTTTCAGGCGGCTCGCGGCGTGGCGGGACATCCGTGGATTGCCCGATGGCTGACGTCTTACGCGAGCGGCGGCGCCGCAACCGGCGTGACGGAATTGGCCGGACTGTTTTTGGCTTCGCTCACGCTCAGCTATGTGCTCGAGGCGCTGCAGACCTGGCTGATGCAGTGGACCGGGCAGAAGGTCATGTTCGATCTGCGCAGCCAGATCTTTCGCCACCTGCAGCGGATGCACATCGCGTTCTACGACCGCAATCCGGTCGGGCGGCTGGTCACGCGGTTGACGACGGATGTTGACGCGCTGAACGACATGTTCACCTCCGGCGTCTTCGCTATCTTCGAAGACGTCTTCGTCCTGGCCGCCATCGTCTTCGTCATGATGCGGATGAAGTGGTGGCTGGCGCTGGCGGCCTTCTCCGTGCTGCCGTTGATCCTGCTGGTCACGCGCATCTTCCGCAAATACGTCCGGGAGTCCTACCGGCGCATTCGCGTGGCGATCGCAAAAATCAACGCCTTTACGCAGGAATACGTCACCGGCATGTCGCTGGTGCAGCTCTTCAACCGGCAGCAGCGCGCCTTCCGCGACTTCTCGGCCATCAATCGCACGCACCTCGAGGCCTTCAAGGACAACATCCTCGCGTACGCGCTGTACTACCCGGCCGTCGAACTGCTGAGTTCCGTCGCGATCGCTCTGATCATCTGGCTTGGCGGGGGTGGCGTTCTGCGGCATACCGTGCTGCTGGGCACGCTGGTCGGCTTCATGCAGTATGCGCAGCGGTTCTTCCGTCCTATTCAGGATCTGAGCGAAAAGTACAACATCCTGCAGGCCGCGATGGCTGCAAGCGAGCGCATCTTCAAGCTCATCGACACAGCGCCGGAGATCGTCTCGCCTGCCCACCCGAAGCCGGGCGACGGAACGGGTCGGATTGAGTTCCGCAATGTCTGGTTCACGTACCAGCGGCTCGACGCGGAAACGGCGGCCAGGATCGCCTCCGCCGGTCCCGCCGAGCTGGCTGTAATGACGGATGTCGAGTGGGTGATGCGCGGCGTCTCGTTCACCATCGAGCCAAACCAGACGGCGGCCATTGTCGGCCACACCGGGGCCGGCAAGACGACCATTACCAGTCTGATGATGCGCTTCTACGATGTCCAGCACGGCCAGGTGCTGGTCGATGGCGTCGATGTGCGTGAGCAGGATCTGCTGCATCTGCGCCGGCGCTTCGGCGTCGTGCTGCAGGATCCCTTCCTCTTCAGTGGCACGGTGGCGGACAACATCCGGCTGGGCACGCAGACCATTACGGACGACGAGATGCGTCTCGCCGCCGAGCAGGTGAACGTGGACGACTTCATCTCGACGCTGCCTTCGGCCTATCACGAGCCGCTGCGCGAGCGCGGAGCGGGGCTCTCCACGGGCCAGAAGCAGTTAATCAACTTCGCACGCGCGCTGGCGCACCGGCCGGGGATCCTGATCCTCGACGAGGCGACCTCGAGCGTGGATACCGAGACGGAATTCCGCGTCCGCGCTGCTCTGGAGCGGATGGTCACCGGGCGCACATCGGTGGTCATTGCGCACCGGCTTTCGACTGTGCAGCGCGCCGACGTGATCCTGGTCATGCATCGCGGCCAGCTGCGCGAAATGGGCTCCCACCAGCAACTGCTCGCGCTCCATGGGATCTACTGGAAGCTGTACCAGCTCCAGTACAAGGACCAGGAAGTAGGGGAAGCCTCCAGCGGGCTGACGCCGTCCCTGGCGATGGACTGATCCGGATCTGCATCGGCCCTCGCCCCCCAGCGAAAGCGATAAACTCAAGGCAAAGCAGCGCATCCTGAAGAGGCCGTCTGCGGCGTGTCTTTCGAGGCAAGCCTGATCCAGCCATGAACCCATCCGCCGCACCGAAGATCTTTCTCAGCGCCGGCGAAGCCAGCGGCGAATACTACGGCACGCTGGTGATCGCCGCTCTCCACGAACTGGAGCCCGGTGCCGACATCTTCGGACTGGGGGGCCGGCGCATGGCGGCGCTGGGCTTTCGCCCAATTGTCCGGGCTGAAGATGTGGCGGTCATGGGCATCACCGAGGTCGTTCGGCACATGCCGCGGATCTATCGCGAGTACCGGCGGCTCAGGGCGTCCATTGCCGGCGAGCGCCCGGATATTGCCATCCTCATCGATTTTCCCGACGTGAATCTGTCGCTGGCGAAGCATCTCAGGCGCCAGGGGGTGCCGGTCATCTACTTCGTCAGCCCGCAGCTCTGGGCCTGGAAGAAGCACCGCATCCGCAGCGTGCAGCGCTACGTGGACCGGATGCTGGTGATCTTCCCATTCGAGGAGCGCTTCTATCACGACCGGGGTGTGGATGCCGAGTTTGTCGGCCATCCGCTGGCCGAGGTGCCCGGACCCACCATTGCACGCGCGGACTTTGCTGAGCAAGCCGGGGTTGACCCTTCAAAAACCTGGGTGGGTCTGCTGCCCGGCAGCCGCGGCAAGGAGATCCGGCTGAACCTGCCGGAGATGGTCCGGGCGGCAACCCTGCTGGCGGGGGAGATTGAATTTCTGCTGCCGCTCGCGCCCACGCTCACGGCCCCACAGCGTGACCACATCCGCGCGGTGCTCTCCGAACTGCTGGCAGCTCAGGCGAAGGCCCCCCGGATTACCATGGTCGACGATGCCCGGGCCGTCCTCCATCATGCCCACGCCAGCATTGTCGCCAGCGGGACCGCCACCGTCGAAGCCGCGCTGATCGGCAACCCCTTTGTCGTCGTCTACCGGATTTCCCCGCTCAGCTATGCTGTGGCGAAACGCGTTGTGGACGTGCCGCACGTGGCCATGGTGAACCTGATCGCCGGAAAACGCATCGTACCCGAACTGATTCAGGGTGACTTTACGGCGGAACGCGTCGTCTCATACCTGAAGCCGCTGCTGGAAGATGATCAGGCGCGCATGCAGATGCGGGCCAGCCTGCGACGAGTAGCAGACATGTTGCGCAGCGAAGGCAGCGCCATTGGCCGGGTGGCCGAAGTCGCCCGGCAATTGTTGCGGCCTTCCACCACGTTTGAGGAAAGACAGAGCCCGGTTCCATGACGAAAGAAAAATTCGACTCGCCCCGTTCCCAATTGCTCCGGCGACTCCGTCCTGCTTCCATCTTTTTGGCTGGTTCGGTTTTGATGCTGGCTTTGGCCGCTCCCGGCAGCGCCTCGGCCCAGGCCAGCCCCGCCAGGCCCACGCTGAACATCACGGCTTACACCATCAACGCTGAGATTCGCCCGGCGGATCATACTCTGGATGCGACCGCGCAGGTCACCTTCACCCCGGTGGATGACCTGCCCACCGTCACCTTCGATCTGCATGGGGCTCTGCGCGTCGACAAGGTGACCGACGCCAGCGGCGCCGCGCTCAACGGCCAGCGCGGAGCGGAAGCCACCCTGATCGTCACGCCGCAGAATGCCCTGCCGAAAGGGCAAGCCGTTACCTGGACATTCCACTACTCCGGCCAGCTGGAGAACGGGGAAGGCGGACCAGTCGAAGGGCTCAAACTGGCCTATGTTGGCGATCCCATCACGTATCTGCTCTACGCAGCGCGCTGGTTCCCGATGACCGGATACGACACGGACCGCTTCACGGCGCAGATCCACGTCAAGGTGCCCACTGGGTACGAGGTGATCGGCAGCGGCGGCACCGGAGCGGCGAAGGCTGCGGGCAACGGCGAGCAGCAGTGGGACTTCAACTGGGACAAGCCGGGCTTCCCGGGAACGATTATTGTCGGCAAGTTCCTGCCGCCGGTTTCGGTGCAGGGTGCGACGAACATCAAGGTCTATACGACGGCCGAGCACAAGGCGGCAGCGGCGGATTATGCCGGAACCGCCCTCCGCGAGTTCGCCTACTTCACCAGCGCCTTTGGCATTCCCGAATCGACGAAGCTGAACGTGGTGGAACTGCCCAATGACACGGTCCCGGCTTTCTGGGCCCCGGAGATCGCTGCCGTTGGCGGCAATTTTATCGGCGGCAAGAACGCCTTCCGGCTGCTGGCGAACACCATGGCGCACCAGTGGTGGGGCAGCGAGGTGAGCCCTGCGAGCCTGAACGACTCGTGGATCACGAACGGCATGGCGCGCTACGGCGAGCTGATGTACCTCGAGGATGACCAGGGACGGGGGGCGCTGAATGCCGCGATTCAGGATGTCTCGGCCGGAGCGCTGGCTTACGACACCATTCCGCTCTCATCGGCGGCAACGGTGGGCGGAAGCGCCGGCAACTCCGATGTGGCGCGGGCCTACTCGCCGCAGTTCCAGTCCATGACCCTCGACAAGGGTGCGTTGATCTACCACATGCTGCGCTGGGAAGTGGGCGACGACAGCTTCACGAAGATTCTGCGCACGGTAATCAGCGAGAACAAGGACAAGGGCGTGAGCACCCGCGACTTTGAGCGCATTGCCGAGCAGCAATCGCAGCAGCAGCTCACGCCGTTCTTCGCGGAGTGGCTGGACGGCACCGGCGCGCCGACGTTCAAGAACAACTACGCCGTTTACCGCCTGGGCAATAACAAGGGATTCCGCACCATCGGCGAGATTCAGGGCGACATGGACCTCTTCAACATGCCGCTCGACCTGCGCGTGGAAACCGAGGGCAAGACGGTCGACAAGCGCATCGACGTGGTCGGCACGGATTCGCAGTTCGTCATCGACACGTTCGGGCGTCCGCGGCGTGTCGTCATCGATCCTGATAACTGGATCCTGAAGAGCACGCCTGACCTGCAGGTGCGGGTGGATATCCTGCGGGGGCAGCAACTGGCCGCGCAGGGTGACAACGGCGGCGCGCTCCAGCAGTATCAGAACGCGCTCAAGGCGGATCCGCAAAGTTCGCTGGCGCACTACCGCATCGGGGAACTGCTCTTCACGATGCGCAACTACCAGGCGGCCGTGAATGCCTACCGCGACTGCCTCAATGGCGATCTGGAGCCACGCTGGACCGAGGTCTGGAGCCATATCGCCGTCGGCAAAATTTTTGATATCACCGGCCAGCGAGACCGGGCTGTGCAGGAATACCGCCAGGCGTTGCAGACCAATGACAACACAGCCGGAGCGCTGAATGAGGCGCGGCACTGGATTCAGACGGCGTATAAGCGGCCGGAGGGCGAACAGTAAGCTTCACGAATATGCGACTTACCAATGCGGTCGTGAAGAAGCGAACGTGCAGCGCGACGGATTACAGCCCCTTGTAACTGCCCCCATCCACGAGTACGGTCTGGCCGGTGATGCTTGCGGCGGGAACCGACGCCAGCCAGACAACGGTCGCAGCAACCTCCTCCGGAGTGGCCATGCGGCCGATCGGAATCTCCCGCTCCAATTCGGCCTGAACCTCGGCGACCGGAACGCCGCGGTTCTTTGCGCGGCCTTCGAGCAGGCTCTTCGAGCGGTCGGTTGCCGTGAATCCCGGGCCGACGTTGTTCACGGTGATGCCGTCCTTACCGAACTGCCCGGCGAGGGAGCGCACCAGACCCATCATGCCGGCGCGGATCGTATTGGACAGCACCAGTTCCGGGACGGGCTGCTTCACGGTATAGGACGTCAGCGTCACGATGCGTCCCCACCGCTGCTGCTGCATGTGCGGCAACACGGCGTGGCAGAAACTCACGGCCGAGCGCAGATTTAGTTGCCAGGCCCGCTCCCATTCCTCCATCGTCGTCGCCAAAAATGACTTGGCGGGAGGGCCACCGGCATTCGGGACGCATGCGTCGACACGGCCAAACTTACTGTGCGTCGCATCAACAAACGAGCGCACCGCGGCGTCATCGCTCACGTCGAATGCCTGCGTGAGCGTCTCGACGCCGAAGCGGCGCCGCACTTCGTCGGCCACCTGGCTCAGAACATCCCCGCGCCGTGCACAGAGCGCCACGTGCGCGCCCTCCGCAGCAAAAGCCAGAGCAATGGCCTTGCCCAGTCCCTGGCTCGATCCCGCAACAATGGCCACACGGCCTTTGAGTCCGGTTTCCATGGGCCCTATGATAGTCGAGACATCCGGGCGTTACGTGCTGCTCGCAGCGGTAAAGATGTAGAACAATGCCGGAATAAAGGAGGCGCTCTTGCCGGATCAGGACAAGCTGCAATACACGAGTTTCAACACGATTCCCGTTGATCATCTCAATCCGCTCATCGACCGGCAGTTTGTCTATGGGGAGCGCACCATGCTGGCGCGCCTCTTTTTGCGCAAGGGCGCCCTCGTGCCGGAGCACTTCCACGAGAACGAGCAGATCACTTACATCCTGGAGGGGGCGCTGCGTTTTACGCTCGGGGACGGCCGCGTGATTACCGTGGGCGCAGGCGAAGTTCTGGTGATCCCTTCCAACCTGCCGCACCGGGCCGAGGCGCTGGAGGACACCATCGATCTGGACGTGTTCACGCCGCCGCGGGCCGACTGGATCGCCGGCACCGACGCGTATCTCCGCAGATAGCACTGCGGGCGTGAGGAGCGGTGCAGCGGTCGCTCTTCGCGGTGTCTCTCTGTCTTGAGGCAATAGAAAGAGGTTACCCGGCGGAACTAGCCTGATGGGCGAGCGTCCGCCGATGGGTTTTGTATCGCGGCAGGGATTGGTACGCTACTTCTTCGAGGCCTGCGCAGCTTTCTGCTTCGCCCAGCGCCGCTTCTGCGCGGCGGCGATGCGGGCACGTGCGTCGGCGCTCAACACCCGCTTCTTGCGAGGCCGATTTCCAAATGAGGAAGTGGATATCCGAGAGCCGCCGGTGCTCTGCAGCAAGGCGCGCACTTTCTCCAGGCGGCTGATCTCTTCGTCAACGGCAGCAATAAGTTCTTCGCGTGTCATTTTTTTCTCTCTTTTATTTACTGCAACTACTTATCCGGGGAACACCAACCTACATACCATAGCAAACGGAGCCAATTGTCACCAAAAATTTTCTATCGTCCTGCGCTTCGTTTTGCCCGCCGATGTTGCTCAACCGCTTCGGGAATCTGCGGTTTTTGTTCAGTTTTGTAAGAACGCTGTTGCAATTCCGGCCCGTAATGTTCGCCTTTGACCTGCACATGTCCGTGCTTCTGCACCGGAGTCTCGGCAGGCCCTGTGCACCGAATTGAAGCAATACTTTGGTGGACTGGCGACGCCGCGCGCAGATCGAAGCTCCTGCTGATTCGCTTTCGTGAGTTCAACGCGGAGTTAGGGCGAAAGTCTTGCTCCTCCTGGAACACAAAACTCGATCAGGATCGGGTTTGATCCTGTCAGGACCACCTCGTGGCCCTGGACCAATCACAACAGCAAATCGTTGGTACTTAGAGGATGCAAACTCGTCGTAATGCGATGCTTCACATTGGTCAACCGAGCGGGCAGGAATTCGAAATTAAGCTCGCGAAGCTCTTCGGAGCGGGACTCTGGAAACAGATCCGGCTTGTGTTTCCGGCGAGCATCGTACCAGCCACCTTGTTAGCCTGCCGGCCGGGATAGCCCAATCGCATGGATACGGTGCTGCTGTTCCTGATTGGCTGTTCATTGTTGGCCATGCGACTCCACGGAGGTTTGGTCGCTTGCCGGCAAATTTGTCCTAATTTTTGGCGCCGGTCCCTTTGTCTCCGCATCCACGAAGGGCCGCGAGTTAGCCCGGTGCGGAATCAGATGAAAAGAGCTACTCTTCGTCCTTGCGTTCGCCTGTTGCGAGATCCTGTAGTTGCTTTCGCCAGTCGAGAGATTCGACAAACACGCGTGAATCCCGCCAGTTTTCCCGAACCAGCACATGCAACTCCAGATACACCCGTGTTCCCAGCAGCGCCTCGATTGCTTCTCGCGCCGTTGTACCGATCTGCCTGAGCTTGCTGCCGCCTTTACCGATCAGGATGGCTTTCTGCCCTGGTCGCTCGCAGTAGATGGCAGCTGCAATCCGTGTCACCGGAGGCTTATTCGGTCCCTTGTGGCCTTTCTTCACCGGAGTAACTTCCGGCTCCTCGAATCTTTCCACAACCACAGCGGACGCGTAGGGCACCTCTTCGCCCGTCTCCATCAGCACGCGCTCCCGAATCAGTTCTGCGACGAGAAAGCGTTCCGGCTGATCCGTGAACTGATCGGGCGGAAACCAGCGGTCGCCTTCGGGCAGATACTCCGCAATTTTATGCAGCAGCGCCTTCAGGCCATCGCCTTTCTTCGCAGAGACCGGAATTACTTCCGCGAAGTTATGCAGCTTGCTGAGGCCCTCGATGAGCGGCAGCAGCCGTTCTTTGGGGACGAGGTCGATTTTGGTGATGACCAGAAACACCGGGCAGTCGAGGCCACGGATCAGCTCGAAGGCCAGCGCCTCTTCGCTGGCGCGGTCCAGCTTCAGCCCGCCCTGCTCGTCTTCGCCGCGGCGCCGGACGGCATCGATGGCCAGCAGCACCACGTCGCGCGTCTGCAGCGCCTCGTGCACCTCCTGCATCATGCTGCGGTCAAGCTGCGATTTTCCCTGGTGAATGCCGGGTGTATCGACGAAGACGATCTGCGCCCTGGGGTGCACGCCCTTGCGGTCCGGCACTTCCACCATGCCGCGGATCCGCGTGCGTGTCGTCTGCGGCTTGCTGGTAACAATGGCTACGCGCTCGCCGACCAGCGCGTTCACCAGCGTTGACTTGCCCGCGTTGGGACGCCCGATCACCGAAACGAAGCCGGAACGCATCTTCATCGCCCTCTGATTATGCCTTCCTCGCCGGCTATTCCGCCGCGGGCACCCGCGAAATCCTCAGCCGGTTCACCCGCCGGTCGGTCGAGGCGACGATCTCGAAGCGCAGCCCGAAGCCTTCCACCACCTCGCCCGTCTGCGGAATACGCCCCGCCGTTTCGCTCACCAGACCTCCGGCGGTCGTGGCTTCCACGTCTTGCGGCAGATCCGCATCGCCAAGCAGTTCTTCCAGCCGGCCAATCTCCAGGTCTCCGGGCACGACCCAGGCGCCCCCCGGCTCCTTGACGACCGCGGTGTCATCCTGCTCGTGCTCGTCACTGATGGCGCCGACCAGTTCTTCCAGCAGATCTTCGATGGTGACCAGCCCCGCGACGCCTCCGTACTCGTCGATCACCATGCTCATGTGCTGCTTCTCGCGCTGCATTTCGCGCAGCAGCTCGTTGACCCGCTTGGTTTCGGGCACAAACGTGACCTCACGCTGGATGGAGGCGACGGTCCGGGTACGCGCGTCGGCATCGGCGATCTGCAGCAGGTCGTGAGCAAAGGCGATTCCGGTGACGTGGTCGAGGCTATCCGCGTAGACCGGCACCCGTGAGAAGGGATGGGTCCGGATCAGTTCGAGGAATCTCTCCAGCGTCATCGTTGCTGGCACGGCGATCATCGCCGGACGCGGCGTCATCACTTCGCGCGTAATTTTGTCGCCAAATTCGACGGCGGAGCGCACCAGTTCGCGGTCGCTCTCCTCGAGGATGCCTTCCTCTTCGCCGGCCTCGATCAGCGCCTCAACGGCTTCGGACTGAGCCGTCTCCGGGTGAGCGGGGTGGGTCTCCGCCAGAGCGGCGATCGAGAGCAGGAACTGGAGAAACAGCGTGACCGGCAGGATGAACCAGAGCAGCAACAGCAGGAGCCCGCGCCAGCGCACGATCCATGCGCCGCGCGTTCGCGTGAAGAACGCATACGGCAGCAGGCGATTGAAGAGCACGATCACCAGCACAATGCCCAGCGCGACCTGCGCGATCTCACCCGCATTCGGGCCGCTTGCATTCCCGTGCCGGTCGAAGAGCAGCATGCCGAAGATCAGCGTCAGAAAGGCGAGCGACAGATGCATCAGGATCGCCGCCGACAACGCGATGCGATCCCGGTTCATGCCCAGGCGCGGCTCGATGCGCTGCTCCCAGACGTCGATGTTCTCCTGAAATTCCAGCGCCAGAAACTTCCCCATCTCCGAGTAGAGCCGGTCGATGTAGGAGGCGAAGGTCAGGACGACCAGCAAAGCCGCAATCAGCAATGCAGAGGCGATGCTCATCGGCGGCCTCCGCTCGTGCTGGTGCGCTCGATCAGCCCGGCCGCGAGCCCGAAGCGCTGGCGCAGCGAGGCCTCCCGCCGTGCCATTTGTCCCGTGTCGTTCTCGTGGTCGTATCCAGCCAGGTGCAGCACGCCGTGCAGGAGCAGCACCTGCAATTCGGCGAACAGAGCATGCCCGGCCTCCTCGGCCTGGCGCGCAGCGGTTTCGACGGAAATAGCCAGGTCTCCGGCGCTCGGCTCCCCCTCGCTCAGCGGCACAGGCGCCGGGAAGGAGAGCACATCGGTGGCTTTGTCCTTGTTCCGGAATTCGCGGTTCAGCCGCCGAATCTTCGCATCCGTGGTTAGCAGAGCCGCAACTTCGCCGCGCAGCTTTACGGCTGCTGCAGCTTCGTTCAGGAAGGCAGCCAGCGCTCGTCGCCGCAGCCGGCGGCCAAATTTGGCTTGCACCGTGGGTTCGGTCAGGATCATGATCGGGCGCGCCGTGCACACACCGCCGGCGCGCAAAACTGCTCAGAGTTGAGATTCTATCGAATCGGCCTTGGTCTGCCCCGCAGAGCAGCCATCAGCGCTGTTTTCTTTTGCGCCCGCTCACGCTTGTGTTCTGGCGGTCGCGCTTTCGGGCGGCGCGGGTGCGACGCCGGATCTCCTCCGGGGCATACATCGTATTGCGACAGGTCTTCGCGCCGCAGTTGCAGCGGGCCTCATCTTCGTCGCCGTCATACAGGTTGTAGTCGTAGGTCAGCTCTTCCCCCGCAGCGATGTCGCGCAGGGCAATAATCCATACTTTGCCGTCAATCTCCTCCGTCTCGCAGTTCGGGTCGCAGGAGTGATTGATGAACATGGCCGTGCCGTGCCCGTCGATGACCGTGGTGCCGTCGCCCACGCCGAAGAGGTAGGTGGTGGGGGAATCGGCGTACTTCTCATCGGCTTCTTCCTTGGAGATGCGAGGCCCGGTGTACTCCACGACCTGCGTACCTTTGCGAATCCGCGAAGTTGTGTAGCAGCCGGCGGCGTGAATGGACGAGGAGCGAATAATCAGACCCATACGAGAGCAGAATACCGCGCCTCGCCCGATCTCCGCGTCCCGCCGAGAAGGGTGCGATTGGATGATTTGCGCTGCTTTTGCCCTGCTCCGGCGTCTAAAGTAGGAAAGAGATGTCCCGCGTCCTCCTCTTCGCGTGTGTCGTTATGCTGGCGTTGCCGCTCGCCGCGCAGCAGCAGGACTCCTCTGCGCCGCCTCCGCAGCAGCATTCCCAGGAGAAGCACAAGAAGCCGGACCAGCAGAATCAGACGCAGAAGAAGCCCGCTGAGCAGAACCCCTTCCCGGAAGCGCAGTCGGAAGCTGCCGCGCGGCAGGCACAGCAGCAGGAACAGCCTGCGCCTCCGTCTGCTCCGGCTCCCCGCGAAACCACGCCGGACAAGCCTTCGGAAGCCGGGCGGAATCCTTTCCCGGAGCAGCAGTCGCGCCAGGCCGCGCAGCCGGATCAGAAGCAGTCTTCGTCAGGGTCGAGCTCCAGTTCGAGCCAGGCAGGGCTGGAGGGTTTCGAGCCTCCGAAGACGGCCGACGACCTCCGCAATATCCACAATCCCAGCCTCGGCAAGAAGGATACGCAGGTCGGGCTCTTCTATCTGAAGACCGGAGATTTTCGGGGCGCGTACGACCGCTTGCAGGAGGCGGCGCGCGTCGATCCCACGAACGCCGATGCGGTGTTTGGGCTGGCCGAAGCTGCCCGTCACCTGAACCGGCGCGACGAGGCGATCCGGAATTACCAGCTCTATCTCTCCGCGCTTCCCGACGGCCCGCGGGCGAAGGACGCACGCAAGGGGCTGAAGGAACTCGGCGTGAAGCCGAATTCTTGAAGGGCTATTGCCGGAAGACCGGTCGCGCCATCTCCACCAGATAAATCAATGCAAGGGGGAACAGGATGAGGTTGCGGAGGACGCTGGCCGCCGCTTCCTGATGCAGCCGCTCGCGCATCCACCATGGGGGCCCTGCGGCCAGCAGCACCACGCCCTTGAGGAGTTTGGCCGCAAGCCAGAAACCTAAGGCGAAGAAGGCCAGTTCCCACAGCACCATCCGCAGGTGATGTGCGAAATAGGAGCCCAGCGCGCCCAGCGCAAGCTGCCAGGCAGTTGCAGCGCCGACCTTCGCCGACAACGCCCGCCACTCTACGCCGGACGAGGCGGCCCACACGGCGACAGCGACCAGGCCCACGCGCCACAGCGTGACCAGCAGGTCCAGCACCGCCAGTTCGCCGCGGCCGGCCTTGCGCGCGCGAAGCACCATGTATCCGCGCTCGACCGCGGGCACCGCCGCGCACAGCAGAATCACTGCGGGGTGGCGTGCCACCGTCAGCCCGGTCTGCACCCAGAACGCAAACGTGTGCCGCCACGCCAGTTGCAGGGGCGAAAGCGGACGGGCGGCCGCCGCGGCGAGCAGGTCCGCGGCCGCCAGATACACGGATGTCATTGCAGCCCAATATAGCGCGGACGGGCCAAATCGCGTCAGTACTTTGATTTGATCGCATACGTAACGCCCATCGTGAACTGGAAAGAATTGCGTTTGGTCGGCGGCAGCGTCGCCGGCGGGTTGTTCAGGTAGCTGTCCAGAGTGCCCACGGAGAACCCGAAATTCTTGTACGTCGGGAAGTCAACCGTATTCGTCTCCGACGCCGAATACGCCCGTGGATCGTTATACGCGGGGATGTAGGAAAGGTTTTGGGTGTAGCTCAGCAGCTTGAGTTTCAGTTGATAATCCGCCGCGAACGTCGAACCGATCAGGTTATTCGTGCGCGGGACGCCGGTAATGAAAGTCTGCTTCTCATACTGCATGGTGGCCTTCAGGTCGGCCAGCTGCCGGGGTGTCTTCACCGCCGTCCAGCCGAGCCCGCCGCCGTAGATCTGCTGCAGGTTCAGATCCTGGCTAAAGTTATGATCGAAGGCGGTCTGCACCAGTGCAAACAGGCGTGGCGAGAAGTATTGATCGCGCTCCGCGTCGAAGTGCAGGATCGAAGACTTGGTCGAGGTTGCCGGAGTCGTGACGCCGCCGACGGTGTAGGCCGGTTGGGTGATCTTTCCAAAGGAATCGCTGAAGTCCAGCGAGGACCGGTTGCGCGTATCGAGCCAGCTGACTGTCGGCACCATCCGCACCAGTCCCACAGAACCGGAGAATGTGTACTGGTTCTGCGTCGCTTTGACCAGTGTTGCGCCCGCGGTGGCCGCGCCGTTCCATCCGGCCAGGAAACCTGGCTCGTGATTCAGCTCCTTGTCGAGCGTGCCCTGGTCGACGATGACCTGCGCATTCTTTACAGGAATGGTCTCGAGGACGCGCTGTTGCTGTGACGGTTGCACGGTTACGGATTCACTGGTGGCATTCACCTGGCCCATCGGCAAGCTCTCGACGGCTGCCTTGCTGCGTCTCTTCATGTTCTTGTTCAGCACCGCGAAGCTGTCCGTTGTGTGCAGCTCTTTCACGTTGGCCCATTTCACGTCCAGGTCGCCGAGAGCCTCGGTGTGGAACGTGAGCGTGCCGCTCACTTCCTTCACCAGCTTGCCGCGCAGCGTGTTGCCGTCGGTCAGCACGAGTGTGTCGGGCGTGTTCTTGTCCTGCGCCCGCAGGGCAATCGGAAGCGGCAAGCTTAGCAGCAGACATAAGCCAGCACAGAAGCACCGCGAAGAAATATTCCGCATGAAAACAGCTCCTCTTGAGTGGGGACCCTGGAATGATTCGGTTACGCAGCCTGCGATGCGCTGGAGCATCCGAAGTGTTGCAGCACCAGGCCTGGGCCACTCGCCTGCGTGCGTAACTGGACGTGGTGCGCCTTTTTTCCGACAATAGACCTATGCCGCTGACTCGTGAGCAAGCCCTCGATTATTTCCACTCCGACGACCTGATTGGTCTGGGCATGGAGGCGGATGCCGTCCGCAAGCGGCTGCACCCGGAAGGCGTGGTCACGTACATCATCGACCGCAACATTAACTATACGAACTTCTGCACGGAGTACTGCACCTTCTGCGCTTTTTACCGGCCGCTGAAGGGCAAGTTAGCGGGCGAAGGCTACATACTCGACTTCGATACGATCTACGCGAAGATCGCCGAGACGCTCGAGATGGGCGGCACCGGCGTGCTGATGCAGGGCGGGCTGCATCCCGATCTGAAAATCGACTGGTTCGAGCGCCTGCTGCGCGGCATCAAGCAGCGCTTTCCGCAGATCTGGCTGCACTGCTTCTCGGCATCGGAGATTCTCGCCATCGCCGAGTACAGCGACCTCTCCGTGCGCGATACCATCGCGCGGCTCCGTGACGCCGGGCTCGACTCCATCCCGGGCGGCGGTGCAGAGATTCTCGATGACGAAGTGCGGCATCGCATTGCGCGTCTCAAGTGCCGCACCGAAGACTGGGTGCTCGTCCATCGCACCGCGCATCAGCTGGGCATGCGCACGACCGCCACGATGATGTTCGGGGTTGGCGAAACGCTGGAGCAGCGCGTCAACCACTTCGAGGTCGTACGCCGCCTGCAGGAGGAGACCGGCGGATTCACCGCGTTCATCCCCTGGAGCTTTCAGCCGAAGAACACCGCGCTCGGCGGACGTGGCTGGGATGAGGCCACCGCGGTCGAGTACCTCAAGGTGCTGGCGATCTCGCGTCTCTGCCTCGACAACATCGAGAATGTGCAGTCCAGCTGGGTAACGCAGGGCCTCAAGGTGCTGCAGATGGGACTGCGCTTCGGCGGCAACGACGTCGGCTCGGTGATGCTCGAAGAAAACGTGGTGCGCGCGGCAGGTACCTCGAACTGCACGACGGAAGAGGAGCTGCGCCGGGTGATCCGCGACGCCGGCTTCAGGCCCGTTCAGCGGGACACGCTCTATCGCACGATGTTCCTCAACTAGTGCGCGAGCTACTCTGCCGCTACACGTCCGCCAGGCGCAACCAGGTCAATCTGTCCGGTCATGACGTGCGCGCGCAGCAGGTATTCGCCGCTCTTCGATTTGCGCGTGAAGCTGCGGAAGAAGCCGCCCTTGTTCACACCATAAGCCGACGCATTCACCTGCCCGATGTCCACCGAGGCGTCCACGCGGCGATAATCCCACTCGTGCGAGGAAGTAATGGTGATCTGCCCGGCATACAACTCAATGTCCTTGTCGCCGTCGACGTCGTCGACGTTCACCTGACCGGCGGGCATGTCGATGCGCAGATTGGTCCTGCGCGGCACCTCGACGCGGATCTTCAGGTTGTTATGAGGACCGTGTTCACCGCTGATGGTGAGCTTGCCCGTACCCGATGCGCCGGCAAAACGAAGCTTCACATGCTCGATGCTCGCGTCATCGCCGGAGCAGGTCACGTGCACGGCTTCCTTGTCTGTCCCCACCACTTCAATGCCTGCCGGACGCGAGTCGACCGTCAGCGACCCATGCGCGTGCAGCGGCGCATCCAGCGGCTCGCCGCAATGGACGTACGTCTCACCCCAGGAGGTCATTGCGCAGGCCAGCAAAGCCGCGCCTGCCGCGGCACAAAGCAGCTTCATGCTGTGCAGTACGCTCGCGGGCGCGTTCCGGTTCCCCGGAGTTGCCTGGACATGAAAGCTGCCGGCACGTCATTCTGAAAGCACCGTTCTTCTGCAGGGTTGGCGCGAAGCGCGCTGGCCTGAACGGCCAGTGCCGATGATCATCAACCTTGCTCGCCGCGCGCATAATCACAACTTCGAACTCGATCCCATTATCCGATCGGTGCTCGACACGGATTTCTACAAGCTGCTCATGCTGCAGCTTATCTGGAAGGAGTTTGCGAAGACCCACGTCACGTTTTCGCTGGTGCATCGCGCAGGCGACACGCCGATGGCGGGGGTGGTCGATCCGGATGAACTGTGCGCCCAACTGGACCACGTGCGCAAGCTGCGCTTCAGCAAGTCGGAACTGATCTGGCTCGCCGGCAACACCTTCTACGGAAAGCGCGGCATCTTCGAGCCCGATTTCCTCGACTGGCTGGAACACGGATTCGAGCTTTCTGATTACGACATCGTTGCGCACGGCGAGCAGTTCAGCCTCCACTTCCATGGCCTGTGGCCGCAGACGACGCTCTGGGAGATCTATGCGCTGGCCATCGTCAGCGAACTGCGCACCCGCGCCAGCCTCAAGTACCTCACCGAGTTCGAACTGGACATCCTTTACGCGCGGGCGAAGGCGACGCTTTGGGGGAAGATCGAGCGCCTGCGTGCCCTGCCCGATCTGCGCATCAGCGACTTCGGCACGCGCCGCCGCCACAGCTTTCTCTGGCAGGAGTACGTCGTCAACGCGATGACTGCGACGCTCGGCCCGAGCTTCACCGGGACGTCGAACTCGTATCTGGCCTATAAGCTTGGTCTCGAAGCCATCGGCACCAACGCGCATGAGCTTCCCATGGGCCTGGCCGCGCTCGCTCGCAACGACGACGAGCTGCGTACGGCCCAGTACCGCATTCTGGAGATGTGGCAGAACACGTACCAGGGAGCGTTACATATTCTGCTGCCGGACACCTTCGGCACCACGCAGTTCCTGCACAACGCTCCGGACTGGGTAGCCGACTGGACCGGGCAGCGCGCCGACAGCAAAGACCCGTTCATCGCCGGCGACGAGTACATCGACTGGCTCGCAGCGCGCGGCCGCGATCCTCGCCAGAAGCTTTTCATCGCATCGGACTCGCTCGACGACGAT
Source organism: Acidobacteriaceae bacterium (assembly GCA_035273225.1). Lineage (GTDB taxonomy): Bacteria > Acidobacteriota > Terriglobia > Terriglobales > Acidobacteriaceae > Palsa-343. Next base: position 2,049 of record DATEPN010000341.1, on the reverse strand, counting down.
TTGATCCTCCGCCTGCACCAGCACTTTGCCGGACGCATCCGCTTCAGCGCAGGCTGGGGCACGCTGCTCACCAACGATTTCCGCGGATGCAATCCCCAGACTGGTCCTACGCGCGCGAACTTCACCCCGCCGCGCACTGTCTGCAAGCTGACCGAGGTGGAAGGCCGGGCCGCGGTCAAGCTTTCCGACAATTACCTGAAGGCGCTTGGCCCCGCGCCGGAAGTCGAGCGCTACCGCCGGATCTTCGGCAGCGCAGGCATGGCGAACACCCCCATTCGCACCTGAATTGTCGGCGGCAACTGCCGCCGCAGACAACAATTTGCGAGCAACTTACCTCTTATTCACATTGCGCGCCATCGTCTGCCATGCGCGCGGAATGTCCATGAAATCTCTTTCCGATCCCACTCGCCTCAAACCGGTCGATAAGAAGGCCGGACTCGTTCAGGTGATCATTGAGACGCCTGCCGGTTCGCGCAACAAATTTGCCTACGACCCCGAGCAGGGCATCTTCTGTCTCAAAAAGGTGCTGCCCGCCGGCATGACGTTTCCGTACGACTTTGGATTCCTGCCCCGCACGGAAGCCGACGACGGCGACCCTATCGACGTGCTTCTGCTGATGGATCAGCCGGCATTTCCGGGCATCGCCGTTCGCGCGCGTCTGATCGGCGTGATTGAGGGCGAGCAGGCCGAGGGCAAACAGAAGACGCGCAACGACCGCCTGATCGCCGTTGCTGAATCGAATCACCAGTACGCGAACGTGCACAAGCTCGAAGACCTGCCGAAGCAGTGGCTCAAAGAGGTCGAGCAGTTCTTCGTGAATTACCACAAACAGGAAGGCAAGGAATACCGTCTGCTCGGCACCCGGGATGCAAATGCCGCCATGCGTCTTGTCCAGCAGGCGCGCAAGGCTGCTTAGCATGCGGGGCACCCTCCGGACATGACGGACCTGATCGTTCGCTTCCTCGTTGGCGGCGCGATCGTCAGCGTCTTTGCCATGCTCGGCGATGTGCTCCGCCCGAAGAGCTTCGCTGGACTCTTCAGCGCCGCGCCCTCCGTGGCGCTGGCCACCGTCACGCTGACGATTCACAAGGAAGGAAAGCCGTACGCGGCGCAGGAGGCGGCTTCGATGCTGCTCGCCTCGGTCGCCTTCATCGTCTACGCCGCTGCGGCCAGCTATGTGCTGCGCCGCTACCGCTGCGGCGCGCTGTTGACGACCATCGTCACCATGCCTGTGTGGATCGGCATCTCGCTCGGCCTGTGGTGGGTCACGCAGGGGAGACTCTGATGGTCGAGTTCAGGATCTCTGCTTTGAAGTCGACGCGGCCGAGTGAATACCTCGCGCGATTTCTCTTTGGAGGAGCCGCCACGGTCCTCGCCGGCATCATTGCCAAACACTACGGCCCCGCGCTGGGCGGACTCTTTCTCGCGTTTCCGGCGATCTTCCCGTGCTCGGCCACGCTGGTCGAATCGCACGAGAAAGAGCGCAAGCGCAGGATTGGACACGACGGCACGCATCGCGGACGCATCGCCGCCAGTCTCGATGCGGCCGGAGCGGCGCTGGGAGCGGTCGGCCTCGTCGCCTTTGCTGCGTTGCTCTGGTATCTGCTGCCGCGCTACAACGCGGCGCTCGTCATTGCCGCCGCCACCCTGGTCTGGGCCGCTGTATCGGTTGCGTTGTGGCATCTGCGCCGAAAACGGGTCTTCGGCCTGCGCGTTGTCCAGCGCACCGGCGCGCACGCGGCGAGACAGTTCTCAAATCGCTAGCCAAAGGTGTGCCTGGACCCTACCCCTATCCGCTATCCCCTGTCTTCCGTCATCTTCTCCAAATCCAGCACCTGCGCAATCTGCTCTTCGCTCAACAGCTTCTTTCGGCGCAGCAGTTCCACGATGGACGCTCCGGTGGCCACCGACTCCTTCACCAGTTCCGCAGCTTTGGCATAGCCGATGTGCGGATTCAGCGCCGTGGCGAGTGCGATGGTCTTCTCCGCGTACTCGCGGCACTTGGCGTCGTTCGCGGTAATCCCCGCGACGCAGCGCTCGGTGAACTGA
>DATEPN010000340.1:0-2811 GCA_035273225.1 Acidobacteriaceae bacterium | reverse complement strand
ATGGGGCGCGAGGAAGTCTTGTCGACGGCGATGGATCTGGCGCGGCGCGTGAAGGCGTCGATCCGGGAGAACGTTGGGTCGACGCTCTGCTGCTCGGTAGGGCTTGCGCCGAACCGCTACCTGGCGAAGATTGCGTCGGACATGGACAAGCCCGATGGCCTGCTGGCGCTGACGCAGGATTTGCTGACCCGCGCACTGAGCCAGCTCGTCCTGCGCGATCTGCCCGGCGTCGGCGCGCGCATGGAAAAGCGGCTGCACGAGAAGGGCATCCGCACCATGCCGGAGCTGCTGGCGCTCGACCGCGAACACATGCACGAGGTGTGGGGCGGCGTTGGCGGAGAGAAGCTCTGGTACTGGCTGCGCGGCGAAGACTTCAACGATGCCGACCTGGAGCATCAGAAGTCGATCAGCCAGAGCCATGTGCTGCCCCCCGAGCTGCGCACGGAAGACGGATGCTATGCCGTCGCGCACAAGCTGCTGCACAAGGCGGCGATGCGGCTGCGCAGCGCGCGCCTCTGGGCCACGCACGTCTCGCTGACCATCAAGTACGCGACGTCGAAGCGCGATGCGGAAGGACGACATTCGAGCGGCATCCACCAGACGGTGTGGTCGCAGGGCCTGCCGGTCGTGGAGTGCCAGGACAACCAGACGCTGGTCGAGACGCTGCAGAAGCTGTGGGCGGCGCGTCCGCAGGACGAGAAGCATCGCAAGCCGTTCTTCATTGGAGTCTGGCTCGGAAACCTGGTCCCCGATCATCTGCACACGCTCAGCCTCTTTGAAAATCTCGAGACCGAAAGCAAGCGCACGCGGCTGACCAGCACCATGGACGCGGTGAATCAGAAATACGGCACGGCCACGCTCTTCCCCGCCAGCATGCTGCTGGCGCGCGCGGCCGCTCCCACGCGCATCGCATTCACCAGCATTCCGGATCTGTTCTGAACGCGCTTCCGTCAGTCCCACAAAGGTTCCATCCCCCGATCGCCGGACAGCTTGTAGCATTTGCGCGGGGAGTTTTGCGATGTCGATGAACGCGATGTTCGTGCAGGTAGAGGAGGCGGAGATCGCCCGCTTTGAGGCCAATCCGGATACGGTGGAGAGTTTGTTCGCCAGCCAGGCGGTCCCGGCGAGTGGCTTCCAGAAGCTCGCGGCGACGGCGCAGGCGCGCATGCAGGCGATGAATCCGGAGCAGATGGCAACGGTGCTTTCGCGGCTGCCGGAGCCGCTGCGGCAGCAACTGGAGAAAAGCATGGGCCAGTCATCCGCGCAGATGGCCGCCGGCCAGGGCAAGGCGGACCTGCTGAAGCTGCTGCAGGACAAGCTGGTCAATCGCACGCGGTCCGGCAGCGGACCGCGCGAGACGCTGTCGCTCGAGAAAGCATGGCATGGCGTGCACTATCTGCTGACGGGATCGGCGGAACCGGGAACGACGCTGCGCAGCCAGGCGGTGCTGGGTGGCGTGGAACTCGGCAACGATCCGGAGGGATTTTCCGGGTATGGCCCGGCGCGGTATTTTCGCGCGGCGCAGGTGCAGGAGATCAGCGCGGAGCTGAGCCGTCCGGAGCTGGAGTCCGAAGCGGCGGCGCGCTTCGATCCGGCGAAGATGACGCAGATGGAGATTTACCCCGGATGGTCGGGCGACCAGGACAGAGAGTGGCTGATGGACGCCTTTCGACGGCTGCGCGATTTCTATGCGAGTGCGGCGGCGCATGGTCGCGCCGTCGTCACTTCGCTCGTATAGGGAGCGGTTCGGTTTATCGCTGCGCCAGGACCAGCTGAATTCCGCCGACAAACGAGCGGCCCGGCATCGGGACGCCATCAATCTCCTCGTAACCCGTGTTGCTGAGGTTCGCAATGCGCAGGTAGGGCTGCAGCCAGCCGTGCTCGCGAGCGGCTTCGAGGTTCCAGACCGGGTAAGCATCGCGGTGGTAGCGCTGGGCGATCTGCACCTGGCTTCGCAGCAGGTATTGGCTCTTCAGCGTCCCCAGCCATTCGAAGCTGGCGTTATTCACCGGGTAATTGAAGACGTATTCCGACTGCAATCCGTGCAGCGCCGCCTGCGCTCCCGACATGCCGGTCCAGCCGAGGCGGATCGTCTGCCGCTGGGTCGGCTGCCAGGCAAGGGAGCCTTCGACTCCGGTGAAGCGCAGTCCGACCAGATTCGCCGCCTGCCAGCGCTGCGCGGGACTGGCACGCACGTAGTCAATGGCATCGTGCTGGCGGGAGTAGAAGACCGTCAGTGACGTGGTGAGGCGGGCGTTCGGATACCAGTCAGCGCCACCATCGCCGGACCATGCGGATTCCGGTTTGAGGTGCGAATTGCCGATGGTCGAGGGATCGCTGTAGTAGAGGTCCACATACGTGGGCAGGCGAAAGCCGTATCCGGCGGAGGCGCGGACCTTCACGGACGGGGAGAGCCACAGAGCGCCGGCGAGATCGGGACTCCAGACCTGGCGGCCGCCACTTCCACTGAGAAGTTCGCCGCGCAAACCGCCGGAAAGAATCCAGCGGCGCGAGGCGTGGAGATCGAGGTCGAGGTAGCCGGCCTCCTGATTGCGCGCGTGGCGGCCGAGGTTATTGCTGTGGATGCTGTCGCCGTCGGCTTCGAGTCCGTAGAAGAGGTTCGCGGCTTTGGTCACAGGTTGGCGGCGGCGCACGACGGCTTCCCAGCTATGGTCGATGTGGTTGTTGGCGTAGAAGGCCGGGTCGTTGCGCAGCAGGACGAAGTTGTCGGCGTGGCGGCGATAGCCGAAGGCGGCCTCGGTATTCGCGCCGAATTGCTGGCGGGCTGAAGCGAACCAGCCCTTCGTGCGT
>DATEPN010000339.1:0-5746 GCA_035273225.1 Acidobacteriaceae bacterium | reverse complement strand
CTTCTTCATCAGCAGGCTGATGAGCAGGAACGCCAGCAGCAGGAACATGGCCGCCGGATGGATCGAGGGAACGTGCCCCGTCAGCAGCCAGTACTTCAGGTTCATCAGCCCCGCGATCGGCAGCCACCCCTCGACCCCCGGGGGCCGGCTGACGACCGCGTGTCCGCTCTGCTCGTAGCCGCGGACCCAGAGGTAAAACTGCAGCCCGATCCAGAGGTTCAGGACTGCAAAGGCCCACTGCACCGTTTGCCGGATCCGTTGGGAACGGTCCCGCGCTGCCCGGCGGACCACCTTCTTCTTCGTCTTTGCGGGCTGGGTTTCCTGGGGGACCCCGGCCGCCAACTGCGTGCTCATCGTAGCCGCTCCTTGTTCTCTTAGGCTCAACGTAGCGGCGGGGCCGGGCCGGCTCAGTGACCAATGTCACGCGGGGCGGAAGAACGCGGTGGTCGTGTAAAATGACAGGGAACGCGTCCCTGCGTCTCTCCGGCTTTCCGACCGTCCCTGCACAGTCCAGGCGAACACCCGCGAAGCCCCCGCACGGACTCGTTGCGCCCTGAAAGCGCCATCAGAACTGAGGAGCCACAACCATGGCCAAGATTGCCAAGACCGCGGACCGCAAGAAGGTAATGGACACCACGAAGAGCACCGATTGTCCCAAGTGCTCCAAGCCGACGCGCATTGTGAAGCGCGTGAAGGACCGTGAGCGCGGCATCCCCGGCGGCGTGTACATCTCCTGCTCGGCCTGCGACTTCTACGAGAAGCTGTAGTTACGGGAAGCTGTAGCGGTTCGATTCGCCCGCGTCGTCGCTTTCGGCGGGTGCGGGGATCTCCTGAACCGGAGCCGGCTCGGCCAGGACCGCGCTGTTCGGCCTGCCGAGCAGCAGATTTTCGGCCAGCGCCAGCAGCAGCACCACCCCCAGGCCGACGGCCGGAACCATAAAGCCGGTCCGCAGCGACGCCAGTTTGGTCGAGAAGAGCCCGGTCAGCCACGGCAGCACCGCGCCGCCGCTCGCCGTAATGGCAAAGACCCAGCCTGTGTTCCTCGCGTCGGAGACGCGGGAGAGCATGCGCGCCACGCCGATCGGGAAGATGGGACCAAACCCTAGTCCCGTGAGCGCCGCCGCCGCGATCACCCATACGCGTTCATGCGGGGCAACGAACGTCACCAGTGCGGCCAGCGACAGGCAGATGCTGGGCAGCAGCACGGCGCGTTCGGGTATCGATTTCAGCGCTTGCGACCCGATCCAGCGCCCCAGCAACAGCATCAGCCAGAAGGCGGAAACCACCATACTGGCGTTGGCGAGCGTCAGTCCGTTGTAGCGGAAGACATACGTGGCGACCCAGCCGCCGACGCTGTTCTCGACGCCGACGTAAAGAAACAGCATGATCGCGAAGTAGATCAGGATGCCCGCATCGGCGCGCAGGGAGATGGGGTGCACCACCCGGCCGCGCTCCTCGCGCAGCGAGATCAGCACCACGAACATCGCAACCGAGGCCCAGGCGACGAAGACCAGCAGCATGCGCAGGTCGCCCAGCTTTTCCGCGGCGGCGACCATCCACGGGCAGGCGACGGCTCCAATCCCCCACCACAGATTGACGACGGAGAGCCGCCGGGCGCGCTGTTCTTTGGGCGCGGCTCCCACCACCAGATTGGTTGCGGTCACCGAGAGGCCGATGCCGAAGCCGATCAGCAGAAACGAGCCGAGGGCAAGCAGGTGGCCGGCGGTCGGCCCCTCCGTGAGCGCCGCGACCACCAGCAGCAGCACGCCGATCGTCATCAGCGCATAACCGCGGGGCAGGCTCCAGCGCATCCGTTTGGGCGCAAGCACCGAAGCAATCGTTGAGGCGACAAACTCCGCAGTGAAAAACGCGCCGGACTGCACGTCGGCCAGGTGCCAGCGGCCGGCCAGCAGCGGCAACATCGGCCCGGGCAGCACGGTCACGATTCCGCAGATCACGAAACCGAAGGACAGCACCCCCAGAGACGGTTCTTTTCTCGCTGCTGTTTTCACTGCTGCCATTGTTGCCCTGCTACTTCCTCTTGATCCGGTTCGGATTGGGCGGCATCGTCGATTCGCGAATGATCAGCTCGGGCACGATCGGCACCTCGTCCGGGAATTCCTTCCCGTGACGAATCCGGTCGAGCAAAATACGCGCCGCCGTGTTGCCCATGCTGTTCAGCGGCTGCCGAATAGTGGTCAGGCTCGGGGTGTGATACGCCGCACCCTGAATGTCGTCGAATCCGATGACGGAAATGTCCTCGGGAACCCGCAATCCGTGGTCCCGGAACGCGCGAATGGCGCCAATCGCCGCAATGTCGTTATAGGAAACCAAAGCGGTGAAGGGCTGTCTTGCGGCGAGCAGCTTTGGCGGCACCGGATAACCCAGCTCCGGGGAGGAAAGGTTCTCCTCCAGCTGAACGACCAGGTCCGGATGGACCTCAAGGCCGAGTTCTCCGGCGACTTTCATCAGGCTTTGCCAGCGGTCGTCGGAGTCGGAGCTGAAGGTCTGCCCGCGCATGAAGGCGATCTGCCGGTGTCCAAGCTGGTAGAGGTGGCGGATGGTCTGTTCGGCCGCCCGGCGATGATCGAGCACGATCCGCGTGACCCCCGGCAGCGGCTTGTGGCCCGCAACCGCAACCACAGGCAGCGGCAGGCTGTGCTGGAGGGCCGTGTCGATGGCGACAAACCCCTCGACCGAGCGGTCCATCAGAAGCCCCGGATATTCCTCAATCAGATCGGCTTTGCGGCGATGGCTGGCGGTGAGATAGAAGTACCCTTCTTCCATCAGGACTTCCTCGATGCCGTTCATCACCAGCACGGAGTAGCCGTCGCTCAGTTCCGGGACCAGCACGCCTACCGAGAAGCTCTGCCGCCGCCGCAGCGACCGGGCAAAGAAGCTGGGGCGGTATTCGAATTTCTTCGCCGCGGCGATGACGCGATCGCGGGTTTCCTGGGGGATGGACCGTACGCCGGGCGCGTTGTTCAGGACCAGCGAAATGGTCGCCGGAGAGAGGTCCAGGTAATCGCCCAGGGTTCTCAGGCTGATCGGCCGAGGAGGCAAATAGGGATTCTTACCGTCGGGCGCAGCTTCCTTGGCCCGCGGGGAACGCGGCTGTGCGGTTTTTTTTCGTCCTGCCATGGCCCTGTGCCTGTCCCGGGTTCGTTCCCCCTAAGTTACTCTTAAATCGGAAATTTGCCCATGTCTTTCCCCATTTCGGGTTATCCTTATGTCACCCCTCACCCGAAGCGTTATCGCCCGCTGTGCCCGCTTCTGGGCCGGGAGCTGGGCATACCCCGTGATCAACCGCGACGACAAGCTTCCCCCGTTTCGCCTGGCCATTATCCAGTACATCATTGCAGGCATTCTGATCGTGCTCGTCCTGGGCCTGTGGCGTCTGCAGGTGGTGGGAGGCCAGAACTACCACGCCATGGCGGAAGCGAACCGCGTCCGCAAAGTCCCTATCCTCGCGCCGCGTGGGAAGATCTACGACCGCGACGGGAACCTGATCGTCGATAACTATCCCTCGGTCACCTGCTATCTGGTGCGGGAGCAGGGACATGACGTTATCCCCGATCTGCCGCTGATTGCCCGCGGCCTGCATATGACGGTCGACCAGATTCAGGGCATCCTGAAAAAGTACCGCGCCGCCCCAAAGTACCAGCCGCTGCCGCTCAAGCAGGACATCACGCCGGACGAGCTGGCGTTTGTCGAGGCGCATAAGGATGAGCTGCCGGAGCTGGACACGATCCAGGAGGAGCGGCGGCTGTATCCGCGGGACGGATTTGCCGCGCACCTGATCGGCTATGTGGGCGAAGTCAGCGAGGAGATGCTGAACAACCCGAAATATGCGCTCTACGAGCCGGGCGATGTGGTCGGCCAGTCCGGCGTCGAGGCCACCTACGACGGCATTCTCCGTGGCGAAGACGGCTCCTCGGACATCGCTGTGGATAGCCACGGACGCGAAGTGGCGCGCCTCGGCGTGGAACCGGCCAAGCCCGGACAAAGCCTCCGCCTCACCATCGACCTCGACGTTCAGCGCGCCGCCGAAAATGCTCTAGGCGACCGCAACGGGGCCATCGTGGCCATGGACCCGCACACCGGGGAAGTCCTCGCCATGGTCAGCCGGCCCATCTTCGATCCCAATCAGTTTTCCGTCCGCATCAGCCGCGATGAGTGGAACAAGTACATCACCGACTCCATGCACCCGCTGATGAACAAGGCCATCCAGGCGCAGCTCGCGCCGGGTTCAACCTTCAAGGTCATCATGGCGCTCGCCGGCCTCCAGGAGAACGTCGCCCAGAACTTCAAAGTCAACTGCGCCGGCGGCGCCAACCTCTACGGGCACTTCTATGCCTGCGACAAGAGGCATGGCGAAGTCGATGTCGAGCACGGCATCTCGTGGTCCTGCGACACCTACTTCTACGAACTCGCCGCGCGCCTCGGCATCGACACCATCGCGAAGTACGCGCACGAAGTCGGCATCGGCGAGAAAACCGGCGTCGACCTGCCCAACGAAGCCACCGGCATCATGCCATCGACGGAGTGGAAGCTGCGCAATTTCCACGAAAAGTGGTACGCGGGAGAAGCCGTCTCGGTCGGCATCGGCCAGGGAGCCGTCGCGGTCACGCCGATTCAGATGGCCCGCGCCATCGGCGGCATCGCCTCCGGCGGCGTCCTCCATCGTCCGCACCTCGTCTTCCCCGATGAGCTCAGCCCCGAAATGCGCCAGCTCATCACTGACTCTTTCCCCGGCTCCGGCGACAAGACCATCCAGGAATCACCGTCCACCTGGGAGACCATCACCGACGGCATGTACAACACCGTCAACGGCCCCGGCGGAACGGCCTTCGCCTCGCACCTCGAGGGCATTGATTTCGGCGGCAAGACGGGCACCGCACAGGTCGTCAACCACTCGGCCGGCGTCAAGAGTCTGGGCAAGGGCGCGGAGCGCGCCAATGCCTGGTTCGTTGGCATCGCGCCCCGCCGCAATCCTGACATCATCGTCGTGGTCCTCAACGAACACGGAGGCTGGGGAGCAGAAGCCGCCGCCCCCATCGCCGCCCGCGTTATCGAAGCCTACGTCAACAAACAGCGCAAGCTGCATAACAACCTGCTGATCGCTCAGGATCAGAAGAAGGTGGATGTGGGCGCGCTGTGGTCGAATCCGGCGGCTCCGGATGCGTTTGGCGGCAAGCCGCTGCCGGCCGCGGTGGCGGGGAAGAAGCCTGCGCCGGAGATGGCGGATGTGCGGGCGGGGCATCTGGTGGTGCCGGCGACGCAACCGGCGGCGAGCAGTGCTTCGCCGGCTCCCAAAGCACCAGCGGCGGCGACTTCCGACCAATAGCGGCGGCCGACATCTTATGAGGAGTCACGATGCGTCCTGACAAGACAATCCTGAGAATCGATGACCCTCGCGAGCAGGAAGAGGCTACGCTCCGTTATTGGTAGAGCTTGCCTTTGGGCGAGCGTCTGTCTGCGCCGCCTGTTCTGCGCGACTAACTTCGCCGCTCGCAGCGAAGGCCACGCAGGGTGCTCCGCTGCGAGTTATCCCAACCGGAATCACTCGGTGCGTACTGCCGCGCTTCGCCGCTAACGAAACAGCCTCGGAGCGAAGTCTGCAAACGCCCGCCGCCACGAGAGCCATTCGTGCGCCGTTCCCGGAGACTCAAAGTAGACGTTGTGAATGCCGGCGGCCGTCAGCGCGTCGCTGAACTGCTTCACGCGCGGACCCTCGACTGACCCC
>DATEPN010000338.1:0-4890 GCA_035273225.1 Acidobacteriaceae bacterium | reverse complement strand
AGGCTGGCTTTCCAGGGAATGTCGAATAACTGGTAGAAGGTGTTCGGATACGTCGAATGTAACTCCCTGATGTGCTGCCGGATCAGCTGGTAATACGAGTCGCTGATCGGCGCATCCCAGTCAAACTTCCCTTCATTGCGTGGATCCATAATGCAGTAATAGAAGCCTGGACGCAGTCCGTACTCCTTGCAAGCGTCCACGAACGCGGCCACGACATCGGTCTTGTTGCTGGTCGCGGCAACGTCGTAGTCGTATCCTTTGGAATCCCACAGGCAGAACCCGGACCAGAACTTCGCCGTAATCACCGCATACCTCGCGCCGAGATCCCGAGCCACGCGGATCCACTGCCGCACATCGAGGTTTGTGGGCTTGTAGAGGCTTGCTGGTGCCGCGCCAACCTTGTATTCCCCGTTGTCGACGAACGTGTCGACGCTGAAGTGATAGCAGCACCCGAAACGGAGTTTTTCAAATGCAGCGAGGGCGGGTGTTCGCTCTGTGGCCGGTCCGAGAACCGGCTCGGCCGCGAACAGCGGGCGCGCAACGGCGTTGACGACTGCTCCCGCTGCGGGAATGGCCATGCACTTCAGCAGATCGCGTCGGTTCACCAGGGTCTCCCAATCCATTCGTAGTTTGCCGGATTAAATACATACTTGAAAGCTTTCATACCGGCAACGCCTCAGCCTATTCGCGATGTTCCGAAGTGTCAAGCTGATTCGGATGCAGAGTTCAGGAGGGGCCAACAGGACCTGGACACGCCTGTACAATGGCGAGCATTCGGAGGTCAGGCGAATGAGCAAGTTCGCAAACATCACGCAAACCGTCGGCAACACTCCGGTCGTGAGAATCAATCGGCTGGCGCCGCCGGACGTGAACCTCTACGTCAAGGTGGAGGCATTCAACCCGCTCGGTTCCGTGAAGGATCGGCTTGCGCTGGGCGTCATCGAAGAGGCGGAGCGCACCGGCAAGCTGAAGCCCGGGCAGACGGTGGTGGAAGCCACCAGCGGCAACACCGGCATCGGGCTTGCGATGGTCTGCGCGGCGAAGGGCTATCCGCTCGTCGTGACCATGGCCGAGACCTTCAGTATCGAGCGCCGGAAGCTGATGCGCTTCCTGGGCGCAAAGGTGGTCGTGACGCCCGCATCGGCGCGAGCCGTGGGCATGGTGAAAAAGACAGTCGAACTCGCCGAGAAGCACGGGTGGTATTACACCCGGCAGTTCGAAAATGAAGCGAACGCCGACATGCACTCCCGCACCACCGCACAGGAGATCCTGCGGGATTTCAAGGGCGAGCGGCTCGACTACTGGGTTACGGGATTCGGCACCGGCGGCACGCTGAAAGGCGTGGCCCGCGTGCTGGCGAAGGAGCGGCCAGAGACGAAGATCGTGGTCTGCGAGCCCGACGATGCTCCGATGCTCTCCAGCGGGATCGAGCAGCAGCGCAACGAGGACGGATCGCCGAGCGCTGGGCACCCGAGCTGGAAGCCACATCCGATTCAGGGCTGGAGCCCGGACTTCGTGCCAAAGCTCACCGGCGACGTCGTCTCGGCCAATGCGATCAGCCAGGTTCTGCGGATCACCAACTCCGATGCCATGCGCTGCAGCAAGGAGCTGGCGAAGAAGGAAGGCATTTTCGTCGGGATCACCTCCGGCGGCACCTTCGCCGGGGCGCTGCAGGTCGCGGCGCAGGCGCAGAAGGGATCGACCATTCTCTGCATGCTGCCGGATACCGGCGAGCGCTACCTCAGCACGCCCCTGTTCGCCGAAGTCTCGCCGGATATGAATGAGGAGGAATGGGAGATCGCGAGGTCCACGCCCGGCTGCATCCTCGAACCGGCGAAGTAGTGTCCAGCAGCGGCAGCGGCAAGGCGGAACTTTTGCTGACCCGCTGACGTCCATCTCTACACCGCGATCCACTCGGCGGATGCGACCACATGACGCTGCTGGATATCTGTGCGTACCTCGGGCTCGGAGCCGTCGGAGCCACGTCGGTCAATTTGCTGATCGGCTTGCTGATGGCCCTGCGCTACAGTCCGGTGCGCCACTGGCCGCATCGGCGCATCAATGTCTTCGCGCTGCATCAGTGGACTGCCTACGCCGCCGTCGCCCTCACGCTGATGCATCCCGTCGTGCTGCTGTTCGTCAGGAGCCCGCGTTTCCGCGTATATGACATTCTCTGGCCGATTGACTCGCCCCAGCAGCCGACGCTGAATCTTGTTGGAGCGTGCGCGCTCTATCTGCTGCTCGTTGTCTTCATCTCTTCGCTGCTGCGAACACGTATCGGCCGTCCGCTGTGGCGCAACCTGCACTACCTCGTCTTTCCGGCGGCGGTGCTCCTGTTTGTGCACAGTATCTTCACGGATCCGGCGCTGAAGGACGGCCATCCCGACCTGCTGGACGGGGGCAAGATCTTCGTCGAGGCAGCCACCCTGGTCAGCTTCGTGGCGGTTGCGATCCGGCTGCGGCTCAGCCGACGCGGTTTCAGGCCGGTTTCCACGACTCCGGCAACAGCCTTCTCCGTGGCCGATGAAATTTCCGAGTAGTCGATCGGGAATTCACCGCCTACAATGCTCGCATCGTTCTCCCCGTATCCCCCGGAGCAGAAGGTTCCCTTGGTCCACGACGCCATTTTCATTGCCGTACGCGCTGTGCTGGTCGGTGCCGCGGCTGTCTACCTGGTCAGACAGGTCAAAAAGCCCGACCGCTACGTCGGCCCCATCTTCGCCCGGATCATGAACGCCAGTCACTCCGCGCTGACGGACTGGGCCCTGATGCACGTCGAGATCCCACCCGGAGCCACCGTCGTTGATGTGGGATGTGGGGGAGGACGAACCGTCGAAAAGCTGGCGCAGAAGGCCGGAACCGTCTACGGCGTCGATTATGCCGATGGAAGCATTGCCGCTGCCCGTGCACACAACGAACAATTGATTAGCCAGAAGAGGGTCGGGATTGAACAAGCCTCGGTCTCGCACCTGCCCTTCCCCAGCAATTTCTTCGATGTCGTCACTGCGATCGAAACGCAGTACTACTGGCCGGACGCTGCAAAGGATATGCGGGAAATCCTGCGCGTGCTCAAGCCCGGCGGACGGCTGATGATTGCAGCGGAGTCCTATCGGGGCAGCGGCAATGACTGGCTCCTCGGCCCGATGATGCGCCTGCTCGGCTCGCAGCGGCTCAGCATCGACGATCACCGTGCTCTCTTCCGGCAAGCGGGCTTCACAGACGTGCAAATCACCGAGGAGCGCCAGAAGGGCTGGCTTTGCGCGATTGGACGTAAGCCTCAGGTCTAGCGGAGCGCCTCAGCGCAGAACTCATAATCCGGCCCGCGCGCGGCTTTCACCCGGTTGCGCACCTTCACAGCGCTTCCGGATTACCATAGGGAGGATGCGTGAAGTTGGCGCCAGCGTACCATCAGCGAACCGCGCTGCTTCCGAGCATGTGTCAGGCGCCGGAAGCAACTGCGCAAGGCGCACTCGCGATGGTCCCCAGCTTCAGTTTCTCTGTGATCTCATCGGCAGGACGCGGTGTGCTGAAGTAGTAGCCCTGCGCCTCGTCGCAGGAGTATTCCTGCAGAATCGAAACCTGGGCTTCCTCCTCGACGCCTTCAGCGACCACGGTCAGGTTGAGTATCTTCCCCAATCCGATGATGGCAGCCGTGATCGCCGCATCATCGCGATCGGTGGCAAGGTCATGAATGAAGCTCCGGTCGATCTTGACTTTGTCGACGTGAAACTGCCGAAGATAGCTCAGGCTGGAGTAGCCGGTCCCAAAATCGTCGATGGCCAGCTGCACGCCAATTTCTTTTAACTCCCGCAGCACCGCATGTACGACAGACTCGTTGGAAAGCAGCAGGCTTTCTGTCAATTCCAGCTCAATGCACTCCGGAGGAATCGATGTCTCCTCGAGCACCGTGCGCACAAGAGAACAGAAACCTTCCTGGCGAAACTGCACAGCCGATACGTTCACGGCCACCGGCACCAGGCGAGCGCCTTCGTCCTGCCACTGTCGCAGCTGGGCACACGCTGCTCTGAGAACCCATTCACCGATCGGCAGAATCAGCCCGCTGTTCTCGGCCACAGGAATGAAGTCGCCGGGAGCGACGATGCCGCGCTGCGGATGCCGCCAGCGTACCAGCGCCTCCAGGCCCGTAATTTCACCCGAAACAAGGTTGACCTCCGGTTGATACAGCAGGAAAAAGTCCCCTCGTTCCAGTGCCCCGCGCAAGTCGCTCTCGAGGCTGTGGCGCTCGATCGCCTGCGTGTTCAGCGCGTCGGTGAAGAAATGAAACGCATTGCGCCCGCTTTCCTTGGCGCAGTACATCGCCTGGTCGGCATATTTGATCAGAGTTCCGGCGTCGTTGCTGTTCTCAGGAAAGATGCTGATGCCCACGCTGCAAGTGGTTGTCAGAGGATGGCCATCCACCACAATTTCCTGGGTCATGGCATCGACGATCCGCCCTGCCGTAGCCGCGATTTCCGCCGTATCCCCCACGGCATTCAGCACAATGATGAATTCGTCCCCGCCTACTCTGGCGACCGTGTCCTGCTCGCGAACGCAACCTCTCAGCCTGCTGCCAACCGCATGCAGAAGCAGGTCGCCGACAGCGTGGCCGAGCGAATCGTTGATGACTTTGAAGCGATCCAGATCCAGAAACAGGACCGCGATCTTCTCATTCCTGCGCCTCGCCCCGGCCAGCGCATTCTCGAGTCGATCCATCAGAAGCGTGCGATTGGGTAATTTCGTGAGCGCATCGTAATACGCCAGGAACTGTACCTGCTCTTCAGCCCTCTTGCGCGCCGTGATGTCGCGGAAATACCAGATTCTGCCGCGGTGCTCTCCGCGTGAATCCACCAGCGGAGCCGAGTAGCGATCGAAGCTCCGGCCGTTCTTCAG
>DATEPN010000337.1:0-3458 GCA_035273225.1 Acidobacteriaceae bacterium | reverse complement strand
CATACGCAGCGGTTCAGGTGCATCGTGAGCCACGATGGGATGTTCAACACCGAGTCGGCGTACGGGACGACGGAGGAGCTTTGGTTCAATGAATGGGAGTTCAAGGGGACGCCGTGGACGAACCGGGAGCTGTACCGGCGCTGGTCGCCGATGCTGTCGGAGACGAGCTTCAAAACGCCGACGCTGGTGGTACACGGCCAACTCGATTACCGGCTCGACGTGTCCGAGGGATATCAGCTGTTCGACACGCTGCAGCGGATGAAGGTTCCATCGAAGATGCTGTACTTCCCGGATGAGGGGCACTGGGTGCTGAAGCCGCAGAACTCGCAGCTCTGGTATAAGACCGTGAACGACTGGGTGGATCGGTGGACGAAAAACAGGGAGTAGGGGATAGGGTGCAGGGGATAGGAAGCGATCTGTGATTGCGCATTTGCGGGGGCGGTTGTTCGCGAAGCAGCCGGGACAGGCAATTGTCGAGGCCGGCGGCGTTGGCTATGACGTAACGATCAGCGTGCCGACGTTTACAGCGTTGCCGGCCGAGGGCGGCGAGGTATCGCTCTATATCTACACGCAGGTGCGGGAAGACACGCTGGCGCTGTTCGGCTTCAAGGAACGCGACGAGAAGCGGCTGTTCGAGCGGCTGATCACGGTTTCAGGAGTGGGGCCGAAGCTGGCCGTCACGATTCTGAGTGGGCTCAATCCGGAGCGGACGGTAGCGGCGATTCGCGGGCAAGACCATGCGACGCTGACGCGGATTCCGGGCGTAGGGAAGAAGCTGGCGGAGCGGCTGGTGGTCGAGCTCAAGGAAAAGCTGGACGATCTGGCGACGGCGGCTCCGGTGCCGGGCGTGACGGCTCCGGCAGCGGAGGATGTGCTGTCAGCCCTGGTGAACCTGGGCTATCAGCGGCCAGCGGCGCAGAAGGCGATCGAGACGGCGGTCGCGAAGGATCAGGCCGCGGGCGAAGGGTTCGATGCGCTGTTCCGGGCAGCGCTGAAGGTGATCCGCTAGGCGGAGCGGCAGCGGGGCCGGTTAGCGACTACTGCGGGTTCTGTGCGCCTTCGGTGGCTCCCCGGGCTGCGTTCTTTGTACGGCGGCCGGCACGCTTCGTGTGGTACTTCGTGCTGTTGTACGCGTGCTTCGTTCCGCGCTTGGTCTTGTGGTAGGCGTGCCGGGTGCCGGTTGCCGCGCCATTGCCGGCGTCGCGGGCGGCGTTCTTCGTTTCATGGCCGGCATTTCTCACGTCCTGGCCTGCGGTTTGGCCCGAGAAGCCAGGGAGCGCGAACGCGGGAGTGGCGGCGAGGGCGCCGGTTAGCAGAGCGGTTAGGAACTTCCGATTCCAGGTCATAGATAGTGAGGATGAGTGCTGAGCGCGGCGGAGTTGCGCCTGGGCGGACTAAAATCGGAGATGTTGTGAGCATCTCTGCCACGGTTCCGCGCACCAATCTCCGGGCTCCCGAGCTCCGGGCTACCGAGGGGCTGCGGCGTTTCGCCTGGGCCGTACTGGCCTATAACGTGGCTGTCATTGTATGGGGGGCGGCGGTGCGCGCCACGGGGTCGGGCGCGGGATGCGGAGAGCACTGGCCGTTGTGCAACGGGACGCTGGTGCTGCATCATCCCGCAGTGGCGACCATGATTGAGCTGGCGCATCGGGCAACCAGCGGCGTGGATCTGGTGTGCGTGCTGGCGCTTTTCGGCTGGACCTTCTGGGCGATGCCTCGGCGTCACCTGGCGAGGGCGGGCGCGACGGCCGTACTGATCCTGACTTTGAACGAGGCTCTGCTGGGCGCTCTGCTCGTCCTGCTGGGGCACACGGCGCGGGATATGTCCCCGGCACGCGCGGTGTATCTGGCACTGCACCTGACGAATACGCTGCTGCTGCTGGGGGCGCTCGCCCTGACGGCGCATTTCCTCGGCCGCACAGCGGGGGCGCTGCGGGGCAGCGTGGGCTTGCGGGCTCCAGGACTGGCCCTGACGGGGCTCGCGGCGACGCTGATCGTGGGAGTGACCGGATCGCTGGCGGCGCTGGGGGATACGCTCTATCCGGCGCACAATCTGATGACGGCGATTGCGCAGGATTTCTCGGGCGGCAGCTCGTGGCTGCTGCGGATCCGCTGGGTGCATCCGGCGATCAGTTTTGTGGCGGGGGCGTTTCTCTGCTGGCTGGTGGTGAGCGCGCTGCGCAGGCCGGATGCGGCGGAGACGCGGCCGCTGGCGCTTGGCGTGATCCTGTTGCTGGGCTTGCAGTACGTGCTGGGCGTCGCGGATGTGGGGCTGCTGGCGCCGACGTGGATGCAGATGATGCATTTGCTGGGCGCCGACCTGCTGTGGATCACGCTGGTGTTGCTGTCGGCGCGTCTTTGCCTGGTTCCCAAAGTGGACATGGCGACCGCCGAAGTCCCTGTTCCAGGGACGCCTTCACTTGCCTGAAGCGGACTGGCCCGATAGATTGCAGGATGACGCCGAATAAAGCGATTCACCTGAGAGGAAGGGCTGCCGTGACCGATGCGATTCGCCACGAAATCGAAACGAAACAGGAACGCCTGCAGGCGCTGATGAAGGAGCGCGGGTGGTCGGCAGTGCTGATCAGCCGGCATGAGAACCTCGCGTGGGCGACAGCCGGACGCGTGGAAGCGCGGGTGCCGCTGGGGAAAGAGACGGCGGTTGGCTCGTTGCTGGTGACGAAAGAAGGCAAGCGGTTCTGCATCACCTCCAACAACGAAGCGGCGCGGCTGGCGGATGAGGAATTCGCCGGGCTGGACGTGGAGCCGGCGATTTATCCGTGGACGGAGAACGCCGCGGGCGATCTCGCGCGCAAACTGGGCGGCGGGGCCATTGCATCGGATGCCGGGCAGGCGGGGTTCCAGCTCGTGGATTTGACTTCGTTGCGCGTGCCGCTGCTCGAGGCTGAGGTGGAGAGGTTTCGCGCGGTGGGCAAAGCTGTGGCCGAGGCGACGACGCGGGTTCTGAAGGGGCTAAAGCCGGGCGTGAGCGAAGACGAGATGGCGGCGCGCATCTCGGCGGACCTGCTGGCGCAGCACATTACGCCGTCGGTGCTGCTGATGGCCACCGATGAGCGGATTTTCCGCTACAAGCATGCGGTGCCGCGTGCGGGCGTGCTGAAAAACTACGGCATGCTGAATCTGTGCGCGCGCAAGTGGGGCATGGTGATTTCGATTACGCGGTTCATTCACTTCGGCACCATGTCGCCGGAACTGGCGGCGAATTTCGAAAAGTCCGCACGCATTAACGCCGCGCTGCTGCATGCGACGCGCGAAGGGGCAACTTCCGCGCAATTGTATGAGGCGGCGGCAAAGGCGTACGCAGCTGTAGGCGATGCGGAGGAGATCACCAAGCATCACCAGGGCGGTCCCTGCGGCTACGCGGAGCGCGACTGGGTAGCGACGCCGAAGGGAACGGAACGCGTGCAGGCGGTGCAGGGCTTCGCGTGGAATCCGAG
>DATEPN010000336.1:0-39344 GCA_035273225.1 Acidobacteriaceae bacterium | reverse complement strand
GTCGGCTCCAGAACAAGCCGCGATGCTACCTTCGGGTGCTTCTCGGCGAACTGAGCGGCCGACTTGCGCAGGTAATCGAGTTCGCGTTCGTAATAGTAGAGCAGCTCATCGCGCATGATCGCCCCCGATCAGCTGGCAATTGCCGCTCTTCAAATCGATCACGGTATCGAAGAAGATCGGTTCCGGGACAGGGTCCATGCGCAGCATGGCCTCGATGCGCAGCCGAACATCCTTCTTCCCTGCATCCGGAGTCTCGACGAAAAGCACGCGCACATTCGCGAGTCGTGGCTCAAACACGCTGATCGTCGCGGCGATCTGGCGCATCAGGCGGTTGCGATCACCGGCCTGCGCGGCCGAAAAAGAAGACAGGTCGGGAAGGCCGTACACATACACTGACCGATTCACGTCCTTCAGCCCCTCGTCCGGCGGGTCGGCGATTCTGCGTGTATTTAGCAGCCACTCCAAATCGCGCCGCACTGCAGTTTTCAGGATGCGAACCGACTGTGCCCGGCTCAGCGGATTCTCCAGCCGATTCCCCGGCTCCTGATCGATGAGGCGATCCAGGACCGAAATCGTGATGGTGCTTTCGCCCAGCTCTCGCGGCATCGGTTACTCCACACCCAGCGCCTGCACCGGATCCAGCCTGCAGATGCGTTCGAATATCTTCTGCTTCTCGCCGGCATTTCCCTGGATCTTCTTGCTGTAGCGCATTAGTTTTCTCAGATCGCTGGCGATTTGCTCCGGCTGCTCCCACGCATCGAGCTTGTGCGTTTCGATGGCCGCTGCAATATCTTCGAGCAAGGGCTGCGCGATTCCGTCCTTCCCCGCCGAGATGGCTAGTTCGATCATCTCCATAGTGCGGCGGAAGCGAGCGCGGCCTGCGCGCTGGCGCGCGATCTCTGCTCGCATCAGTCCGAAAGCTCGTTCTTCCTGCCCAGCGGCCAACGCATCTTTGGCGAGCATGTAGGGATCGACAGCAGAGACCAGCCACCTGGGCGTCCCGTTTTGCTTCGCCGGAACTTCCGCGCCTTCCTCAGGCTTCTCCTCGTCGGAATGATGGGCACCGGCACACAATTCCTGAAGCCACTTCCGCGTCTCAGGATTAGCCGCCGGCGTGTCGTCGAGCAGAGTCGCTTCGAGCAACTCCGGAATATCCGTGATGAGGGTGCGAAGTTCCGACTCGATAGCATTGGCAATCGGCGCATGATTATCGCCTAATGCGCGGCATGCCGTGACAGACAAACGCTGCAGATCGAGCCATGCGCGGCTGCCCGGCTGCGCCAGCGCACGCTCCCCCGCTTCCAGCAATTCCGCCCACTGCCGCGCGAGGGCCATACGCTTGATCTGCTGTCGCAGTTCGGTCGGCGGCGCTTCCAACAGCGTGCTGTCTGCGAGCCGGGGTGAACTGCGCAACTCACCCCAACGCAGGCCGCGCAGCAACAGATACGGAGCGGGACTGAATGGTTCCTGCTTACGCAGAAAAGCCGCAGCAGCGGCAATGGCAGCAATCGCATCCCGACGATTCGCCGGCTCGCCACTGAACACGCCTGTCGAAGGCCCCGGTGCCACTCCCGCCTCGGCCTGTCCGTTTGCGCTGGCTGCTTCGGCGACCGGCACTTCTTCCACCGGGTCCGGCTCTTTCTCCCGCTTCTTCTCCAGCAATTGATGAACGACCTGCCGCACATCGGTCAGCGCGGTCTTCAGCTTGCCAAAGCTGGGAGCATCATCTCCGAATCGTTCCTCGCAGAACGTGTCAAGCCTGGCGACAAGTTCCAGACACGCATCCAGATTCTTTTCGCCATCGAAATAGAAGGCTTTTGGCGTCTCTGCAAATGCCTTGTCAAATACCTCGGGCGCCAGTTTGCCCTGCTGCAGTAACTGCGCTCTCGTCTTGCGATCCTTGTCGGTCTTGAGCTGATCCTCATACCCAACCGCCTTCGATTCTTTGTACGCAAGCAGCGAGTACCCGGCGTTGGCCAGGGGCGCTGAACGAATCGGCAGGTCGAGCATCAGCCCAATCCATGAGAGTGGCTTCGCACGCAACCCAAGATCGCCATCTTCCGCGGGAGGATAGACCGTCTCCCAGAATTCAGTGAGCAGTCCATGCGTGATTTCGAGCCCCTGTTGCAAACCTGCGAAACTCGCGGTCTGCAGCAGCGCCTCGCTCAGATACGCGGCCAGCTGCAAATCCTTCGAAGTCTTCGTCAGCGCATCCCGAGTCAGCTTGATGACTGCGGGCCAGTTGGCGAGCTTCCGCTCCGTTTGCCAATCGCCCTGCGCGAGTTCGTCCTCCTGGCGCCGCGCCTCCTTGACCTTGTCATAGATCAGGAGCTTCGTGTCGTAGCGCAGATCGATGCCGCTCGGATTGTCACCGGGAATAGGAACGAGAATTTCTTCTAAGAGAGACATAAGAACCGGGCAAAACAGCTTACCTACTCTGAGGACTCAAGCGCAGATTCCGCGGGCTGAGAGAACTCCAGCGAGCGCACCTCGAGAAACGGAAATTCTTCGCCATCGACGAGAAGCGTCTTTTGGCCGGCCGGCATTTCTCTTTCCTGGTCGTCTGCGAACCACTCCGTCACGCGGCCCAGCCACAGCTGCTCGTCGTCGTGCTTCCAGGAAAAGGGATAAATGGCAGGAATCAGTACTTCACCGAGATCCATGCCTTTGAAGCTCGGCGCGGCCTGCACCAGGGCAGGAGCCCACAACGTATCGCGTAATCTGCGAGGCTGATCCATCTGCACCGAAGCGATATGCTCGAAGGGCAGCCACACACATGATCCAGCGGCAAAAACTTCGAGACGCGGCCCGATGTTCGGATCCGCGTCGCGGATATCCGTAAATGGTTTCCCGTTCAGGCGGCCCGGAGGAGAAGCAGAGGGAGCCGCAGGGAACTCCCCCTTCCCGAATAGCTCATGCCGCGTCTTTTCGGCGTGAATCGCGGCGTAATACACGATCGCGCCGGTTTCGCGGTCCTGATTTCCGTCTGCAAGAACGGCCAGCTGTTTCTCTGCGCGGGCATATTCTCCGGCAAAGCACAGCAGTTCAAAAAGGAAAGTGCGTTGGGCAGTGTCCGACGGGTGGTCGCGCAAATACGACGTGAGCGCCTGCACTGCTTCCCGCACTTTCCCGGCCCTGAACAGCTCTGTGGCGTTGGATGGCACCGTTCGCCTGCTTTTTCTCTGATTACCAGGGCTTCAGCTTCAGCACATCGAAGCCCTTGTCGATGAAGCCCTTCAGCGATCCGTCTTCTTCGGGGTTGTAGCTCACCTTGATTTTGCTGTAGGCGAAGGTGACCGATTCAACCGGATTCTCGCTGGAGCCGGATATCTGGATCGACGTGATCAGGGCGTCCTGGAGGTGAATTTTGAAGTAGTCTTCCTGGCTATCGCCCATTGGCTTGTCGTAGATGATGTCGACCTTCTTCAGATAATTGCCGGTGACGCAATCGTCAAACAGAAGCGGCGATACTTTGTCGACCACCTTCATGATGGATATATCCTGCAGGTTGGCACGCCCGGAACGTGCTTCGCCTCCGGAGGAGCCAACGCCAATGACCGAAGTCTGACTGGCTCCGAAGCTGAACGAAAGAATATCGATAGCATCCTTCTTGCTGGTGCTCGGTCCAGGGCGGCCATCGATAATCAGGTATGCATTAACTGCCATTGCGTTCTCCTTGACAGCTCAGTTCAACAGCGTGCAGACAAGGGACGGCAGCGAGCTGCCGCCCCAATCAAAACTGAAGCGGAACGATTACTTACTTCGCCGGCGCAGGCAGCTCAGCAACCAGCCGCAGCGATACCGTCAGTTCATCGAGCTGGAAGTGCGGCCGCAGGAAGGCGACAGCGCGGTAAACGCCTGGCTTCCCCGGCACTTCAGTCACATCGATGCGGGCCTCGCGCAGCGGACGTTCGGCCTTCGTTGCGGGCGATGCTGAATCATCAGGGGTCACGTATTTCGTGATCCAGCGGTTCAGGAAGGTCTGCGCCTCCTCGCGCGACATGAAGCTTCCGATTTTGTCGCGCATCATCGCCTTTAGATAATGGGCGAACCGCGAGACGGCCATGATGTAGGGCAACTGAGCGGAAAGGCGCGCGTTGGCATTGGCCGAGTCGGTGTCGTACGTCTTCGGCTTCTGGCAACTCTGTACGCTGAAGAACGCGGCGTAATCCGTGCCCTTGCAGTGCACCAGCGGGACAAAGCCCAGATCGGCCAGTTCCTTCTCGCGGCGATCCGTGATCGGGACTTCGGTCGGGCACTTCAGCGCCTGATCGCCCTCGTCAGTGGCAAACGTGTGCGTCGGCAGGCCTTCGACGAGGCCTCCGCCTTCCACGCCGCGCATCGCAACGCACATGCCGTACATCGCGAACGACTGAGTCATCTTGGTGCCGACCGCATATGCGGCATTCATCCACAGGTACTTGGAGTGGTCCGTGCCGTCGACATGCTCCTCATAGCGGAACTCATCGATCGGCTTGGTATCCGCCCCGTACGGCAGACGTGCGAGCGTGCGCGGCAACGCGAGCGCCACGTAGCGTGAATCTTCACTGGACCGGAAAGACTTCCATTTCGCGTACTCCGTGCTGTCGAAGATCTTCGCCAGGTCGCGCGGAGCATCCAGCGACGTGTAGCTCTCCATGTTAAACAGGTCGGGAGCCGCCGCGCTCACGAAGGGAGCATGAGCCTGCGCAGCAATGTGCGAAACGCCTTCCAGCAGCGCCATATCTTCGGGGTGCTTGCCGAAATCGTAATCGCCGATCAGCGCGCCGAACGGAGCGCCGCCAAATACGCCGTACTCTTCTTCATAGACCTTCTTGAACAGAGCGCTCTGGTCGAACTCCGGCGCCTTTTCGATGTCGCGGAGCAGTTCCTTCTTGGTGACGTTCAGCATCCGGATCTTCAAACCCACGCCGGTTTCGCTGTTCTCCATCAGATACTTCAGCCCGCGCCAGGAGCCTTCCAGCTTCTGGAACGACGGGTGGTGAAGAATCTCGTTCAGCTGGATCGAGAGCAGATGATCGATTTGGGCGATGCGCGCGTTGATCATCATCTCGGCATCTTTGGCAATCGTCATCGAGCCTTCGAGAACCTGGGCGACAAATTCCTTCACCAGGTCCTTGCCCCGTTCGCGAGCGGAAGGCTCCGCGCCGAAGCGGCCCTGCTCAACAATCTGGTCGAGCAGACTCGTTGACTCCTGGGCTTCTACCACTGCACCCGTGGCTGCATTTGCTGTTTCAGGCATTGGATCCCTCCGGGCCGATCTCGTCCTTCAGCTTTCCGAGCTTTTCAGTATTACCGACGGCCTCGAGCAGCAGTTCCTCCAGCTTGTCGTTCCCCTGGAGCGATCCGCGGAGGTCGCTGAGCCGCGTACGCAAATCGAGCAGCTCCTTCAATGGCTTTACCTGCTTCGCCACATTGGCAGGCTCGAAATCATCGAACTTGCGGAATTTCAGATCGACTTTGAGATTCGCCGCGTTCGGATCGTCGCTCAGCTTGTTCTCAACGGCGAAGGAAAGGTGGGGCTTCATACCTTCCAGCACCGTGTCGAAGTTGTCGGGGTTCACTTCAACGAACTTACGATCTTTCAGTTTGGGAAGCGGCTGCTCCGGATTTCCGGTGAAGTCTCCCAGAACTCCAACCACGAACGGAAGTTCCTTGATTTCAATCGCGCCGCCGACTTCCACGTCATAGGTGATTTGCACTCTCGGAGGTCGTACCCGATCCAGTTTGTGCTGTGCACTTTGCTTTGCCATAGAACACTCCTCATGAGACCGTCCGGAGGCGGCCGATACGTTCGCGTTCGAGCCAGAACAGCCCGCACGAAGCCGTTAATAGCAGAAGTTATGAATCCGCAATTTCGGGGAAAACGGTACTGCCAAAAGGCACGACCCGTTGGCATCTGTGGAAACCGACGTTTTCGCGCGTGACTGTTGATAGCACAGCGTTGGAAAACGGGTCAAGCCAAAATCGCAAATGCATTGTCGTCGTAAGGACGCGCCTACAGCCATACACATTCGGAAACCATGCGCGTGTCACTGAGGTTGTGGAGTTGGGCCGATCCCTGCTGCAGCCGCACTGAAAATCGCGATAGCTGACCCGCTCTCCATCACGCGATGCTCAATTCATGGTGTTAATGTGGACTAGCTCATGCTCAATTTCCTGACTTCGGACGCCTTCCGCCGCCTCCGCACGTTGTTCGAAGCGGCTGGTTACAATGAGCCAACTCTGCGGAAACAACTTGGCGCTGCGGAACTGCCATCGCGGGAGCTCCGTAATCGCGCCCGTCTGCTCGACCGAACATCGACGCCTTCCGAACTGAACGCACTGCTCCGCTGGTTCTGGCTTGGCATGCCGCAGGAACGCAGGTACGCGGAAGAGGTGCTGTCAACCGAATTCCTCTCGCTTCTCATCGAGTCCGGCCTGCTGGAGGACGACCGTAAGGATCTTCGCGCTCCGGTCCTGCTGCTTCCTTTCGACGGCTTCCTCGTCGCCGCCGATCATCCGGATGCTCTCGAGCGCAAAGTTGCGGACCTTGTGCTCTGGCCGAACCCAACCAGCAAATTCCTGCGCCGGTTCTCAATCCAGCGCCAATCGCGCGCGACACTGGATCTCGGCACGGGAAGCGGCATTCTCAGCCTCCATGCGTCGCGCTTCAGCGATCGCGTGGTTGCGACAGACCTCACGCCCCGGGCCGTGTCCTTCGCGCAATTCAACCTGATGCTCAATGGCGTTGACAACGTCGAAGTCCTGCGCGGCGATTGTTTCGCTCCGGTCAGCGGCAGGCGCTTCGATCTGATACTCTCCAACCCGCCGTTCTTCATCACGCCCCAGGCCTCTTACGTTTTTTGTGACAACACGATGGAACTCGATGGACTCTGCCGTCGGCTGGTCAGAGAAGCCCCCGCCCATCTTGAGGAGGACGGATATCTGCAGATGCTATGCGAATGGGCTCAGGTCAGCGGCCAGTCGTGGGAAGAACGCATCGCTGAATGGCTCCAGGGTACGGGCTGCGATGCCTGGGTGATGAAAGGCCTGACGCAGAATCCTGAGGAATATGCGCAACACCGCATCCGGGAAACCTCTGTGGATACTTCGCAGGACGCATCGCTTTATGCCGAGTATATGAACTACTACCGCGAGCGGAAAGTTGAAGCGATCCACGACGGTCTGATTGTGATGCGCCGCCGCGACGGTCGAAATTTCATTCGGATCGAGGAAGTGCCGACGACCCCGTCCAGCGGTGAACTGGGGAAAATGATCCTGGCGACGTTCGCTGCACACGATTTGCTGCGAGAACACGGCTCCGATGACGAGATGCTCGCGATGCGTCCCACCCTGACCAGCCATGTCGAGCTTGAGCAATACTGCAAACCCGCGGACGGAAGCTGGCACTCTGAGGCTCTGAAGCTTCGCCTGACCAGCGGCTTCCCATTCCAGATCGACGTGCAGCCAATGGTGGCGAATTTTCTGGCGAGCTGTGACGGCTCCCGGACTCTCGGCTCCGTCGTTCAGGACATGGCCGCCCAGTCTGGCGCTCCTCTGGACAAGGTGCAGGCCGAAAGCATGAAGATGGTGCGCACGCTCATTGAGCGTGGCTTCATGACCGCTAATCCGCCGTCGCAGGCGCAATGAGTCGGCACAATCTTCGCCGCCGACGCTCGAGGTTTGTGGCAGACTGATGATTACGCGCAGGATACATAGAGCCAGGGAGGCCTAAATGCCGAAGGTGGTGGGGAATCTTCGCATCACGACTGTTGCTGCATCACAGGGTGCGCGGCCCCATTTCGAACTAATGTTCGTGCCGTATGCGGGTCGGCTCGCAACGAAGCCCGCAACGGTGAACACCTATGACGAACTCGTCGCATTCCTGATGGACCTCAAGTTCAGCGAAGATGACTCCACGCGCTGGGCCGGCAAGGCCCGAGCCCAGGGCATCATTCTCATCGACAGCTTCGAGCGCCCTGATTCTCTGCTGCGCGAAAAGGGATTGCTGGCCTGATCGCCTCGGCTAATGAGCCTTAATCAGGAATACCAGCACCAGCAGGACGACCAGCAGCAGAAATGTATTCACGATCATCAGGTACGGCACCATCGATTCCAGCTTGCCCTTCGGAGCAGGAATGGCCGGCACCGCAGGTGCTGGGATTTTCGGAAGAACCGGTGCTACCGCAACAGGTGGAGCCGCAGCCGGCATGCTCGGGATCTTCGGGGGCACGGGCACAGCGACATGCGGAGCAGCCACAGCAATCGGCTGCACGACAGGGGCTGCCGCGGCGTGAGGAGCAGCCTGCGGAGCAGGCGCGATTGCTGCCGCTCCAATCGCCGCATCCATTTCCGCTTTCGATATCATGCGCGTGAACTCGCCAGGGCCGCTTTTCACCTCCGGCGCAGCAGCAAACGTCGCTTCGGCTGGCGTGTCGGGCACGGGCGCACGCGGTTCATCGGCCAGTCGTCGAATGAACTGCGTCACACCGCCCGCATCAGCCTGTGCCGGCGGCGCCGGTTTCGCTTCGGGTGCGAACGACCGTGGCTGTGCTTCCACGCGATACGGAACGACTTCCTGCTCCTGCCGCCCCGCCGGGCTCGAGGCAGAACCCAGCGACGCGATGAGGCTGGTGACGCTCTGATCCGTACTTTGCGGTGCGTGCTCAACCTGCGGAATCGGCTCGAAATTCACGCTTGCGCTCGGCCTCCGTTCGGGTGCAGGCGGTGCAGATGAGGTCGGAGCAAATGGCGCCGGAGGCTGGGGCGTGGCCTTGAACAGTTGCGTGAAACTCGATTCCCCTGAGGCAGCGTCAGACATACCTGGCGCGGAGAATCCTTTCCCTCCGGCGGCCGGTACTGAAGCCGCTGGGGGCCTGAAGCTCTCAGCCTGAGGAGAAGATACTTTTGCCGGTTCCGGCCGGCCCTTCACGAAAAGCCTTGTAAACTCTCCCTGCTCCTGCCGGCCAGGCGGCGGCACTGGCCCCGGCGCAGGCCGAGCTGATCCTGCCGGATTCGAAGCCGCTGGAGCAGCGTCGCTCGCATTGTCTGCCTGCTCCCGAAAGAACCGAGTAAACTCCCCCGTGGCGCCGGCTACTGGATCCGGCGGCGGCGTAGTTGCTGGCCCATTCGTGCGCGCCGAAGAGGGTGCAGGCGCGGTACTGGCAAACAGCGGCTCCACTTTGGAATTCGTTGGGTTTTCGGGCGGTTTCTGGTCGAACACCCGGAGAAACATGGCCGTCGCGCCCAATGGGTCCGACTGCTCCGGTTCCCGTTCTCCTGGATTTGGCTCTTTAGTCATCTGCTCCTGCTCGTTTTCATCCGGGCTCGATCGTATGCGAAGATTACACGCCCTGCTCTTTGGCAGTAAAGCACGATTTCGCACCCCCCCGGACTGGTGACTCTGTTGAGCCCACGAATTGCGAACTCATCCACGCATTCCACCCCGGTCGGATAAAATTCAACTTCCCTGACAAGCTCCGGAGTGAGTATGCTCTGGAGAATTCACAAAACAGTCCGTACCCCGCTCGTCCATATCCGGGCTGATGAGTTCCGCCGCATTTCCCCAGGCGTTCGCATGAGTGTGGAGACGAAATTGATGCAGGAAGCACGCCTTCAAACACAGAATCTCGCGTCCTGTTATGAGAACGCGTTCACGATGATCCTCAGGCTGGTCTCGCTGCAGCGTCAGCCGTCAGCCAATTCGCAGGATTTCCGGACCAGCATCCGCTCTGCGTTGCGCGCAGCTATGGAGCAGGCCAAGTCACTCGGTTACTCGAGTGACGCCAATCAGCTCGCGTTTTTTGCCGTCGTCGCGCTGCTCGACGAAAGCGTCCTCAAGCTGCAAAACCCCGCCTTCGCCGACTGGGCGCAGCGTCCTCTCCAGGAGGAGATGTTCGGCCATAACCGCGCCGGCGAGGTCTTCTTCGACCATCTTCGCACCCTCCTCACCCGAGCCGACTCGCCCGAGACCGCCGACTGCCTCGAGGTCTATTGCCTCTGTATGCTCCTTGGCTTCAAGGGCAAATACGCCCTGAGTTCCAGCATCAACTTCGTCTCCGGCAGCCAGCAGGGCGGCAACTGGGGTGCGTCGCGGACCAGTGCAGAAATTAAGTCGCTCATCACGCAGTGCCGGGCGAAGATCGACCGCATTCGCGGCCAGGCGATTTTTCTTCCCGCCGCCGCGATTCCGCCCGTCCGACCTATGTTGCCCACAGACGGCTGGAGTCGCGCACTGGGAATTACCGCCGCCGCGCTCTTCGTAATTCTGTTGCTTGCCTTCACAGGCGCCTGGCTGCTCCTCAGCTCCGGCGCCTCGCATCTGGGCTGACGCCTGCAATCCGGGGGGACCTGTGCTCGTTTATGTGATCGCGATTCTCGTCTTGCTGGTCGCGGCTCTCATCGCTTTCGGACTCGGAACCCTGCTGCATCTTCATGGGCTGGCCTACATTCTGTTCACTTCACTCATCATGCTGGCTGGGATCGGCGCTGCCATTGCCATCCTCATCATGCACCACCGTTCGAAGAAGGCGCAGGCCGAAGCCGGCAGCGACAGCGCCGGCGGTAACACCAGCGAGCTCGATCACGTCCTCAACGATGTAAACCGCAAGCTGCGTGCCTCAGCCCAGGTGGGCAAGACCATCGATCAGCTGCCGCTGCTCTACGTTGTCGGCGAATCGGGCGCAGCCAAGACCACCTCCATCCTGCGCTCGAGCCTCGACCCCGAGCTGCTTGCCGGCACCACCGGCCAGGACACCTCTCCGGCTGCAACACAGTTCCTCAATGTCTGGTTCACGCGCCCCGGCGCTCTCATCGAAATCGGCTCATCCGTCCGTCAAAGCACTTCCCTCTTCGCTCGCCTGATTCACCGAACCCGCGCCACCGCGTATCGCTCAGCGTTCGGCGCCGGCACGCCGGCACGCGCGGCCATTGTCTGCCTCAGTTCCGATCAGCTCCTCGCGCGCGACGGCGGCGACAGCCTCACGGCCTCGGCTCGTACCACCGGAAACCAGCTGCGCGAGATCAGTCGCATTCTTGGGATTCAGGTCCCCGTCTATGTCTTCGTCACCAAACTCGATCGCGTGCCGCACTTCGAAAACTTCGTGCGGAATCTCTCCGATGAAGAAATCCGCCAGGTCTGCGGATTTCCTCTGGCCCAGACGCCAACCTCCGTCGGTACCTACGCGGATGAGGCCTCGCGCACGCTGGCGGGAGCGCTCGATGCGCTTGTCTTCAGGCTCGGCGAGTTTCGCGTGGAAGACCTCGACCGAGAAAATGATCCAGCCGGCGTTCCCGGCGTCTATGAATTCCCCCGTGAATTCGGCAAACTGCGCAAGGCCCTCAGCCAATACCTCGTGGAATTGTGCAAGCCCAGCCAGCTGAGCGCGAATCCCTGGCTCCGCGGCGTCTATTTCACCGGCGTGCGGGCCCGCATGGTCGAGCGAGCCAGCCATGTGCCGGCCGCGGTCGAAGTACCGGTCGCCGCCGACGCTGGCGCGACCCAGTTCATGAACCTGTCCGCGATGCGAACGCAAGCTGCAGCGGGTCGCCAGACGCCGGTGATCACCTCGGTTCGCGTTCCCGAATGGACCTTTCTGCCCCGTCTCCTGCCGGAAGTCGTATTCGGCGATACCACCGCGCTCTCGCCTACGCGGCAGTCCGCCCCGGCTCGACTCTTCCGCCGGATACTTTTCGCATCGCTTGCCCTGCTCTTTCTGGTGGGGATCATTCTCGTCCTCGACTCCTATTTCAACAACGCCGCCCTTGAGCACCGCATCGCGGCGGCACAGCAGGCGCTTCCGCCCGCAACGCCCCAGGCGACATCCCTGCCGGCCCTCACCGATCTGAAGAACCTCGACTCGCTACGCCAGGTGATTCTTCAACTCCAGGATTTCCACCGCAACGGTGTGCCGTGGAGCTACCGTTATGGCCTCTACCAGGGAGATAAGCTCGAAGCCCGTGCCCGCCAGATCTACTTCGATCATTTCCGTCCGATGTTCCTCAACCCGGCACAGGCGGGCTTCGTCGGCTATCTCCGCACGCTTCCTGACGCGCCACAAGCCAGCAGCGACACCGGCGCGTATCTCGCCGCCTACAACCCCCTCAAGGCCTATCTGATCACCACCAGTCACCCCGAGAAGAGCCAGACGAAATTCCTCACCCCCGTTTTCCTGCAGTACTGGGCCGCTTCACGCCCGGTTGAGGATCAGAGGGAGCTCGCGCAGAAGCAGATTGATTTCTATGGCGACGAACTGCGGAGCAATCCGCCGTACGCGATCCAGCCTGACACGCAACTCGTCACGCACGCCCAGATGTATCTCTCGAAATTCCTCGCCGAGACGCGCATCTACCAAAATATGCTCGCCGACGCTGACAAGGCGAGCCCCTCGATTGACTTCAACCGCCAGTATCCCGATGCTGTGCGCTACGTATCCGACGCCCACATCGTCCGCGGCGCCTTTACCCGCACCGGCTTTGACCTCATGCAGAGCGCCATTCAGCACCCGGACAAGTACACTCAGGGGGAGCGCTGGGTACTTGGAGATCAGGCAGCCGCCGATCTGAACGTTGCGAACATCAGCAGAGATCTCTCTGCGCAGTACACGAAGGACTTTGTCGACCAGTGGCGCGCTTTTCTGGCGAGCGCACGCGTCGCCTCCTGCGGCGGTCCGAAAGAAGCCCCCAAACAACTCGCAGCCCTTTCCGGCCCGAGTTCGCCCATGCTGGAACTTTTGTACGTCATGTCCCACAACACAGCGGTCGCCGACCCCCAGATCAAGACGGTGTTTCAGCCGGCGCAGGTGATGGTCAATCCCGATGCCACAACCGTATTGATCGGCAGCGGCAACAACAAGGACTACATCTCTGCCCTGACGAAGCTCGGCCTCGCCCTTGATCTGGCTTCGCAGAACCCGGCAATTACGACGGATGCGAATGCGTTCGCCCCGGTCTCCGCCGAAGTGTCGAATTCCGATGCTGCCGTTGCGCAAACTGCGCAGACCTTCAGCGTCGACCAGCAGGCGCACACCGAAAAAACCTTCATTGCACTGCTCAAGGCTCCCGTCGATTGCGTTGCACGCATGGCACCCAGCCCCGGAGCCGCTGCGAACGGTGGCGGAGCGGCGCTGTGCCGCGGCATCAATCCTCTCCTGAGCAAATACCCGTTTGCACCCCACTCGTCGGTGCCAGCCAGCGTGCCCGAAGTGAACGCCGTGTTCGCTCCGGACACTGGTCTGTTGTGGTCGACCTACAACGCAGGCCTGAACAAAGTAATCGTTCCCGCTGGTGCTGGATACATGCAGGCCCCCACTGCTCCCGGCCCGGTGAACCCGAGGTTCCTTGCGTACTTCAATCGCGCGGCTCACATCAGCTCAACCATGTATCCGGCGAACGCGAAGTCACCGTCGCTCACGTTTAACGTGCGCTTCATCCCCGGCAACGGAGTGAAGAGTGCAACTTTGATCATCGACGGCCAGCGTATGCCGCCTGGTTCGACCTCACAGCAGTTCACATGGAACGCGGCAGGCGCACACGAAGCCTCCCTGGCCTATGACGGTCAGGAGATTCAGCCGTATCAGGGAACCTGGGCACTCTTCCAGCTGCTGCAGCACGCGGAAATCTCGCGTTCGGCATCAGGCACGTACACGGTTGGTTTCCCGATTCACGGCGCGACGACGGTAGCCGGCCGGGAGAGTACTGCTTCGGCGAGCAAAGCCGTATTCGAGCTCTCCGGTCCGGGGGCGGACGTTCTGGTTGGCGACGGCCTCATGGGACTGAGCTGCGCTGCGCCGGTCATCAAGTAGCAAACCCGGGTCAAGCAGGCTAGATCATCGGCGTAAAGGCTTCCATGCTGTCCGAGGAAACCGCCGGGCCGCGCCGCCCCTCCCCGTCGGAGGCAGCGTGCGCTTTCACCGCGTGCAACAGGATGCAGGTGATGTTATCGGCTCCGCCTCGCTGTTTCGCAGCCACAATCAGCGCCCGACATAAGTCGCCAGGGCTCGCATCCTGCGAGACCGTCGCGGCGATTTCATCGGCGGTGACATACCGCGTCAGCCCATCCGAAGTGAGCAGGAGCGAATCACCGGCCAGCAACTGGGCCGCAAACAGATCGAGTTCCACGGAAGCCGTCACTCCGATCGCCCGCGTGATCATCGACTGAACTCCAGGCAGCGCTGCCAGTTCGGGCGTCATCTGTCCTGCCCTCATTGCCTCCTGAACCAGCGAGTGATCCATCGTGATCTGGATGCAGACGCCGTTACGAATCAGATAGGCTCGGCTGTCACCGACATTCCCGACCACTGCCCGGTTTCCCTCCAGGCAAACGCAAACCAGCGTCGTTCCCATTGTCTGCAGCATCGCGTCGTTGGCCGCAGTCTCATAGACAACCCGATTCGCTTCCAGCATCGCGGCATGCAGACGATCTTCCGTCGCCACCTCGACCGCACCCGAACCACTGGACGCGGCATCGAACGCCTCGATCAGCGTCCGGACGGCCAGGCTGCTGGCCACTTCACCTGCAGCGCGGCCGCCCATGCCGTCGCAAACGACGTAAAGATTCCGCTCCGAATCGTAGCCGTAGCTATCCTCGTTATTCGTCCTCTCGCAGCCAATATCTGTCACAGCCGCAAAGTCGAACAGCAGATTTGGATCGTTCGTCATCGAGACTTTCCATCCTGGTTTGGGGCAAGACGGATTCAGATCGGTCGCCGGGATCAAGTACGTGCAGATTTCCGCGACTAGGGAACCTCTACCGTAAATTCTCCGGGAGTGGTGAACGTAATCACTCCGCCCCAAATGCACATCAGCTGCGATGCATTGTCCAGAGTGGGAAAATTGCCCAGCAGAACCGTCGGCGCTCCCGGCACCCACGGGGCCGGCGTGTTCGGCACGCAGGGCATCGGCGTCAGCACCCCCATTGCCGCCGCTGTAGCCGCTGCAACGGTTGGATTCGCGGGCGACATACACATCCCAAAGGGCATGATGTTCACCAGCGGAATGTGATCCATGATGTTCGCATCCGGTACGTTATCGGTCATCACTCGATTTGTTGGAAGCACCACCAGCGAACTCGGAGCCACTCCAAACGTGCACTGCATCATGGCTCCCATACAAACCTGTAACGGCATTTCCGCTCCTCCCTGGAACCGAACTCGATCGATGAGGCTGAATCGCTCCATCCTCCGCGATTGCCACCCCATTGTCCAGCATTCATTCTGCGTGCCGTCAAAAAATTCACGCGAGAATGCGGCAACGCTAAACTCGCAACCTCATTGACAACCGCCTGAGGCTGTTATAGCGTGCATCGTACTAAGTATCCCCGCAAACCAGAAACCACCCAGAGCTCCCCCGGAGAGCATGCATGCTGCGACGTTTTGTACGCCTCGCTGTCGTGTTGTCGGTCCTTGGTCTCAACGGCTGTACGTCCCAATTTCAGCTGACCGCGCCTACCCTCGTGTCGGTGGCGCTTTCGTCTCCTGCTAATACGACTCTGCTGCCGGGCCAGACCGCTCAGTTCTCCGCCAGTGTCTCGAATGCGTCGAACACCACGATTATCTGGGAGGTGAATTCGATCGTCGGCGGCAACGGCACCTTCGGAACGATCTCACCGACTGGGCTGTACACCGCTCCCAGCACCTTTCCGACCACCACGGCATTTCATCCAGCCACGAACAGCCCCTCGGGCACAGTGACCGTCACCATCACCGCAGCCGCCGCTGCGGATACCTCCACGATCGCGACGGCAACCGTGACGCTGATCCCCGCGCCAACGGTGAGCCTGTCTCCCGCGACCGCCAACGTCTTTACCGGAAATGCACAGCAGTTCACAGCTACGGTGACTAACGCAGGCAACACAAACCTGACATGGCAGGTAAACGGAGTCAACGGCGGCAACACCACCGTGGGCACGATCACGAGCACGGGGCTCTATACCGCGCCGGCCGTCGTACCAAGTCCAGCGATGGTGACGATCACGGCAATTTCCGTAGCCGATGCAGCATCCGCCGCCTCGGCCTCCGTGACTATCCTCGCAACTCCAGTCGTGACCATCGCGCCACCGACAGCGAGCGTGATGGCGACCAAGACACAACAGTTCACGGCCACCGTCAGCAACAACACTCCAGTGAACTGGCAGGTGAACGGGATCTCGGGAGGAAACGCGAGCCTTGGCACCGTCTCGGCATCCGGACTCTATACGGCTCCCGCGGTGATCCCGAGCCCGGCTACTGTAACCGTCACCGCAGTTTCCGCCGTCGATCCCGCCTCGACCGCCTCTGCCGACGTAACCATCACGCCCTTGCTCGAAGTCACGGTCATGCCTCCCGCTGTCACCCTGCAACCCTTCGCGAGCCAGACATTCACCGCCACTTCCACCATTCCTAACGACACCGTCACCTGGAAAGTGAATAACGTAACCGGCGGCGATTCCACGAACGGCACCATTACGCCAACCGGGGTCTATACCGCTCCCGATCCCGCTCCCAGTGCGGGCTATGTCACTGTTGAGGCGTACTCGAACACGACGCCCAGCATTTTCGGCTCTGCGATCGTCAGCATCGGGACGACCACCCCCAGCGTGAACATCACCCCTCCCAGCGCAAGCGTCGCGATTGCAAAGACACAACAGTTCTCCGCGGCGGTTTCGCCATCTACACTCCCGCAGACCGTCACCTGGCAGGTGAATGGCGTGGACGGCGGTAACTCGACGGTCGGGACGATCGATTCCAGCGGTCTGTACACGGCACCCCTGCTTGTGCCGTCGCCCGCGACCGTTACGATCACCGCCATCTCCACAGCGCATTCGACCATCACTGGATCCGCATCAGTAACGGTCACGCTGCCCAGCACGGCGATCTCTGTCTCTGTCAGCCCAACACCGGTGACTCTCACACTTGGTCAGAGTCAGCAATTCCAGGCCACCGTCACGCCCAGCAATAACCCAAACGTGACCTGGTCCATGTCGAGCACGAATCTCACCTGCGATCCCAACAACAATCCAAATGCCTGCGGCGGGATCACAGCTGGCGGGCTCTACACCGCTCCGAGCAGCATTCCGGATTCCCTGCAGTCGGCCAGCGTCAATGTGATCGCCACCTCGCAGGCAGACACCAGCAAGTCAGGCTCAGCATCGGTCACCGTCACTGCCTCGCCGACGATCACCATCACGCCGTCAGGCACCACGCTTTGCACCGTGAATTCGACGACCTGCACCAGCGGCAACACCCAGTCCTTCTCGGCTCAACTGGCGCACGTGCCCGGTGGAACCGCTGTCTCGTGGACCGTTGGATGTATCAATGCAGACGACCAGGACGGAGACCAGTGCGGCAACGGTGACAATGACGAACTCCCCGCGAAAGACGGACCTGGCACCATCACTCCTCCATCGGGCTCCAGTCTGACGAATACGCTCACCGTCACCTACACCTCGCCGCTGTACGTGTTCTTCTCAAATTTCCCGTCGAACGCCTGCCCCGCGGCCGACAGCCAGAACTTCACCTATGCCTATGTGCCGCTGACGGCCAGCATGGTCGTCAACAACCAGACCTACAGCAAAACTGTCTGTATTAAGGTCACGCCTTAAGACCCTCCGGCGCGCCGTCTGACCAGCGCGTCGGAGGACCGCGGGCTGTCTTCTTCCGGCCTTGTCGTGCCGTCGTAATCAAAACAGAACTGGAGATGATGCGTGATATCTCTCAAGCCGCTTACCTTCGCTGCCTTCGCTCTCTTTGCCGCGTCCGCATGGGCGGCGGGTCCATGCCCCACGCAAGGCCTGCAGGGGTCCGGCGCCACCTCGTCTTCCGACATGCTCTGCCTGATCCCCCAGTTGTATGGTCCTGGTGGCCTGGTCGGATCCAACAATGGCGGCCCCTTGAATGCCACAACCGGCCACGAAGCGCACTTTCAGGCCTCGAGCATCTCCGATTTCCGACCCATTAATGCGGAGATCGGCCTCCAGTTGAGCCAGGTTCCCCTGGCGGCCCCGGTCTCCGGCGTCACGTTTCAGAACGGAGTGTGGCAGGAGTCGATCGGTCTGGGACCTGTGCTCGCCGACCGTGCCGAGACCATCGGGAGGCATACGTTGTTTGTCGGTCTCAATTACGAATACTTTGACTTCGATAAAGCTGACAACATCAACCTCCGCAACTTTGGCGCGGTCTTCACGCACGAGTTCGAACCCTGCCCCGGAGATCCTTCGGTCACCGGCGTTCCCTGCATCACCAACAGCGAAGGCGAGTTCGTTCCGGTCTACACGCAGGACGTGATCGCCACTCAGAACCACATGAATCTGATGGTGAACGAATTCTCTGTCGTGGGGACCTACGGCATCAATGGCAAATGGGATCTGTCGATCGCCGTGCCCATCGTGCAGCTTCGCATGAACATGGTGTCCAATGCCGCGATCTTTAACTTTGAGCCGCCGCCGGTGAATCACTCCTTCGCTTCCGTCGCGAAAAGCGATAGCGAAACGTATCTGAGCCCCTACAACGCGATCTTCAGCAGCCACGGCTCGGCCCAGGGCCTGGGAGACATCCGCATCCGCAACAAATTCGTCGCCTGGCAATCGGATAACGAAAAGTCCTCCGTCGCCGTCGGTCTTGACCTGCGCCTGCCCACGGGGGATGCGTACAACTTCCTGGGATCAGGGACGTGGGGCATTCGTCCGTTCTTCATCGTCTCTCATTCCGCCCGGATTTCACCGCACGGTGGCGCGGGTTTCGAAGGCAACGGCACCTCAGTCCTTGCCGGAGACGTCACCAGCCAGCCAGTCGCGAAAGACCATCTTCCCGATGTCCTCAGTTACTACGCCGGGGTGGATACCTCTCTTCCCGGCCTGCGCTGGCTCGGGCTCTCGGCCGACTTCCTCGGCAATTCCCTGCTGAATACATCTCGGATCAAGGCGACGAACAGGACCGATTACGGCGGCAACACGCACACGGACATACAACCGTCCGTCTCGACCGTGAACGAAGAATCGGTTTCCCTCGGCGGCAAGATTCGCGCGAGAAAGTTCCTGTTCGTTGGCAACTGCCTCATTCGCGTCAACGATGCCGGTCTTCATTTCAAGCCCTCGCCGCTCGCCGGCGTCTCGTACACGTTCTGAAGTGCAGGAGAATCCTGGAGATCGCATGCCGACGGAAACAAAGAGGCCCATCGACAGCTATATCGGAATGGATGACCCGCTCCAAGCCTATTCCATGATTCGCGCGGGGCTGAAGCAGCTTGGTTTTTCGGAGGAAAAGGCTAATCGCTATGCCTGGTTCTGTCAGGCCGTATATAGGGAACTCAAGGACCAGCACGATGTTCTGGCCGCCCTGAACAGCATCGCAAACGCGAACAAAGTCCTTCCAAACGCGGCCGCAATGAACCTGGTGAACAGCATTAGAGTCCTGAAGGACGTAAGAGTTTCCGGAGCAGCCGGAATTGCCGCGCCCTTCCTTGACCGGCTTGTAACACTTGCAAGGGAATACGGGATCGAGCTTAACGAGTGTTCCTTGACCGTGACGAAGATCGCTCTGGACATAGCAGGAGCAGGGGTCGGCGCCGTAAGCTCAGTCGAGGGAATTGGTATTCCGCTGCTCTTCCTCAGCGTCGCTGCCACCTTCAACGACGGGTATGCCCTCGGGAAGGCCTGTTCCTGGTAGCCAACTGAAACTTTACTGGATCGAACTGATCGTCCAGGGACTCCCCGCCGCATTCCGCTTCAGCACGATCGTCATCCTGGCGGGTCGCGGATTCCTTCCACCCAGCTGCATGAATTGCTGAATCGTGACCCGGGCTTCATCGCCGGATATCTTCTGATTCAGGATGCTGTAGGGCGCGCGAATCTGATCGTTGTCGCGGAACAGGCGGCTCAGGATACTTGCCTGAGAGGAGCTAATCGTCGGCCAGATCGCGCGCAGCTTCTCGATGCTCCGCGACTCGTAGGCATCCTGGTATCCGTCCAGAATGCGGCGAATGGATGCGTCATCGCTTTCCGCATTGCCGGTGGCCGGGCCTGGAGCCGGCACTGGCGCGCGTACCGGAGCAGGTTCTGACGGCTTTTGAGGCTCGGGCTTCGTCAGCTGCGCAATCTCGCCGTTTGCCTCATCGCGGTGCCTCCCATTGGGGTGACTGCTCAGGTACCCGCGAAAGCTGTCGAGCGTTCCCGAAGACTTGGCGGAATTCCACGCGAGGTCGTCCAGACGATCGATCGCCAGGCCGTGGTATGGCCCGTTCGGATGACGCCCGAGGAAGGCGTTCAACTGCGAAGCGTCGGTCGAGTTCTGCAAACCCTGCCATTCCAGCCGGTCTATCTCTGAGTTCGCCAGACTGTAGTGAATCCCCTGCGGCGAGGGGTACTTCGACAAGAACTGCTTGTAACCGGCAACGGTGGCTGCCTTCGCCGCCTGCGACCAGTACAGCTCCTCGAGAATCGACTCGGCCTGGGCTCGCCGCGGCGAGTTCGGATAGGTCCGCACAAACGCCTGCCACGCGCCGATGTCCTGGCTGCTTGCAATACGATTCCACGCAACGTCATCCTGCGAAGTCGCCGGCGCAGGAGCCTTGAACTCCGCGCGCGATAGAGTCACCGAGGCATTCGCCCGGAACTGCCGTGGATCCGCCACCAGTTCCTGATTGCCGTCCATCAGCTTCAGCCTGTGAAATCCCGCCTTGACCGGCCATCCGCTCCGATCGTTCGACGGATTCATGGGAGACTCATCCACGAAGACTCGGTCGGTCGGCTTCAGTCCGCTGATGATCAGTTTCCCGGGCTGCTGCTCCGGCGTCGGAACCGGTGCGGCCGTCGCCTGCTGCTTCTGCAACTCCAGTACGAGACGATTGTCCTCCGTCAGCGTGCCGGTCTTTTGCGCCCCTGTATACCCAGCGAGTTGCGCGTCGGCCTCATAACTGGACCCGGCAGGCAGCCGAAACGTGCAGGGTGTGCTCGCGCATCGCTGCCCATTCACCTGCACTTCCGCTCCTGCGGGCGAGGTCTCCACCGTTAGCGCAAAATTCGAATGGCTCGCAGAGTGCCTGTAAGTCGTCCACCCTACGAACCCCAGAGCCACGAGTACCGTCGCAGCCGTGATGGCTGCCAGCGCCCGTCTGCGGCCGGAACCCTTCGCGGCCTCAACCTCAGGCAATATCCCCGTCTGCGTCGCCAACCCCTGTTGCTGCGTCTGCATGGCCGTTTCGCGACGCGTGCGCTCGGTGCGGGAAAGACTCTCTTGCGCCTTGAGCAAAAACGATCGAAGCTCCACGCTATCCGGAAACGCCTGCACCAGATCCTGCAGCTTGCGTACCGACGATGCGATCGCCTGCGTATCCCCCATCGCCTGGCCGCTGAATCGGGACTGCTCCTCGGCAATGCGCGCGATCTCGGCATGCAGCAGCCTGTCGCGGGCAGCCTTCACCGACGCTTCCAGTTCACGGCACAACGAAAGGATCGTGCGCTCCTGCGAGTATTTGTCCTGGACCTCCCCAGCGCGACGACCGATTGAATCCAGCTCGACCGTCGAAGCGTTTTCGTCGCCAACCGACCTGGTCAGCGACTGCAGTTCGTTCGCCACAAGGTCGTGCTCCACACGCCGCCCGCGAACCTGGGCGGTCACGCGCACGATCGCCCGCTGAATCTCGTCGATGTTCGGGTGAGCCGCTGCCTTTGATTTCGCTTCTTCTAAAAGCTGCTCCGCCCCTTCGACGTTCAGAGCCGTCAGCGCGCGGTTGCTGATCTCTTCCACTTCCGCCAGACAATCGGAAATCTCACGTCGTCTTTCGTCGGCCGCCGAGCGCATCGCATTGAGTGCGCCGGCTACAGCAGGATCTTCAGCATCCGGCGAACTGACCGAAATCGCATTTTGCAGAAGCTGCGAGATCGACTCGAGCGAAGGAGCGTCGGCCACCATGCGCTCCAGATTGCCGATCTCGCAAATGCGCGATTGCAACCGCTTCTCCCGGCGCTCCACTTCAAACGTGATCTGCTGAATTAACGCTCCAACCTGTGGCTCGGCTGCATGCGGTCCTGCAAGATACAGTGCGCGCGTGAGCGTGTCCTTTGCGTCGGCAAGAGACGCCGTGCCCAGATCCTTCGCCATCTCGGACAATTCGGCGACGACTCTGCCGCGTTCTTCCTTCGCAGCATCCAGAACTTTGCTGATCTCATCGCAAATTACGCGGATGTCGCGTTCGCGCGGAAAGGCAGCTTTCGCCTCGACAATCCGGCCCGCTGCTCGATTCCTGAGCGCTGCATCGGCCGACGGGGATACCGTCCTGCGCAACTGTTCCAGTTCCGCGACGGTCTGCTGCTTTGCCTCTTTGCGCGCGCGCACTTCCTGGATCAGCGGCTCGCACATCCTGCGCGTCTGCTCGTCGGGATCGATGTTTCCAAGCGCCCTGGTCAGATTCACGGCCAGGATTTCCAGGTACTCAACCAGTTCGCGCTCATCGAGCGCTTTCCGCAGAACAGCGCTGTCTTCCGTGAGCCGGCTGCGGTTAAGTTGCCGATCCGCACCAGCCGTGACTTCCACGGAATGCTTTTCCGGCGACGTTTCGCGCTCCCGCTGCAACCTCCGCGCATGCGTCAGCAGCGCTTCGAAATTTGGTTCCGCTGGTATCTTCGCCAGTCCCGCTTCCAGCTGGGTGATGGCGCCATCCAGGTCCCCGCGGTCCATCAGGTCCCGGGCCGCCAGGCTCTGATCCTGTACATACCGGCGGCGCTCCGCGACTTCCTTTTGCCGCTCTGCAATCGAGTGCAGCCGCCGCAATGTCTGCTCGTTGGGGAACTTTGAAATGGCGAGTTCGCAGATCGTAAATGCGGAGGAAAAGTCTTCAGCGCGCAGAGCGCGCTCGATCTCCTCCGTTAAGTCGACCAGCTCCTTGCGCCGTAGCTCCTGCTCTTTACCGCGCCTTGCCCACTGCAGCAGCTCACGAACGTTGGAGTCGGCCGGATCCAGTTCCTCAGCCTTGCGCAGCGAGTCGATTGCGTCCCCAAACTGCCGCCGCGATATCCCCTCACGCGCGCTGTCCACCAGATGCTGGACCTGAGAGCGCCGCGACCTCTCCGCCAGCTCGCTCTCGATCATCGCCCCAAGAGCACGCGCTTCGCCGCTCTCCGCATCGAAGGAGATCGCCTTGCGGATCGCACCCTGCGCCTCGTCCAGATCTCCGGCCAGCATCGCCGATTCCGCTCGCCGTAACAGCTCCCGGACATTTTTATGCAGTGCCAGGACTTTCTGGATCTCATCGCGCAGAGCCAACGACGCGGCATCCTGCGAATCGAGCTGGAGGGCCTGCTCGATGCACGCCAGCGCCTCCTCATACTGTTGGCCCGCCAGCGCCACCTGCGCCTGGGACCGCATCTGCATCACATGCGCTGCCCGCTCGCGGCTCTGGATGGCCCGACGAACTTCGACCAGCAGACGATTGGCGCGCTCGTGATGTCGGTCCAGCTTCGTGATTTCGAGCAGATGATGTTTCGCGCGTTCCAGATCGCCGGCTCGTGCAGCGGTCTCCGCGCGCTGCATGTACTCGTTGGTCAGGGACTGCTTCAGCCGCTTCTGAACGCTCAGCAGCTCAAAGCCGAATTCCTCCGCCGTCTGAAACCGCTCCTCCGGTTTTTTTGCCAGCGCACGGTCGATGCACGACACCAGTTCCGGCGGTATATCCGGCACATAGTTGGTCAGCGGCTCCGGATTCTCGCGCAGTATTTTTACGAAGGTCGCGCCCGGATCGCTTCCCCTGAACGGAAGCGTATAAGCCAGCAACTCGTAGGCCAGTACACCGGCAGAGAAAATGTCCGTTCTCGAGTCGATAGGCGAAGAATTGATCTGCTCCGGTGACATGTAGGACAGGCTGCCCACCAGCTGCCCTGTCTGCGTCACCGCTGTCTCTGAACCCGCAATCCTCGCGATCCCGAAATCGACCAGCTTGGCGGTCCCGTCTTTCAGCAGGATGACATTCGCCGGCTTAATGTCGCGGTGAATAACCTGGGGACGGCGGTCGTGGGCATACTGGAGGCCGTCGCAGACCTGGATCAGGATATCCAGCTTCTCCACCAGCGGCATCGGCCGCCGCTCTGCAATGATCCTGGAGACCGGCTCCCCATCCAGGCACTCCATCACCAGATAGGGATCGCCGTCTTCTTCGCCGCTTTCGTAAACGGTGACGATGTTTCGGTGCTGGAGGCTGGCCGTCGCCAGCAGCTCGCGGTTAAAAAACTTCTCGACCTGCTTTGCCTGCGCCTCCGGAGCGCTCGACCGCTTCAGCATTTTGATCGCAACCGTGCGGTTCAGCGCCGCGTCGCGGGCACGATAGACAATGCCCATGCCACCGGTGCCGATGACATCGATCACGATGTACTTGCCGATTTTTTGTACGGAGGGCTCCAGGTCCTTCGCCACGCCACCCTCTGATTCCTAAGCACACCATTCTGGGGAACGAGTGCAACTATTCTGGAATGAATGAGTTTTCCGGGTGCCCTGTGTCCCAGCCAACTCCCGGCCAGCAATGCTGGGAGAAAAGTATCACACCATTTTACTGTTGCAAATAACCGAAAAGTCGAGGGCCGCCGCTTCGCCGCAGGACTGATTCAGCGGTGGGAACTGAGACCCCCTCGCCTGTTGTCGTAATGCACAAATTGGGTATCTGAATTCCTGCCCGATTGGGATACACTCGTTGCGCCCCAGCTTCAGTTCTTCTGGTCTGCGGCAATCTTTGCAGACGAGGCAATCCTATGGCTCTTGACGTGGGTCAGCGCGTAGGCGACTACGAAATCCTCAGCTTATTGGGCGCGGGCGGAATGGGCCGCGTTTACCGCGTCCGCAACTTCATCTCCGACCGTGTCGAAGCCATGAAGGTTCTGCTGCCGGATTATGCCTCGGAGGCGGAGTTGGCCGCGCGCTTCATGGCGGAAATCCGAACCCTCGCGACCCTCGATCATCCCAACATCGCCCAGCTCAGAACCGCCTTCCAGTTCGAAAACCAGTTCATCATGATCATGGAGTTCGTCGAAGGCGCCACGCTGGAAAGCCTGGCTCGCCAGGGCGGTGTGCCGGTCGACCAGATGCTCGAATATGCTTCGCAGGTACTCTCCGCGCTCGGCTATGCCCACGGCCGCGGAGTCACGCATCGCGACATCAAGCCGGCGAACATCATGATCACTGCCCATGGCGTGGTGAAACTGATGGACTTCGGTATCGCGAAATCCAACGTGGACATGCAGCTCACCCGCCCCGGCACCACCATGGGCTCCGTCTATTACATGTCGCCCGAACAGGTGCGCGGCGATACCGTCGACGCTCGCTCCGACATCTACTCCTTCGGCGTCACGCTTTACGAGATGCTCGCCGGCCGCCGCCCCTTCCAGGCCGACAGCTCCTACAGCGTGCTCAATGCCCAGCTCAACGAGGCTCCGGTTCCCCCCATCGAAGTGAACCCCGCGCTCTCGCCGACTCTGAACGCCATCATTCTCACTGCCATGGCGAAAGCGCCCTCCGACCGATTCCAGTCCGCCGAAGCCTTTCGCAACGCCATCCGCAACGTCCAGCAGCAGGCACAAGCGGCGACTGCGGCCACCGCCGAGCCGCCCTTCGTTCCCGTCAACGTCGTCGCCCCCGCGCCCGCCGCAAAGACGCATCGCGGCCTCTGGATCGGCGTTGGCGCCGCCACTGCTGTCGCTGCCTTAGTCGCGGCCGCACTCCTCGTCCCGCGCATGCACCCGATTCATGCCAGCCCCGACGCGCAGTCAGCGTCGCCCACAGCAGCACAACCCGCACCGCAGCCACCGGCGCCGTCCGACGCGACACCCACGCCGGGCGAATCCTCCGCCGCCGCGGAACCAACGACCCCGGCCATGGCTGCGCCGGCCGCAAATCCGCAGGCCGAAGCCACGCCTGCCGCTCCCTCAGGTCGCGCGCCCATGCACGTGCCGGCTGGGGTACAGCACCACACGACTGCGTCGCCGCAGTCCTCTGAGCCGCCGTCTGGCGCGTTGCCGG
Organism: Acidobacteriaceae bacterium; assembly: GCA_035273225.1. Classification (GTDB taxonomy): domain Bacteria; phylum Acidobacteriota; class Terriglobia; order Terriglobales; family Acidobacteriaceae; genus Palsa-343. The sequence goes on along the minus strand of DATEPN010000336.1, from coordinate 13,389 downwards.
CTCGGTCGCCGCAGCCAGCCGCCGCTCCGCCTCCATCCGGACCATCGCCGGCAGAAGTGCAGCAGGCACAGGACCGTTATGCGAGCCTCGACTCCCGGGTGGGCGCCGCCGAGCACGGTGTGCAGAGCATTCGCAGCCAGCAGCAGGCGCAGGGACTCGATCTCCGGGGCGACGTCCTGGCGAGCATGAACCGCCTCGACTACGCGATGACCTCAGCCCGATCCGCTTTGAATCGTAACGACCTTACCGGCGCCGCTCTCTATATGGATCGTGCCGACAAAGAGCTGGCGACGATTGAACACTTCTTAGGCCAATAGGAGATACCCATCATGCGAAGAGCTTCCTTCTCGCTCGCTCTCTTCCTTCTCGCCTCGGTCGCTCTGCCGGCGCAGGTACCCGCCGCGCAGGCGGGGCCGCGCCATCGCATCGCCGTGCTCGACTTCAATTACGCCACCGTCATGAGCACATCGCAGGCCGTCTTCGGCACGCAGGTGGATATCGGCAAGGGAATTTCCGACATGCTCATCGATCGGCTCGTCAACGACGGCACGTATCGAGTCATCGAACGGAATCAGATCGACAAGATTCTCAGCGAACAAAACTTCTCGAACAGCAATCGCGCCGATCCCGCCACTGCTGCGAAGATCGGACACGTTCTCGGCGTCGATGCCGTAATCGTCGGCGACATCACCCAGTTTGGCCGCGATGATCAAAGCAGGAACGTCGGCGGCATGCTCGGCAAGTGGGGCTCCGGTTACGGTCTCGGCAACGTGGGTACCCACTCCGCGAAAGCCGTCGTCGCCATCACCGCCCGCCTGATCGACACGAACACAGGCGAGATTCTCGCGTCAGCGACCGGCAAAGGCCAGTCGAAGCGATCCGGTACGAACCTGCTGGGCGGGGGGGCCGGAACAGGCGGCTATGGCGCCGGCTCCGCGGGAATGAACAGCAGCAACTTTGCCCAAACCATCATCGGCGAGGCGACCACTCAGGCTGTCACCGAGCTGGCGCAATCGATTGAGTCCAACAATCCCAAACTCCCGAGCGTCGCTGCCGCTCCGGTTGTCATCGAGGGACTGGTTGCCGACGCGTCCACCTCAGACATCATCATTAACGTGGGCAGCAAGGCAGGCGTCAAGGTCGGGGATAACCTGGTGATCTCACGCGTCGTCCGTGTCGTCAAAGACCCCGCAACCGGCAAGCCTCTGCGCTCGATCGAGAGTCCCGTTGGTCAGCTGACCATTACCAGCGTCGATGCCGATTCCGCAGTCGGTCGATTTGCGGGCACCGGGAAGCCCCAGGTCGGCGACACGGTTAAATCGCAATAGCTGGGCAGGCATTTCACGGGATGCAGGCGGCCGACTCCCCGGTCCGCTCAGTTGTGCAGTGGTGGCAGCGGCCCGCAGGGCGTCATGGAATGCGCCCGCAGGCTGCTGTCCATCCGCAGCGACGCCGAGATTTCCGCGCAGCATTTCATCAGCCGATCTGCGAGCACCGGAACCTGGTGCGGCTGAATGCGTGCGGCCATGCACGAGACGCTGAGCGCGGCAATCACCTTCTTGTTTGCGTCGAAGATCGGCGCGCCAATGCAGCGGGCGCCTGCCTCCGCTTCACCGTTATCGACGCTGTATCCGCGCCGGCGCACTCTCTCGAGCGATTGAATCAGCTCTTCGCGCGAACAGATGGAGTTGTCAGTGAGTGGCACGAACTTGATTTGCTCGATCACCTCGTTTAGTTCGCGTTGTGGAAGCCAGGCCAGCATCGCCTTCCCCATCGCCGTACAGTGCGCCGGATTGGAGCTACCCACTTTGGAGTTTTTGCAGACCTTCTTGCCCTCTGGCCCCACCTTGTCGAGGTAAACGACCGAGGTTTGCCGCAGCATACCGAGGTGCACCGTCTCTCCAAGACTTGTCGAGAGGCGCTCGAAGTAGGGGCGAATGCGCACGCGCAGGTCCATCTGCTCCACCGCGCGCAGCCCCAGATTATAGAGCCGCATCCCGAGCTGATACGCCTGATCCGGCGTCCGCTCGAGCAGCATGCCGCGTTCCAGCACAATCAGCGCGCGGTGTACGGTGCTTTTGGGCACCCGCATGCGCTCACTGATTTCTCCAAGCGTAAGCGGGCCGTCGCTCTCGCCCAGCAGCTCGAGAATCGCCAGCGCGCGGTCGACACTCTGGAGACGGTAATTGCGGCGGCGGTCCGGAATACTCTGGAGAACATCTGATGCGAAGGGGACAAGTTGGGTCATGACTGACTCCTGGAGAGGCCGGCAAGGTGATGAACGCCGGGCGGCAGTCCGCCCAGATACATATAGCTTAGCGACGGCGCTTCCTGCAGCAGCTTCAGCAGCGCCGGATCGGGAAAACGTTCCTGCCAGATCACACCCCAGCTGATCTGCTCAGCCGCCGGCACGCTTTCCGGCAAATCCTGCTGCTCTCCGGAGTGCTGCGCGAAGAAGCTGTTGTCATGCAGGCCCTCCACGGAAAGACGCTCCAGCCGGGCGAGCGCATGATTATCTGCGTCATACAAATGCAGGCCGTTCACCGCGCCAAACTCCGCGAGATAAACCAGCGGCGCCAGCGCGAACAGATGGTAATGCAGTGCGCGACGGCCGCGCCGCATCTCCAGCGGCATCGATCCGTTGGGCTGAATCTGATCCACACCGACCTGATACGTGTTCATCGCCCAGTCGAAGACCTTCCGGTCATTCGCAGCAATGCCAATCGCGGCGGCTTCCACTCCCGCCCAGTACAAATGATTGTTCTTAGCGTGGGTCAGAATGTCGTAGTAGTTCATCGTCTGATGCACCACGTCGACGAGCCAGGGTTCCACGAGCTTCTTCTGCCCCGGGGTCTCGAGACCGCTGTCCTCCACCTTCAGCCATCCGATGGCGATGGCGCCAATCACCCAGCCCTGCACGAAATACGCCTGGTGCGACGACATCTTGCCGCTAAAGACGCCGTCCTTCGCCGCCTCCACTGTATGATCAATCGCGCACTGCGCCGCGGCCCGGCTTCCGGTCGAACGCCACGCGTCGGCCGCGTCCACAATCACCTGGCCCAAATTCTTGTACGGTCCGGAACTCGCCGCGTATGCCTTCCATTTCTCCTGATCAATGATCGAACCCTTGCCGTCGGAATAGAAACCTTCGGTCGTCAGGTCGCGAGAAAGATGGACGATCGCGGGACAGCTATACGGCGCGTTCGTCGCGTGCACCGGATACCGTTGCCAGGGCGACCGCAGGCGAGCCTCTGCGCCGCACGAGGAAACCCAAACAAGAAGACCCGCGAGAAAAAGACACACCTGCTGGGACCTGCGACTCATTGTTCCTGCGTTCCCGCGTAGTCCTGGCGAAAGGGCGTGAAGAAATCGAGCACCTCCGACTCTTCGATTGCGCTGGCTTCGTGTTCCACGCCGCCTGGCACCACGATACTGTCGCCGGCGCGCAGCTCGAACACTTCACCCGCGCGGGTGAAGCGCAGACGGCCGCTGATCACATAGACCATCTGCTCGTGCGGATGGCTGTGTCGCGCGCCGTTCCATCCTGGTCGCATCCGATGCCGCACCAGCATCATCCGCTCGCTCCACGCAAGTACCTGGCGCTCCAGTCCGTCTTCGGGATGTGTGGGCGCCACCTCGGCCAGCGTGAGCGGACCCAGCGAGGCGGTACTTTTCCCGCCTGCGACATATCTCACCGTTGATGCTCCACCGCTCTCCACGTTCAGCAGTCCCTTCGTTCGCCGCAAACTCCGATTCTGTCTGTCTGAGCCTGCCGTTGTCAAAGTCAGCATCATCCCGAAAAAGCAGCGCGGAGCCCGTCTTGCCGGGGTTCCGCGCGGTTTCTGCCTAAAACGTTAACCGCAGACCCAGTTGCATCTCTCGCGCCGATCCGGCTGAATTCACATTCCCAAACAGCGATGATGTGAGCGTCGAGGTCGGCGCATCCAGATTCACCATGTTGAATACGTTGGTTGACTCGAACCGGGCCTGCAAGTTATAGCGTTCGAACTTGAGGTTCCGGAACACCGCCAGGTCGACGTTGTGATAGCCGGGCTGATCGAGGTAATTCCGCGGCGTATTTCCATCCGCGCCGCCCTCCCCGATGCCCAAGCCGGGACCGTTGGCCGTAAATGCCGCGGTGTTGAACCACTCCGATGCCGCAATCTGCCGGCTGCGGTGCGGATCGAGCGTCGGCCTGACGCCACCCACCAGCACAGGACGATCCGTATTGTTGCCGTCGAGGTTGTTATCCCGGCCCGACGTGATGTTGAACGGCTCACCGCTGTGCAGCGTCACGATGGGCGAAATCCGCCATCCATTCGCCAGCCCGCGCACGAACCAGTTCGTACCGTTCACGTAGCTGATCTCCCAGATACCCGAAGCGACGAACATGTGACGCTGATCGAAATTCGACCGGGCGCGATCCTCCCACAAGTTGTGATAATCCTGCGGCGTCACGACGCTGACGAACGTCGAATCCATGTTGACGCTGTCGAGGCTCTTCCCGTACGTGTAATAGGCATTCACGCTGAAGTGCTGCCCCATGCGCTTCTCCGCCGAAAGCTGCAGCGCATTGTAGGACGAGGTCTGATGCGACTGGATCGAGAAGATCTGCGCCAGCGCGCCCGTGTCGAATGGCCGACGGTCATCGACATTCTTCGTGCTTGGGGTAACGCCATTCACGTTGTAGAGCGGATAGTTCAGATCGTACGCAAACGGCAGGTTGTGCGCCCATGATCCGATGTAGGCGGCCATCACACTCAGACTGTTCGTCACCTGCCGCTGCACCGACATACCGACCTGATACGTGTAAGGCCAGGTGAATTTTCTATCCACACCCTCGATCTCCGCCGGCGTAATAAACCGCGGATTCGATGGCGAGTAAACATATGGGAACGGCGAGACCCCGCCCGGCAGATCGCCGTAAGGATTCGTCAGCGACTGTACATTGTTGAACTGCTCGCGCACCGCGAACGGCTGGAAATTCGACTGCGCGTTCCAGAGGTTTCCGGCAATGCTGCCATAGAAGATTCCCGCTCCCGCGCGCAATGACGTCTTGCCATCCCCGAAGGGATCCCACGCAAACCCGACCCGCGGAGAGAAATGGTTCTTGCGCACGGGGATCACGCCGCGACCGACCCCATGATCGCCCGGGAAGAGCATGCCGACCGGCGCAGCCGCAACAACCTGTGACTGCACCCCCGGCACAAACGTGTCAACGCGGTTCTGCGGATCGGTCGGCGGAGTCTGCAGATCGTAGCGCAGCCCGAAGTTCAGCGTCAGCCGCGGCGCTGCCTTGAAGTCGTCCTGAAGAAACAGCCCCGTATACCAGCTGTTATCCAGCGCCGTGTCCGGAGTGTCCTGATTCATGGTGTTCGGCAGGCCCAGCAGAAAGTCCGCCGTCGGATTGCCCTTGTATTGCGCCTTCTGCGTGCTGGTTCCGCCCTTGATCGCGGTCTTCGCGCCCGTAAAGCTGAATGTCCCGTAGTTATTCAGGAAGGTCTGCGTGATGTCCTTGTTCAGCGACATCTCCCCGCCGAGGCTGATGTTATTGCGCCCCCTGGTCCAGTTGAAAACGTCGCGGACCGCATAGAAATTCATGCCCGCCACCGGACCCTGAATCGCCTGCCCCAGCGTGAACGCGCCGCTGACCGAGATGCTCGGCAGCGCCGGCGTTCCCTGCACACGGAATGCGGAACCGTAGTCCGCCAGCGAGAGTCTCGGATTATCGATGCGGCCACCGAAAAACCGCGTGTACGTTAGCCAGAACTGGTTCACCTGATGGTCGTTGATGGCCCACGTGTCGCTCAGGTTCGCATTGTGTTGCCGCCACTGGTAGGTCTCCTTCGACCACGGCAGATTGCCCGACGGCTGCGTGACTTCGTGGCCCACCGTCATGTAGTAGCTGGCCATCAGCTGATGCTTCTGCGTGAGCTGATGGTTCAGCTTGATCAGGAACTCGTCCGTATCAAACGGGTTCGGCACGAAGTACTGGAAGACCCCGTTTGGCCGATTCGCCGCCGGGATCCCCGGCAGTCCCGAAGGCGGATTCAGAATCGCGAGCGCCGTTGGGTCCAGCCGATCCGGCGGGATCCATCCCACCACCCCGTTGTAGGCGAATGGCTTGTTTGTCGTGGGATCAATGGGGATCACCTTCGACTGCGAGAAATTCCCCTGCCGCTCGAGCGCGGTAGGCACGACGGCGCTGTTGTGGAACTGGCTGGTCGTCTGCCGCAGGCCGCCGTAGCTGCCGAAGAAAAACGTGCGGTTTTTGATAATCGGACCGCCAAGCGTCGCACCGAACTGATTCCGATGCAGCGGCGGCTTCGAGTCGGCCGCCCACGGTGTGGCATTGAGCTTGTCGTTGCGATAGAACTCGAACAGCGACCCGTGCAGTGCGTTTGTTCCGGAGCGAGTAATCACGTTAATGACGCCGCTGCCGAAGCGCCCGTACTCCGCCTCGTAGTTATTCGTCTCAACCCGGAATTCCTGAATCGCATCCGGATTGGGCACCTGGTTACCGGTGTTGCGCAGCGTGTTCAGGTTGATGCCGCCATCGAGGTAATACGAGACATCACCGACGCCGTTGTCCGAGCCGCCGTTGATGAAGGCGTGCATCTCCGGAAACCCGAACGAGAAAGTCTGATTCACATGCTGCACGCCCGGCGTGAGCGAAAGCAGCTGATACGGATCGCGATTCACCAGCGGCAGCGATACCAGTTCCTCCGATTCAACCGTGCGCCCGATCTCGGCATTGGTTGTGTTGACCAGTGGGGGAGCCGAAGTCACCGTCACGGTCTCGCTGCTCGCGCCTACGGCCAGCGTCGCGTTCACCGTCTGCACCTGGCCTACCGTCAGGATCACGTTCTCCTGCACGTACCTCTTGAAGTTCTTCGCGGTGTACGTGATCGTGTAGCGGCCAACGGGAACGAATTCCATCCGGTACTCGCCCTGACCATTGGTGACCGTATTCCGAGCAATCCCGGTGTCGTTGTTGCGCGCCAGAACCTGCGCGCCGGGAATCGCGGCCCCCTGCGAATCGGTCACAGCCCCCACAAGCGTCGCTGTCACCCGCTGTGCCACACCCGGCGTGACTGCAAATCCTCCCATCAGAACAAGGATTGCCAGCACTCTCAGATTTCTTCTTGTTGAATGATCGGTACCCATAGACGACAAACAGCCCCTTCCCTGTTGAACGTTTTCGACGTGATTGGCGCGTGATCTTGTGATCTTGTCCTGGGAAACACCGCGTCGCGGAGTTTCGCATCGATCAGAATTTTTCCAATCCGTAAAAATGGGTGTCAACGCATCCACGGAACGTCATTCCGCTATGTGAGACGGGGGCTTCAAATTGTTCCAGGGTCCACTCTGCGGCAGCCCGCGCCGTCCCGATGCCTTGCTGAAGTCGACTATCCCTGCATCCAGAGGATCGGCTGACGCACGGGATGATTGCGGATGATCTCCGGCACCGTCGGCTCAGGATTAAGCCTCTGCCACAAATTCAGATACTCGGGTCGTTCGTACGCAAGGCCGGCGAAAAGAAGACTCGGCTGACGCACCGGCAAATTATCGAAGTACTCCACATCCTGCCGGTACCGCCAGGCACGCTTGTCCCTGATGAATGGCACCATGAACGTGAACGCAGCCTCAAGACCTGCGCCGTCGGCCGCGCGATATGTCCACAGGTCGTCTTTCGCTTCCGACAGCACCCGTGCGGAGATCCCGAGAATATCCAGATTGAACAAACAGTAGCTGTATGGCTTCGTCCGCGCCAGTTCCAGTGGAAAGCTGCCGTTGGACGCAATCTGGTTCGGCACCAGCGTGTTCCTGAACCGCTCCCGGCACGCACGGCGCACGCCCGCATCGCCCACATACGTCGCGAACTCCGCCGCCTGCAGCAGCCAGCACGAGCCATGATTGTTTTTGGCTGCGCGCTCCTCGAGCCCGCGATCCGATGTCGTCAGCCAGTGCAGATACTCCGCAAACCACTGCCGCGTTCCCTGTTCGGTCGCCGCGTCCAGCGCATGCCGCTGGTTCAGAAGCAGCGCCGCCTGCGCGACCTCCACCAGATGGACCGTGTCGATAATGCCTATGCTGCGGCCGGTATCGATGCCGTGAATTGCCTGCGCGTATTCGAGGTTCGGATTCATTCGCGTCGCGGACTCGACAAACCAGGCCCGCAGATGCGCCGCAGCATGCTCGGCAAACTCCCGCCGCCCGGTCAGTACCCAAGCCGCAGTCAGTGCCGGCATCTCAGTGCTCAGCCGCATCAGCAGCTCGCGATGTGCGACGAAGTTGTCGGGGTTCGATTCGCCGTCGCGCCGAATGTACGGTCCGTTCGGATTCTTCGGATCGGGCCACCAGTAATCGCCCTCCGAATAAAAATCATGAATCCCGCCCGCACTCCGCGACGCACGTACCGAGGTAATGGTCCGAGGCGGCTCGCGCAGATACCGCTGGGCGTCGCGCAACACCCACGGCCGGTCGATCGCATCCACTGCGGCCTGCGGATTTGCCCACTTTCCATGCAACTCCGCAGCCGCACCCCGCGTGCTTACCGCGGCCGCTACGCTCATCTGAAGGAACTTTCGACGAGAGACCATTTCTCTTCTGTATTTACCAGAAGAGAAACTGCTGCGTGTTCAGATATCTGTGCGGTTTTCCGCCCGGCGGAACGTTTGCTCGGTCCCTGGAACGTCGCAGTGGGCTTATCGCGATGGCCGTGCGTTCGCCTGGGGATTCACCTCGTCGGCGCCGTCCAAAGAGTCGAAGATATGTCCCATCTTCTCCTGTTTCACCCGCAGATACTGCTCAAAGCTTTCCTGCGGAGGCACCTCCGCAGACACACGCTCTGCCACCCTCACGCCCGCTGCTTCCAGCGCCGCCACCTTCTCGGGATTATTCGTGATCAACCGCACCGCGGTGACGCCAAGCTGCCGCAGAATTTCTCCCGGCATCTCGAACTCGCGGCAGTCAGCCCGGAATCCCAGCTTCAGGTTCGCCTCGACTGTATCCAGACCCTGGTCCTGCAGCTCATACGCGCGAAGCTTCGCCATCAGGCCGATACCGCGTCCCTCCTGCTGCTCATAAATCAGGACGCCGGCGCCCGCCTCGGCAATCTTTTTCAGCGCCAGCTCCAGTTGCAACCGGCAGTCACAGCGCAGCGAATGAAAAACGTCCCCAGTGAGGCATTGCGAGTGGATCCGCACCAGTGGCGGAGCCGCGTGGATGTCACCCATCACCAGTGCCACAGCCTCTTCCGGCTCCGGCCGCGACAGGCATCCATCCTCGTTCGGCGCCCGGTACACGCCCTCAAAACCGAGGATGCGGAACTGCCCCCAGCGCGTGGGAAAATCCGCGTCGGCAACCTTGCGAACCGAATCGATGGCCATATTCCTGATTATAGAAGTCCAACTCATACCGCACCGCACACCCAGGGTTCGGGCCTGCGGACCAGTCACTCGCTTCTGATTCTCGAGTCCTGCTTCGCGATTCAAGTTGCTTGTTGGCTGTTCCGTCCCGGCCCGTTGCCTGTACCCTGAACACGTGCTCGAACCTCGCCTTATCCTCATCACCCTGCTCATCAAGCTGGGTGTGGCCGCGGCCGTCGCTGCAGCCCTGGCGCGATCCCGCACCTTTCAGCGACTCGTACTCAGCGAAGACCGCGACGCCGGACAGACCCTGGGCCTGCTCGCCTTCATCTGCATCCCGCTCAGTCTCGGCGTCTACTTTCGTGTGACAGTGCCGAATTTTCTCGGCGCCGACGTCTCCTTCGAAACCACCATCCTCCTCGGCATCCTGCTTGGCCTTGGCCCGGCCATCATCGGAGCCATTGTTCTCTCGCTGCCTGCGATGCTCCACCATGAATACTTCTCCCTCCCTTTCCTGCTCGCTGTGGCTCTGTCAGCCGGCATCTACGGTGCCTTCGTCGATAAGGAGGACGTCTGGTCCTTCTCGCCCTTCGTCGATCTCAGCCTTTATCGCTGGATCCGCCGCAACCTCCGCCGCCCCCGCATCGACCGCCAAATCCTCCTGCTGTTCCTCATCATTGCCATGGAAGTGCTGCGCGAAGCAGCACATCGGGCCTGGCCAAATCGCCTCTTTGCTCTGGTCACGGACCGCTGGCTCATCCGCCTCGCCATCTGGGCTACTGCCGCGATGTTGGTCGGAATTCCGCTAAAAATCTGGAACGCCATTCGCATCGAGCGCTCGCTCGAGGAGCAAAAGCGTCTGCTTCTCGAAGCCAGGCTCGACGCGCTCCAGCGCCAGATTAACCCGCACTTCCTCTTCAACACCCTCAACTCCATCGCCTCGCTGGTCCGCTTCCGCCCCGATCAGGCCCGGGAACTGATCGTCAAGCTTGCCAATATTCTTCGTCGCATGCTGCGCGACCACGACGCCTTTGTTCCCTTCCATGAAGAACTGGCCACCACCGAGGACTACCTCTCGATCGAGGTCGTTCGCTTCGGCGCCGAAAAACTGAAGGTCGTCAAGGAAATCGATCCTGCCACACTGGAGACCCCTGTCCCGACCATGCTCATGCAGCCGCTGGTCGAGAACAGCATCAAGCACGGGCTCGAGCCCCGCATTTCCGGCGGTGTCATCACCCTCCGCAGTCGTATGGAAGGCACGCGGCTCGTGATCGAAGTCGAGGACGACGGCGTCGGGATCGCACCCGGCCGTGCCCATACCAGCGGCGTGCTGCAGGCAGATGGCATGGGAATCGGTATCCGGAATGTCCGCGAACGCCTGCAGGTTCTCTACGGCGACGCCGCTCTCTTCGACATTCGCAGCCGGCCCGGGCGCGGCACCCGTGTCACGATGGGAATCCCAACGCAATTTCCGGACGAGCACCCCGCCGCGTCCCGTGCCACCCTCGAGGCGCGCAGCTAGTAACAGGCTCGGCTCAGTCCTCTATTCTCTGTTCCCTGTTCCCTTTTGCACTGCTACACTTGCAGCCACCACACCCACCCCTGTTCCCGTGGTCCGGCGACAACCATGACCATTGCAGAAGGCACGCAGTTAGGCCCCTACGAGATTCTCGAGAAGATCGGCTCCGGCGGCATGGGCGAAGTCTTCCGCGCCCGGGACACCCGCCTCAATCGCGAGGTCGCGATCAAGTTCATCTCCGACCGTTTCCTGCTGGACGATTACGGCAGCGGAACCCCGACGCGTCCGAGTGATGCCCACACCCCAGGCACGCCCGGAACCCTCTCCCACCGCCGCTTCCTCCGCGAAGCCCAAGCCTCCAGTGCTCTGAATCACCCGAATATCTGCACGATTTACGACATCGGCGAGCAGGACGGCCGCCCCTATCTCATCATGGAACTTCTGCGCGGCGAGACCCTGCGTGACGCCCTCCGCCACGGGCCGCTCTCCCCCGCCGAAGTCCTCGACTTCTCCCGCCAGGCGGCCAGCGCGCTGGCTGCCGCACACGCCCAGGGCATCGTCCACCGCGACATCAAGCCCGCGAACCTCTTCGTCGTCGGTCCTCCCGGCAAGCGGCATATCAAGATTCTCGACTTCGGACTCGCCAAGCGCCAGGGCATCGGCGACCTGCTCGATTCCGGAGCCGCCACCGCCGCTTTCAGCGGCATGCCCACGGCGCCTGGCACCGCGGAACTCACCAGCCCGGGATCGACTGTGGGCACCGCCTCCTACATGTCGCCCGAGCAGGCCCGCACCCAGCCTCTCGATTCCCGCACCGACCTTTTCTCGCTCGGCTGCGTCATCTACGAGATGGCCACCGGCCAGCGCGCCTTCGACGGCCCCTCTGCCGCCGACATCTTCGCCGCGCTCCTCACCAGGAATCCTCCGCTAATCAGCAATGTCAATCCGGCCATGCCGCCGCCGCTTGACGCCATCGTCGCAAAGCTCCTGGCCAAAGACAGAGACCAGCGCTATCAATCCGCCGATGATCTGCTGCGGGACTTCGAAGCCATCGGCGCGCATAACGCCCCGGCCCCTCGCTCTGCGACGCCCCGCGCTGCCGAAGTGCCCACGCCCACCGCACCGCCCGCTCGCTCCACCCGCCGTCCTGGCCACCTCATCTTCAAGCTGCTTCTCGGCGCCGCTGTTCTCGTGGTCGCCGGACTCCTCTGGTGGCGCCATCGCGGACCCACACCGCCAGCTCCGCCCAGTCCGCCAAGTGCCCGTGCCGTCGGCCTCACTCCTGCTCTGGCAAAGGATTCGATCATCCTCGCCACCTTCATCAACCACACCGGCGATCCCGTATTCGACACCACGCTGAACGAAGCTCTGCGGATTGATCTCGAGCAGTCGCCCGTCATCAACATCGTCAGCGAAGACCACCTGCGCCAGAGCGTCAAATACCTCGGCAAGCCGGAAGACACGCCCGTGACGCCGGAAATTGCCCGCAATATCGGCGAGCGAGAAGGCATGAAGGCCATTCTCACCGGCACCATCGCCCGCCTCGGCAATCAATACGTGATTATGCTCAGCGCGCAGAACACCGCCACCGGCGACGAGATCGCCAGCGAGCAAACCACTGCGCCCGATAAGGAACACGTTCTGGAAGCGCTCAACAAAGCAGCGACTAACATGCGCAACCGTCTCGGCGAGGACCTGGCCAGCATCAAGAAGCTGAACACGCCCTTCGGCCAGGCCACCACCACCTCGCTCGAGGCCTTCCGCGCCTATGCCCTCGGCGACGTCGCCCACAACAAAGCCCTCGACATTCCCGAAGCCGAAGGCCACTACCAGCGCGCCATCGAACTCGATCCGAACTTCGCGATGGCCTGGGCACGCCTCGGCGTGATCTACGTCAACTCCGGCCAGGTCGCGAAGGCCAAACAATACTTCACCAAAGCGTGGGATCTCGCGAAGCACGTCAGCGAAGCCGAGCGCCTCTACATTGCCGGACACTACTACGGCTTCGTCACTGGCGAACTTTCCAAGCAGATTGAAGCGCTCCAGGAAGCCATTCAGACCTACCCCGGACAGGTCGCCAGCTACATCAACATCAACGTCGCCTACCAGCAATTAGGCCAGTTCGCCCAGGGTCTCCCCTATGCTCAGAAAGCGGTTGAGCTGCAGCCCGACGACGCCATCGCCGCGCAGAATCTCCTCGCCGACGACATCGGGCTGAACCGGCTCGACGATGTGCGGCAGGAGATCGACCGTCAGCACCGCATGGGCATGGACTCCAGCACCGGCACCCTCGCCAACATACTCATCGCCGATTATCTGCTCGGCCGTCCCCAGGACATCCAGCAGATCGTTCTCAAGACGACAGGCCGCCCCGACGAGTTCACCATCACAGCAACACTGGCCACGACCCAGGAATACAGCGGCCAGATGCGCCAGTCCTCCGCGACATTCCAGCAGGCCATTGATCAAGCCGGACGCGCCCACGCACCCGACGTCCAG
>DATEPN010000335.1:0-12175 GCA_035273225.1 Acidobacteriaceae bacterium | reverse complement strand
CACCCCGTCATCGAGCGCCTCATGGACGAGGCCGGCGAGTCCCGCTTCGTCCCCAACGACTTATTCCTCGATGCCGGCGACACCACATCGCAGCCCAACCTGCTGCTCATCACCGGGCCGAACATGGGCGGCAAGTCCACCTATCTCCGCCAGGCCGCGCTGCTCGTCATCCTGGCGCAGGCCGGCTCCTTCGTCCCCGCCGACCGCATGACCTACGGCATCGTGGACCGCGTCTACACCCGGATCGGCGCCAGCGATAACCTCGCCCGGGGCCGCTCCACCTTCATGGTCGAAATGACCGAGACGGCCAGCATCCTGAATACCGCAACCCCGCAGTCGCTCATCCTGCTGGACGAGATGGGCCGGGGAACGTCCACGTTTGACGGGCTCTCGCTGGCCTGGGCCACCCTCGAATACCTGCAGAAACATATCGGGGCGCGCTCCCTCTTCGCCACGCACTACCACGAGCTGACGATGCTGGCCGAGGAATTTCCCCGTCTCAAAAACCTGCATGTCTCGGTCAGCGAAGGCCCCCAGGGAATCGTTTTCCTGCATCGCATAGAACAGGGGCCTGCAAACCGGAGTTACGGAATTGACGTCGCGCGGCTCGCCGGACTGCCCCCGGCTGTGATCCATCGCGCCCGTCAGGTGCTCAGGCAGCACGAGCGATCGGAGCGGCATAACGTTGCCGTCGAGACCGAGCCCGCGCTCCAGCTCACCATGTTTACTCCCCTTTCGCAGCGCATCCTCGATCGGCTGGCGCAGACCGACGTCGATACGCTGACGCCCCTGCAGGCACTCAATTTACTGGAAGAACTGAAGACCGAAATCACGGGCTAGTTGAAACCGATGACACTACGAGGAAAAGCCCATGAGCTCGAGACCCGGAACTTCACATCCCACACCCGAAGCCTCAGGCGAGCAACGCCGGGCAGCCCGCGTGTTCATGCCGCGACGGCGTAATGTGCAGCTCGCCGAGCAGGCCGGCCAGATCCTGATCGTCGGCGTCGGCTCCACCTCCTTGTCCCCCGAAGAACGCTCCTGGGTCGAGAAGATCCGCCCCGGCGGGATCATCCTCTTTCGGCGCAATATCGACGAGGCCTCCCAGACGGCCAGCCTGCTGCGCGACGCGGATCGCCTGAGCGCGACGCCGCTCTTCCGCTGCGTCGACCTCGAAGGCGGGCTCGTCGATCGGCTCCGCGACGTCGTGCATCCCATGCCGTCGCCCGCCGCCGTCTTCGCCACCGGCAAGCGCAACCTCTACCGCCAGCACGGATGGCTGATCGCCCGCGAAGCCCGTGCCGTGGGATTCAACGTGGTCCTCGCCCCGGTGCTCGATCTGGCTCTGCCCGAATCCACTCCCATTCTGAAGAGTCGCGCTGTCGCCGCCGAGCCCTGGAAGGTCATCGACTACGCCCGCTACTTTGTCTCCGGCCTGAACATGGAGAACATGCTGGGCTGCGGCAAGCACTTCCCCGGACTGGGCGGAGCCAAAGTGGATGCCCACCAGTCGACGCCGGTGATTACCCGCCAGACGCGCCTCATGTGGCGTACTGACCTCTCGCCATGGCTCGCCGTCGGCAGCCGCCTGCCGTTCGCCATGGTCGCGCACGCGTCGTATCCATGGCCCGGACGCGACGCCGCGCTGGCGACCGTCTCGCGCTACTGGGTGACGAACGTGCTCCGGCGCCAGGTACGCTTCCGCGGCATCATCCTCTCCGACGACATGGAGATGGGCGGCATCCTCTCGCAGATGTCCATCGAGGACGCTGTGATCGGCGCCGTCCGCGCGGGCATTCAGATGATCGAAATCTGCCGCAGTCCGGAGCTGATCCACCGCGCCTACGAAGCGATCCTGCGCGAGTCCGAGCACTCCCGCGCCTTCCGCGACATGGTCGCCAGCGCATGGCGCAAGATCTATCGCTCCAAGAAAAAGTGGCTCCAGCCGGTGAAGCGGCAGAACCTCTCCGATGCGCGCATCAGCCGCCTCTGCGACGACGTCAAGGATTTTGCCGAGCGCGTCGGCGAGCGCCCCGCAGTCTCCGCGCCCGACCCCGAACGCTGGCACGGCGCCGAAACGGGTCAGGCACAAGCATCCTGATCGCATCAGGGGCCGGGCTGGCCGTCACCGCACCACCCGCGCCAGCATCGGCCCTGCCACCGCCATCAGCAGCACGTAGGCCGCCGCCAGCGATGCCAGCCGCGGCTCCACTCCGGCGGCCAGCCCCGCAATCACAATCGAGAACTCCCCGCGCGCCACCAGCGTCAGTCCGGCCCGCACCCGCGCCCGCCGGTCCGCGCCCGATCCCCGCGCCGCCCAATACCCGGTCAGGATCTTCGTCAGCGTCGTCGCTGCACCCAGCGCAACGGCGACCAGCAGCACCGACGGCAGGCTGCGTGGATCGATCTCCAGCCCAAAGAAAAAGAAGAACAGCGCGGCGAACAAATCGCGCAGCGGTGCGATCAGCCGGTGCGACTGTTCGGCGATCGGACCCGAAACGGCAATCCCGACCAGAAACGCGCCAATGGCCGACGAGACTTGCAGCCGCTGCGCCAGCCCCGCCACCAGCAGCACCGTCCCGAACACCGTCAGCAAAATCACCTCGTCCGACTGATGCTCGGCGGCGACGCTCAGCGTCCTGCCGTACCGCGTCGCGAGAAACAGCGCCAGCAGCACCGTCGCCAGCGCCACGCCCACCGAGATCGCGATCCGCGCCGCCCCGCCGCCGCTGAGCAGCGCCGCGATCAGCGGCAGATACACTGCCATCATCAGATCCTCGAGGACCAGGATCGAGAGCACCGTCGGGGTCTCCGGCGCGTTCGTGCGGCCCAGTTCGTGCAGGATCCTCGCCACAATCCCCGACGACGTGATCAGCGTGATGCCCCCCAGCAGCACCGACGGCAGCCAGCCCCAGCCCAGCAGAAATCCCGCAATCAGTCCGGGAGGAAAGTTCAGCAGGCAGTCGATCGCCGCTCCCCCCAGGCCGCGACGCAGATTCCGCTGCAACTGCTCGCCCGAGTATTCCAGCCCCAGCATGAACAGCAGCAGCAGAACGCCGATCTCCGCGCCCACGCGAATCACATCCGTCGACAAGTTGAGCGGCACCAGCCCGCCGCGCCCGCACGCCAGCCCGCCGAGCAGAAACAGCGAAATGGACGAGAGTCCCCACCGGCTCGCCACGCGCGCCAGCAGGGCCAGCCCGATCGTGACGCCGCCCAGCTCAATGAACAGCCGCGCGAAATTGTGCTCTTCGTTCATGCACCCGCCGTGCTCGTGGTCTCGTCCCAGAGTAATGCCCGCCCGGCCAAGGACCGGCGTTCGCCGCAACGCGCCCCGTCCGGAGTCCCTCGTCGGATGCACGAAGCCGACTTGTAGAATGGCCATCGGATGGCAAAACTTGCATCGATGATCGTCGCCGGCATCATGAGCGGCACTTCCGCCGACGGCATCGATGTAGCGCTCGTGAACATTGCGCCCCGCCGCGGCCCTCTCGCCATCGAGATGCTCGGCCACCGCGCCTTCCCGTTTCCACGCGCCCTGCGCCAGGCGATCCTCGCCGCCATGAACGCCTCGAGCATTGCAGCGGCGGAGTTAGCGCGCCTCAACTGGCGCCTCGGCCTTGCCTATGCCGACGCCTTGCGCGACACCGTCCGCGCCACCCGCATCCGCCCCGATCTCGCCGGCTGCCACGGCCAGACCATCTACCACCAGGGAACCCCCGCGCCCTATGCCGGCCGTCGTTTCGCCTGCACATGGCAACTGGGCGAGCCCGCCCTCATCGCCGCCGCCTGCGGCATTCCCGTCGTCAGCAATTTTCGCCCCATGGATATGGCCTTCGGCGGGCAGGGCGCCCCGCTCGTCCCGCTCTTCGACTACGTTTACTTCGCGCACCCCAGGCGCGCGCGCGTCCTCCAGAACATCGGCGGCATCGGCAACCTCACCGTCATCCCCGCCGGAGCCCCGCAGCAAAAAGTCATCGCCTTCGACACCGGCCCCGGCAACATGATCATCGACGCGCTCATGCAGAAGCTCTTCGGCAAGCCCTACGATCGCGATGGCCGCACGGCTGCGCAGGGCGAGCCCGTCTGGGAGGTCGTGCACGCTGCGCTCAAAGAGAAATTTTTCCGCCAGCCGCCGCCCAAATCCGCCGGACGCGAGCAGTTCGGCGCCGACTACGCCGCGCGCCTCCTCGCCGCCTCGCGCAAGCGCAGCCGCAGGCCCGAAGACGTCATCGCCACCGCTACCGCGCTCACCGCGATGAGCATCTGGCAGGCCTTCGAGCGCTGGGTGCATCCGCTCACCGGCTCCGCGCCCGTCGACTTCGTCGTCTCCGGCGGAGGCGCGAACAACGCGTACCTGCTCAAGGCGCTCAGGAGCATGCTCAGCGACTACAACTGCACCGTCACCACCAGCGAGTCCCTCGGCCTCCCCGCCAGCATGAAGGAAGCGGCCGCCTTCGCGCTGCTCGCGTATCAGACCTGGCGCCACCAGCCCGGCAACGTGCCCTCGGCCACCGGCGCCTCCCGCCCCGCCATCCTGGGACAAATCACCTATGTCTGAGGTTCCGGCTACCCGCTGCCGGCTACGGACGACCGGCTTGCTGGCTGTGCTCTGTGCCCTGTGCTCTGTGCTCTCGACCGGCTGCGCCCGTTCCCGCCCCGATCCCCACACGATCGTCATGGACATCGAGAGCAGCCCCGCCAATCTCGATCCCCGCATCGGCACCGATGCCCAGGCCGAGCACATCGACGCGCTCATCTTCGACGCGCTCGTGCATCGCGATGAGCACTTCGGCCTCCAGCCCTTTCTCGCCACAAGTTGGGAGACCCCCAACCCCACCACCTGGGTCTTTCACCTCCGCCCCGGCGTGCATTTCCAGGACGGCCGCCCGCTCACGTCGCGCGACGTGAAGTGGACCATCGACTCGATGCTGGACGGCACCGTCATCACGGTGAAGGCCGGCTCCTACACCACGCTCGATCACATCGACACGCCCGATCCGCTCACCGTTGTCTTCCATCTCAAAAAGCCCGATCCCACGCTGCCCTTCAATCTCTGCGACGGCGCCATCGGCATCGTGCCCTACGGCAGCGGACGCGACTTCTGGCGTCACCCCATCGGCACCGGCCCCTATGCTTTCGTCAGCCAGCAGGTGGACCGCGACGTCGTCCTCCAGCGTGCGCCGTCCTACTGGGGACCCGCCGCGCAGATCCCGCGCCTCTACTTCGCCGTCATCCCCGACGACACCACCCGCGCGCTCGAACTCCAGAAGGGAAGCGCCGACGTCGTCAGCAACGCGCTCACGCCCGACCTGATCGAATCCCTCAGCCGCGACCGGCATCTCGTCGTCGACCAGGGCCCCGGCACGAATCTCTACTACCTGGTCTTCAACACGCGAGACCCCATCCTGCGCGACGTGCGCGTGCGCACCGCCATGGCCGAGGCCATCAACCGCCCGCTCATCATCCAGACGCTCTACCGCGGACAGGCCCGCCTCGCCGAAAGTCTCCTGCCCGCGCAGCACTGGGCCTGGACCAGCGATGTCGAGCAGCATCCGTACGATCCCGCCGCCGCCAACGCGCTGCTCGATGCAGCGGGCTACAAACGCGGTCGCGACGGCATCCGCCTCCACCTCGCCGACAAAACCTCCAACGACGAAACCGTGCGCCTCGTCGCCGTCGCCATGCAGCAGCAGTTGGCGCAGGTGGGCATCGCGCTCGACATCCGCAGCTTCGAATTCGCCACCTTCTACTCCGACCTCGTCCGCGGAGCCTTCCAGATCGCCCCTTCGCGCTGGATCGGCGGCAACGAGAACCCCGACATCTACCGCTACGTCTTCGCGACCAGTTCCATCCCGCCGCACGGCAGCAACCGCGGCTTCTACTCGAACCCCGAAGTCGACCGCCTCATCGACGACGCCTCTGCCAGCCCCGACCAGCAGCACCGCCGCGACGACTACGTGCGCATCCAGCAAATCCTCGCGCACGATCTGCCGTCTTTGAATCTCTGGTATCTGAACGCAGTCGTCGTCCACGACAAGCGGCTCGGCGACATCCACCCGAACCCGTCGGGCACCTTCGACTTCCTGCGCACCGCCACGATGCAGTGACCACCGCGCTCATCGCGGATTGAGCGTGAAGCCCTCGATGGCGATCTTCGCTCCGCGCCAGTGGCCCCAGCTCGGCAGCACGACCACCGTGATCTGGTTGAAGCGGCGCAGGCGCTGCGCTCCGTCCGTCGCGAAGCGCGCCGTCTCGTTCACCGCGTGATCCCGCGGAGCGGGTGCGACGGACTGAAAGCCGAGCATCGCCGTCGGCTCACCGGGTGCAGACGTGTCGGTGAGGAGCACGCCCAGCGTGATCTCCCCGGCTCGCGCATCCGCGTTCTCGACCGCCACCTCCAGCTCGGCGCAGCAATTCGCGTCGATCGGCTTTGTCAGATGCTGCTGCGCCCGCATGAACAGCGGTCCGCCATCCGCCGACGTCAGATTGACTCCCGGCTCGGTGGGCAGCCCATGCGCGACGTGCGCGTCCGCCCCCGGCGCATTGTCCGGCGGCTCGAAGTAGAGGTAAGGTCCGTCGAAGGGGATCTCCAGCGAATGTCTCCATCGGCCCGCGGTCGTCGCCGGCGTGGTCACCGGGAAGTAAAGCTTCGTGACGCGCTGTTTCGGCGGCCAAAGAATGACGCTGCTGAAGTGCGGCAGCACGCGCCGCGCCGATCCCGGCTTGCGCGTCTGGGCTGCGGCCGCTTTGGCGAAGCCGCCGCCTCCGTGCAGCATCCAGGGCAGCAGCAGAAAGACGCAGACCAGCCACGCCGACACTGCCGTACCGCTGAGCCAGCGCATTCGCTGGCGCACCGCGATCACCACGCCGCTGTCGCGAAACCAGTGCCAGAACAGCAGAAACGTGCCCAGCGCGAGCACGCCCCCGGCCGCAAGAGGATTGCGTCCCACCGTCAGCAGCAGCAGCGCGGTCCATGCGCAGACCGCGATGGTGATCGCGCGCGCCGGACGCACCGTGGCCAGCCGCGCGCTGTAAGCATCCGGAGCGGCCAGACTCGGGAGCACATCGACACTCGGCGGAACTGTATCGAGATGTTCGCCGGGAGCCATCTGCCGCAGGCTGGCTGCCGTCACCGCCGCAGCGATCGCCATCAGCAGCCACGCCCATGCGGGCCGAGTCTGCTCCAGCAGAATGATCGCCGGCAAAAAGATCCAGCCCATGGCGGCATGCAGCAGCACGCGGACCATACCGATCGCGGGCTTCACGCGCAGGCCGAGCCACGCTGCTGCCAGTCCTGCTGCGCCGGCGGCCATCGTGCACAGGAAGAACCAGGCACACCGCACCAGCAGCACCGCCCATCCATGCAGCGCAACGCGCGGCGGGCTGCAGACCATGGCCGCGACCACCCACGCCGGCAGCCAGGCCACCGTCGTCACCGCGCAGATGCGCGAAAACTCCTCAGCCGTCGCTGCGCGCCAGCCGCTCGGGACGGCTCCGTGCAAGGTCGCGGGATTCTGCATCGTTGCCTCCGCTGCGACACCGGTCAAACTGGGGAGCCCGCGCAATCATGAACGCACGACAGGAGAAAGGGATCGGGGCGCGTGGGACTGCGCTCTCGTCTGGTGAGGAGATAGACACTGCCACGGAGAAAAAGGTTCCGCCATTGCGCAGCCGATTTCGTCGCGCTGCGCAGCGACGCGCTCGTCTCCGTCAAATCTCGCTGTTAGTGCCCGGCCGTCTGCGTCTGCGCCTGCTCGATCAGGTCGTTCAGCTTCGTTCGATCCACGACCTCGATAAACGGCGCCTCGGTCGCGCGGTTCGTCACCACCCAGATGGTCGGCGTGTGCTGAACGCCGACGCTCTGCCCGAGCGCTAAATCGGCCTTCACCAGCGCGGCCAGCCGGCCCTGCGGATCGGGCGCGAACGGAAATTTCAGCTTGTGCTCCGCGGCGAACTTCTGCGCGAACGCATGCAGGTCATCCTGGGAGTGGATGGTCGGCTGCGCCGCAAACACCGCGTCCCGAAACGCATCGCCCAGCCGCTTCGAACGCGTGTCGAACCAGCGCGCATCGACCGCCGCCTGAAAACTCCACGTATGAAACGGCAGCGGGAAATCATGCCGCACCCACGGAATGTGGTGTTTCTCCACCGCCTCTTTTACCACCGGATTCGCGCGCGCGCAGTCCGGGCACTCCAGATCCTCAAACTCCACCACAGCCACCCGTGCTCCCGCAGGCGGACGCAGCGCCGCCGCGTTGTGCACCTGCGTGCGCTCACTCTGCGGATTCGAAAACTGCGCGTGCGCCGCGCTCGTGAGCAGAAGCATCGCGGCGGCCGGCACCATGCCGCGAGAAAGACGAAGGATCCTGCGCGTTTTCATCCTGCTCAAATTTTAGCGGTGGTTTCCCGAACCCGCCGTATACTGGCGCGTCGCAGGACGCACCATGGTTACCCCGCGCAAGTCGCCCACCCTCTTCGGCGAGCCGCAGCCCAGGGCTCGTCGTCCCCGCCACCCCGTCAGCCCGCATCTCCCGCATCATGTCTGGCGCAGCTGGCGATCCACCGACGCCGCAGCCGCCGCAAAAGAGTTCTTCACGCTCCCGCACAAATCGGCCGTACGCGAGCTGATGCAGGGCCTCTGCTCGGACGATCCCTGTGACCATCGCTGCGCTGCGGAGCTGGCGCGCCTCGTCAGCCGCCGCCGGCCTGGCGTGCTCGCCCAGTACGCCGATGTGCTCGCCGACGTCGCCGCCGAATTTCCCGCCGAGGAGTGGCAGGCCCGCGGCTACGTTCTGGTCGCGGCCGCGCTGAACGCGACAACGCCCGCGCAGCGCGAACGCCTGTTGCCGCTCGTCCGCGCCCGTCTCGCCGAAGACCGCATCGCCGTCCGCGCCATGGCTCTCGAAGCCTTCGCGTCCCTTGCCGCGCATGAGCCCAATCTGCGCGACGAAGCCATGGAAATGCTCGAGCAGCATCGCCACAGCACCGATCCCGCCATGCGCGCGCGAGCGCGCATGATGCTGCCGATCCTCATGCGGGCCGACACTCGTCCACAACGCTGATTGCAAAAAATAAGAAGGCCACCCCTCGCGAGGTGGCCTTGTTCCCTTGCCGGTCATGGCACATCGAGAAAAATGCGAGCTGTCCAGGGAGGCACAACAGGCGGCCAGCTCGCGCAAGAACCGTTAGCGCATCGCGACCAGCACGGAGGTGTCGACCGGGCCGCGCGCTTCCAGCTGCTGGGCGTGCTTTTCGCGGCGGGTGGCCGGCAGGTCAACGCTGATCGCGTTCGACGGGCAGAGTACCTGGCGCAGGAAGTAGCGGTCGCCGTATTTGTGGAAGACCATCGTGCAGGTGCCGCTCTGCGCCTGCGCCGGCGCGGCGATCGGACTGAACACAGCGCGTTTCAACTCGTCGAGGTTGCGGATCAGAACCGACTGCGCGGAGTTGCTGGCGATGCGGTAATGGCCGGCGGGCAGCGTGGTGTTGCTGACCGAGAACGCGAAGGGCACGTATCCCTGGGCGCTGTTGTTCTGGGCGAATGCTCCGCCGGTGGTGATCAGGCTGGCGAGTCCGACGAGCGCGATGGCGATATTCCGTTTCATAAGCCCTCCTCTTGGTCGGGCGCCTGCGGCGCGCCGGGACTCCTTTGCAGTGGAATCCAAACTGGATTTTGAGGGTCGGAAGATTTTGTTTTCCTGACCGGCTCTGCCACGGAGTAGTGCATGCGGTGGGCCACGACGCGCCTCGCCCCATAGAAAAGCAAGCCCCGCGCGCGCGAGCCTGCGTTTTCAGCGGCTTCGCGGCCGGCGCTGCGGCGACGGCGGGCTGCGACGCAGGCTGCGGGCCGGGCGCGTGGTATCCGAACGGATACCGCCGGACATCGATCGGATACTCGCCCCACGATGCGAACGCGATTTCGCGGCCGCGCGCGATCGGTTCGCTACACTGGTTCCCTCAGGAGGAGAGATGGCGCGCCTTGTCGCCATTTCGGGTCCGCTCGCCAGTTCGGTGCACGAACTGCGCGACGGGGAGATCGCCATCGGGCGAGATCCCGCGAATGACCTGTGCCTGCCGGACCGCATCGTGTCGCGCCGGCACTGCCGGATCCGCCAGGTGGACGACGGTTATGAGCTGGCCGATCTCGACAGTCACAACGGCACCTTCATCAACGGCGTGCCGGTCAGAAGCAAATCCATCGGGCACGGGGACCGGATTCGCGTCGGGCATTCGGAGCTGGTCTTCATGGTGCACTCCGAGGAGAACGCGATGGCGGCGCTGGCCGACGACGACACGCGGATGCTCTCGCGGCCGGTGCGGCTGGAGGCAGAGGCCATGCGCTGGTCCGGCGTCGAAGTAGGACGCATGGCGCGCGATCTGGCGGCGCTGTTCCGCATCAGCAATGTCATCAGCGAAGTCCGCGATCTGGACGCCCTGCGCCGCGAGCTGCTGCAGCTGATCTTCGAAGTCGCTCCGGCGGAGCAGGGCGTGATCGTGATGATGGGCGGCGAGGACGAGCCGGAGTCGGTGACGACGTACGGCCGCGATGGCGGGGAGCCGCGCATCAGCGTGCCGCGCGAGCTGGTCCACCGCGCGCTCTGGGAGAAGACCGGGATGCTGGCAGATCGGGAGGAGGGCGGGCGTCCTGGCAATGTGCTGTGCATGCCTCTGGTCGGCGCGGAACATGCGCTCGGCGCCGTGTATCTGGTGTCGCTGGCCGGGGTGACGTTTACCGAAGACGACATTCATCTGCTCAGCCCGATCTGCAGAATCGCCGCCGTCACGCTGGAGAGCCGGCTGGCCATGGAAGCGCTGCGCCGGCAGAACCAGGAGATGAGCGAGGAGATTCACGCCACGCAGATGGTGGGCGAGAGCCGGCGCGTCGCGGCGGTCAAGGACTTCATCGCGCGCGTGGCGCCGGGGGATTCGACGGTGCTGATCCGCGGCGAGAGCGGCACGGGCAAGGAGCTGGTGGCGCGCGCGATTCATCAGCGCAGTCCGCGGGCGGAGCGGCCCTTTCTGGCGATCAACTGCGCGGCCATTCCCGAGGCGCTGCTCGAGAGCGAGCTGTTCGGCCATGAGCGCGGTGCGTTCACCGGGGCCGCGAACACGAGGAAAGGCAAGCTGGAGGTGGTGGAGGACGGAACGCTCTTCCTCGACGAGATTGGGGAGATGGCGCCGCTGCTTCAGGCGAAGCTGCTGCGCGTGCTGCAGGAGAAAGAATTCGAAAGGCTGGGCGGCACGCGTCCGCTGAATTTTCGTGCGCGCGTGGTGGCGGCGACCAATCGCGATCTGGAGGCGGCCATCAAGGCTGGCGAGTTCCGTCAGGATCTGTATTACCGGCTCAACGTCGTGTCCGTGACAGTGCCGCCGCTGCGGGAGCGCCGCGAAGACATTCCGCTGCTCGCGCTGTTCTTCGCGAACAAATATGCGGCGCGATGCAAGCGTCCGTTCACGGGCGTGTCGGCGGAGGCGCGCAAGCTGCTGCTGAACTACAGCTGGCCCGGCAATATCCGCGAGCTGGAGAATGCGATTGAGCACGCGATGGTGCTGGGCGTGACGGAGAATCTGCTGCCCGAGGATCTTCCTTCCGCGGTGCTCGAGGGCCAGGCGGAGCCGCTGGACGGCTCAAGCTACCACGCCGTCGTCAACCGCGCGAAGCGCGAGCTGATCGCCGATGCGCTCGAGAAGACGCAGAACCGCTACCCGGAGGCCGCGCGGATGCTGGGCATTCATCCGAAGTATCTTCATCGCCTGGCGCGGAATTTGGGAATCAAGGGGGCCGAGACCGGCTGAACGGCGGAATCCAGTGTTTCTCCCTGCAAAACAAGAAGGCCACCCGTATTCGGGTGGCCTTTATGACTGCTCAAGGCAGATTGGTTGTGTTCGATCGTGTTAGTCGCCCATGACGGGTTCGGCTTTTTCCGGCTTCGGAGCGGGCGCGATCGAGTCGAGCGTCACCAGCCCTTCGACGGGCTTCTCGCCGAGGATGTGCTCGCGGTAGAGCTTTGCCATCTTGGCGTTCTCGGCGTCCTGCTTCAGCCTGGCCTCGCGAGCGCGGAGCTTCTCTTCGCGCGCGTTCTTCGCGATGCCCAGCTTCTCGAAGGTGTCATTGGCCGCCGCGTCCACGTGCTCCTGGTTCAGGACCAGCGCGTGCTGCGTCGTCTCCATG
>DATEPN010000334.1:0-2414 GCA_035273225.1 Acidobacteriaceae bacterium | reverse complement strand
ACCATCGTCGTCATCGAGAGCGGCGGGCCGGTGACAATGCCATGGTCCGACAAGGTGCAGGGGATCGTGGAAGCCTGGTTCCTGGGCATCGGCGGGGCACAGTCGCTGGCATCGATCCTGTTCGGCGATGTGAACCCCTCGGGTCGACTGCCGGTCAGCTTTGCCAAATCCGATGACCAGTTGCCGCACCCGCAGGTCCCGGGGCTGCACACGGCCGGTCCGGGCAGCCTGCCGGAAGCCGGATTCCACAAGGAGACTGCCTTCGACGCCGATTACAACGTGGAGGGTGAGCGTGTCGGCTACAAATGGTTTGAGTCCAGGCATGAGACGCCGCTCTTCCCGTTTGGATTCGGGCTTTCGTATACGACGTATGAGTTCTCTGGTCTGCGCGTCGACTCCGCCCAGCACACTGCGACCTTCGCGGTGCGCAACACGGGCTCGCGCGCCGGAACGGAGATCGTGCAAGTCTATGCCGTGCTGCCTGCCTCGACCGGGGAGAACAGCTATAAGCGCCTCGTGGGCTGGGATCGCGTGACCCTGAATCCCGGCGAGTCGAAGACGGTGGCGGTGCCGATGAATCCGCTCACCCTCTCGATTTTCAATGTGCAGAAGAACGGGTTCGAGATGGCGCCTGGCGATTACCAGATTCTTGCCGGATCATCGTCCGCCGATACTCCGCTCAACGCGACGATGCACGTCGCAGAGTAGGCAGGGCGTGGATACACACCCTGTCGCTCGCCGCGGTGAACGACAGGGTGGCTCCGCCGCATGTACGCTGATAGCAGAGCCATGACGTCCGACTCCGCCCAGCGCCTGCAAAAAATCATCGCCGCCGCCGGCATTGCGTCCCGTCGCAAAGCTGAAGAGCTGATCACACAGGGTCGCGTGCAGGTGAACGGGCAGGTCGTCACCGAACTGGGCACCAAAGCGGACCCCGCGCACGACCATATTCGCGTCGACGGCAAGCTGCTTCACGGAGCCGAGCGGCCCCGCTACTACGTGCTCAACAAACCGCGGGGCTACGTCACCACGGCTTCCGATCCCGAAGGGCGCCCTACCGTCATGGACCTGATCAAGGGATCGGAGCGCGTCTTCCCCGTGGGACGCCTGGATTACTCCAGCGAAGGCCTGTTGCTGATGACCAACGATGGCGAGCTGGCGAATGCGCTCACCCGCGCCGCGGCTCGGGTCGAAAAGACCTATCTCGTCAAAGTGAGCGGCCATCCTTCCGAGTCAGCGATCAGCCAGCTTCGTCAGGGCATCATGATCGACCGCGGCTCGCAGATCCGCAAACCCGGCGCCGCGCCCCGCCGGGACGAAGGCCGTGTGATGACTGCTCCTGCGCGCATTCGCCTCCTGCGTGAAGCCGAGAACCCCTGGTACGAGATGATCCTCACGGAGGGCCGCAACCGCGAGATCCGCAAGATGTTCGAGGAAGTGGGGCATCACGTGGAGAAGATTCGCCGCGTCGGCTACGGGCCGCTGGTGCTGGACGTGGAGCCCGGACAGTACCGCGAACTGACGCCGGAGGAAATTGAATCGTTGCGGCGCGCCGCAGCAGGCCACGGCTCAGCGAAAACACCCAGGCAAAAGCCTGCCCGCAGACCAACGCCGGCCGCCCAGCGCCAGTCCCGGACAGCGGCGAAACCCGGACGCCGCCCCGCGCGCCCCGCGAAGAAGCCCACCCGCTGACTCCGCCTCCACCCAAAGGTGGAGAAATGTATCGACCCGGCGCCCCTTGCGCAGCGTCCCCTGGCACGTTCATCCTTGAGGTTCCGGCACGCCCCAGTTCCTGCCCGGTCTTCCTGGAGGATTCACCCCGCATGACGCGTGAAGCGTCCCTCTTTGCAAGTCCCACGCGCGCCTTCGCCTTCTGGGCCGGCTGCGCTGCCGTCACGATCGGCGTGCTGCTGCACTTTCCGATGTTATGGATGGGGCGGCTCAATCATTTCGAACTCGCCGGGATGCCGATGGGAAACGGGATGCTTATCGGCATGTACCTGATCGTCGCAGGTTTCGTCGCCACGGGCTACGGTTTGATGCCACGCCGCGGCGATCGCCATGCGTCTTCATGGGACGAGATTGCGCCCCCTGAAGACGCACCTCTGACCCGGGCGCACTGGATACAGATCATCCTGCTTGCCGTTGCTTTGGTGATCGACATCATGAAGGCGGCGACGCTCGGTTTTGTCACTCCTGGCATGCGGGTCGAGTACGGCATCACTGCCGCCCATGTGGCGCTCGTGCCGCTGTCCGGACTGACCGGCACCACGGTCGGCTCCTTTATGTGGGGCGCGCTGGCTGATTTCTATGGGCGCCGCGCCTCGATCCTCCTCGCGGGCGTCATCTTCATGGGAACGGCGATCTGCGGAGCCATGCCGTCGTTTAACTGGAACATCTTCATGTGTTTCCTG
>DATEPN010000333.1:0-7814 GCA_035273225.1 Acidobacteriaceae bacterium | reverse complement strand
CGGATTCAGGCGAATTCCCGGCGAAAGGCTCGACCCAACCGCAGAAAAATCACATACTGAAGAAACAACATCTTGCCAAACCCAGGGTTCATACCAGCGCGGTTGGACGCGCTGCAGTTTTGGTGTGCGAAGGGGGTTCTGAGCCGTCCTTTACGGCGATTTTGTTTGCTCGTTGACATGATTCAATTGCTGCGATCCACGCTCAAGATAATTCTGACTGTCGCGTTCCTGGCGGCTGTGAGTTGCACCACCGCTCGCGCCGACGCCGCGCTCCTCCTCGAAGAGCCGTTCGGCGGATTCGGCGCGCTGAACCCGACCGGTCACGCCGCCATTTATCTCAATCGCGTTTGCGCCGACACGCCGACGCACCTGCGCCTCTGCCGTGACGGCGAGGTGGGCGTAGTGCTGAGCCGCTATCACCGCATCGACGGATACGACTGGCTGGCCATCCCGCTCATCCCTTATCTGTACGCCGTGGACGATGCAGCGGAGATTCCGCCGACCGCCACCCCGCGCCTCGAGCGAAAGCTGCGCGATATCTACCGCCGCAACCATCTTGAGGAACTGGTGCCCGACGATCCGAAGCATGAGATCCCGCATGGCGAGTGGGTGCAGCTGGTGGGCGCCTCGTATGACCGGCAGATCTGGGGCTTCGAGGTGGCGACCACACAGGAGCAGGACGACGCCCTCATCGAGCGCTTCAACAGCCGCCGCAATGTCGGCCATTTCAATCTGCTGTTCAACAACTGCGCCAACTTCAGCGAGAAGATCCTCAATTTCTACTACCCGCACTCCATTCACCGGAACTTCATTGCCGACGCCGGCATGATGACTCCGAAGCAGGCCGCGAAGTCGCTGGTGAAATACAGCCGCAGGCATCCGGAGACGGACCTGCGGACCTTCGTCATCCCGCAGGTGCCGGGCACCATCAGGCGCAGTACCCCTGTCGATGGCGTCGTCGAGTCGCTGGTGAAGTCGAAGAAGTACGTCGTGCCGCTCGCGATCATCAACCCCTACGTGACCGGCACTCTGGTGGCGGCCTACCTGGGCGATGGCCGGTTCCACCCCGACCCGCACGCCGAGGTGTATAACCCGACTGAATCTTCTGAGCCCGGCGTGCCCGTCCAGGCAGAGAAGCCCGTCACGGCCGCGGGCGCCGAGACCCCGGTTGCTCCCCTGCGGGTCGAGTCCGGTGCCCAGGAGACCCCGGCAGGGTTGTTGAACCAGCAGTAAACATCGGCCCATCGCTGCGACTCTGTCCGAAGGCGACACAGAACCGCAGACCCTCCTCTCGCGTATCATTCTCATTTGCTTTCGGGAGGAGCCATGCGCCATTTGCTGTGTGTCGTTTCGATCGTCGTGCTTGCCAGTCTCGGAGTCGCTCAGGATGCCGGGAACGCGAATGCGTCCGCACAGCAGCCGAAGGGCCCGGACGCGAAGTACAGTCCCATTCCCGGCTTCGACGCCACGGCCCTCGACAAGTCCGCCGACCCCTGCGTGGATTTCTATCAGTACGCGTGCGGGAACTTCTCCAAAATCCACCCCACCCCCTCCGACGCTCCCGAATTCGACGAGTTCTATAACCTGATGGAATACAACACGCAGGTCCTCCATGAGCTGGTCGAGCAGGCGGCCTCCTCCGGCGCGCAGCCCGGAAGCAACGAGCAGAAGATCGGCGACTATTACCAAAGCTGCCTCGACACCGCCGCTATCGAGAAGCACGGGCTGGAGCCGATCCAGGCGCAACTGCACCAAATTGCCGCGCTGAAATCGAAGGCCGAGCTGCCGCAGCTGGCGGCGCAGCTCAACCGCATGGGCGTGGGCGTCTTTTTCGACTACAGCTCGATGCCCGATTTCAAGGACGCCACCATGGAAATTGCCGCCATCGATCAGGGCGGCCTCGGACTGCCGGAAAAGGACTTTTACCTCCGCACCGATGCAAAGAGCGAAGAGCTTCGCAAACAATATGTCGCGCACGTGGCCAGGATGCTGAGTCTGCTGGGCGAGGCGCAGGACGCGGCGCAGGCTGACGCACAAAAGATCATGGACTTCGAGACGGCGCTGGCCAAAGGTTCGCTGGGCATCGTGGAGCGTCGCGATCCGGAGAAGGATTATCACATGATGCCGCTGGCCAGCTTTGCTGCCACGGCTCCGGCGATCGAAGCTCCGAAGTACATCGAATGGATCGGCTCGCCGCAGGTCGAAAAGCTCAATGTGGTCTCTCCGGATTTCTTCCCCGCGCTGAACAAGGCCATAGACGCAACGGATCTGCCCGTCCTGCAGGCCTACATGCGCGTCCACCTGGCGGACTCCTTCGCTTCGCGCCTGCCGCATGCCTTCGATGAAGAGCACTTCGATTTCTACGGCCGCAAGCTGCAGGGAACTCCGGAGCAGCAGGCACGGTGGAAGCGCTGCGTGGAATCAACGGATGGTTCGCTGGGCGAGGCGCTGGGACAGATCTATGTCCAGAAGTACTTCACTCCGGATATGAAGGCGGAAACCGTCCAGATGGTGCGCGACATTGAAGCCGCCATGGGCAAAGATATCGATGCCATCGACTGGATGAGCCCTGAGACGAAGGTCAAGGCGAAAGAGAAGCTGCACGCCGTGGCCAATAAGATCGGCTATCCCAATAAGTGGCGGGATTACTCGAAGCTGGACATCCAACCGAATGACGCCTTCGGCAATTCCATGCGTGCCCGCGAGTTTGAGAACGCATACCAGCTGAACAAGATCGGCAAACCGGTCGATCGCCAGGAGTGGGAGATGACGCCACCCACCGTAAACGCCTACTACAATCCGACGGAGAACAACATCAACTTCCCCGCCGGAATCCTGCAGCCGGCCTTCTACGATAAGAACGCGTCCGCAGCGACGAACTACGGCCACATCGGCGCCATCGTGGGCCACGAGCTCACCCATGGCTTTGACGATCAGGGCGCCAAGTTTGACGCGGACGGTAATCTCCATAACTGGTGGACGGCGCAGGATAAGAAGAACTTTGACGAGAAGACCGACTGCATTGCCAATGAGTACAGCCAGTTCACTGCGGTCGACGACATCAAGGTAAACGGCAGGTTAACGCTGGGCGAGAATACCGCGGACAACGGCGGCCTGCGTTTGGCGTTGATGGCGCTCATGGCGCATCAGGCGGAAGCCGCCGCCCACGGAAACGCGTCCAGCGAGCAGAACGAAGAGCAAAGCTTTACGCCGCAGCAGCAGTTCTTCCTCGGATGGGCGCAGAACTACTGCGCCACCCAGCGCCCCGAGTTCGCGAGGATGCTGGCGCGCATCGATCCGCACTCGCCGGACCACATCCGCGTCACCGGCGTGGTGGTGAACATGCCCGAGTTCGCGAAGGCGTTCAGCTGCAAAGCCGGACAGCCGATGGCGCCGGCCAAAGCGTGTCGCGTTTGGTAGCGTTCGCTGGCGAACGCGAGATCGCTACGTTTCCCCGGGGATAAGTAGCTTGTTTGTTCCAAGTTAAACTAAAGTTAGGCCAAAGTTAGGCGGGACTATGATCCCGCCTTTTTCATCTGCTGAAACGAGCTGTGTGTGCGGACAACAGCAGTTTCGGCGCACCGGCGCATCTACAGAGCTAGACACGGCGCCCACGCGTCTCAGAAGCGTAAGGAAAGCTTGTCCCCATGAAAAGCCTTTGGCGTTCGCTCCTGTTAATTTTGGCTTTGGCAGCGGCCTCAGCGCCCGTCTACGCTGACGGGCCCGGGCCGGTCATGCCGCCGCCGCCGCCCCCACCCACCAGCAGTTCCGGAGGTTCGTCATCGTCGTCTTCTGGCTCGACGACCGGAACCACCAGCACGACCAGCGACACCGTGACGGTTCTCGTGTCCCTGCTCGGCTATCTGGGCCTGTAGTGATCTGCGCGGCCCGGCGACGCTCGCCGGGCCGCCTAAGTCAGATATGCTGGAAGCGGGAACAGCCGCATGCAGCAACTCTCGCAGGTGACAATCGCGCTCTGGGTCCTGTCTCTCGCGTGCGAAATTGCCATGCTGCTGACTCTCCTTGCCCGCGGGCAATTCCGCACGTTCCCCATCTTTACCGCGTACTTTGCCTTCAACATTCCGCGGGGCATCGCAGAGTTCACCACCTATCTTCTCAACGACATACCTCTGTACAGAGACCTCTACTACTCGTTTCTGCTGATTGACTATCTGTTCCAGCTGGCCATCATCTTCGAGATCGCCCGCATTGTCCTCCGTCCCACGGGAACCTGGGTCAGGGATGCACGCGTCATGTTTCTCGGACTGGGCGTGACGGGAGCTGTGGTCGCGGCGGCGATCTCCTGGTGGATCAGTCCGCCCGGCAGCAAGGCCTGGGTCGTGTGGCCGCTGAGGGTGAACCTGTTTACGAGCCTTCTGACCTGCGAGTTGTTCGTCACCATGAGCTTCACCGCCCGATATCTTGGCCTGGGCTGGCGCAATCACGTCATGGCTCTGGCCCAGGGCTGGACCTTCGACAATGTCGTCATGGTCATTACTACCGGGCTACAGAGTTACTTTGGTCGTGCCCACTACATGTTTTTTGACAACTTCCGCGGTGCAGCATTTCTTGTCGCCATGACGTACATCATTGTGCAGTTTTGGATCCCGGAACCCGAACGTCATACCATCGATCCGGAACTGCGCCGGTATATCGTTGCGCTTCACCAACGGGTCGAGTACGATCTTCGGAGAATCGACGCGTAAGGGCGAGCGTCCCGCCGGTCTGACCACCGCAGACCGACGACAGGCCAAGGGAATTTTTGATGCTGGCATTCCTCCTCCTCGGCGCTCTCGGTTGCGGGTTGATCGGTGCGGCCGTGTGGTCGCAGATCGCCGGCTACCGCGCGCACAAGCGAACCTGGAACGATCTTGTCGCAGCGCTGACGCCGATCGATTTCACGCACATCAGCTCGGTGGCGCGAGACTTCCTGGATCCGCGCGAAGGACAAATTTCCCTCGAACCGCCGGACATGTGGCTGATGCTGGGCGGCAAGTCCGGCTTGCGCCGGATGCGCGAGAATGCCGAGATCATGCTGCAGCTGGCCGCCCTGGCCCAGCAATGGAATTTTGAAGAAGGCGTGATCGTCACCGAGCGGATGCGTCGCGATGCGCTGCGGCTGCGCAGCTCCGTGCGGCGGGTCGAGATGACGCTGCTGCTGCACCGCGTTCTGCGCAGCTCCACAACGCTGATCCCCTTCCATCTGCACGAGGCCGCATCCGCCTACTACCTGATGCGGCAGCGGCTGCTGGCCCTCTATCAGACCAGCCACGCCGGCCTGTATCCGCAGCTGGCAGAAGTCCTCTAGCGCGATCCGCTTTTCCGGTTCTCCCGTTCCAGATCCTGCAATGTGCCGGTTGCCGGCTTCGCGGCGCTCGTATCGACCGGAGTGTCGCCAAAGTCCTGCGCCCCGTAGTCGTAATCGGTGCCGCCATCGGTGGGCTGCTTGCCCTTGGGCAAGCGGGTGCGCTCCTCTTCATTCAGGCCCCAGCCCTGCTCGTGCGCATTCTCGCTGGGGTTCTTGCGGGTATGTTCGGCGAATCCCTGCGGCTCGCGACTCTGTTCCGGCGTATCGCGCTCGTCCCTGTTCATAAGCATCCCCCCTCGTATAAGCATCCGCTCGTTCGGTGAGATGAGCCGAACTGCAAGGAACGATGGCCCTCCAGGACAACCTCAGCAAGCTGATGCTGTTCCGATTACAGAGAGGATTGCCATGCCTGAGAAGCAGAACAAACAGCCGCAGCAGCAGCCTGCCACGAAAACCGGAGAAAAGACCGGAGAGCAGAGGATGGACGCGGTTCGCCACGTCGGGAAGACTCTCGAGTCCGAGGGCACCTTCCTTCCGACGGGAGAGCTGCCGGAGAACCGCATCGAAGCGGAAGGCATGACAGAGACCGTGGACATGTATGCGGTCACCGAAGATGCCTACGACCGCGAGGCGGACGCCATGGGCGCCGAGCGCCTGCGGACGCGCCTGCCCGGCGACACCAGTTCCGAGCCCCACACCGATGTGGGCCCGGATAACGCGACGAACCTCGACGACGACCGGCCGCACCGCCGCGACGACGCGGCCTGACGCTCAGGAGCGCAGCTTGCCGCCCGCGCCTTCGAGCCCCGCGACGATCTGCTGCGACCAGCTCTGCACTTCTTCCTCGCGCAGCGTGCGCTCGTGCGACTGGAAGACCGTGCCCAGCAGCAGCGAGTAGTGTCCCGGCGCAACCAGCCTGCCCTTTGGATCGCGCAGGACCTCGCGCGGCGTGTAGCTCTGCAG
Source organism: Acidobacteriaceae bacterium (assembly GCA_035273225.1). Classification (GTDB taxonomy): domain Bacteria; phylum Acidobacteriota; class Terriglobia; order Terriglobales; family Acidobacteriaceae; genus Palsa-343. The sequence goes on along the minus strand of DATEPN010000333.1, from coordinate 1,543 downwards.
TTCCGGAATGGCCAGGTTGTCGACCGCCGCGGCGACCGTCGACCATGCGACGGACTCAGGGAAGGTCACGGAGAAATCGCGGCGCACCGGCTGGTAGCGCGAAAGCTCGCGCGCCGCCGGCTGGCGCAGGTCGTGCTTGTAGAGCCGATCGAGCCACACCTCCCCGATCCAAACCGTCTGCTTGATCTTGCGACGCTCGGCTTCCGCCGGGTGCAGCTGACCGAACCACGCCACAGTCGCGCCATCGATGACAGCGCGCGCGCTGCGGCCCGGATGCAGCCATGCCGGCATCAACCCGGACGCGGCAGCGAATCGGTCGAAGTAGCGCGAGCGCGACGAGAACTTTGCCAGTAGCTGCTCCACAGCACCCTTCATGTCATAGAAGCTCGCCTCATGCTGGCCGAAGACCCTGCCCGACGCGCCGAGCGCCAGCGCAGGCCGCTCGTCCACCCGGTCAGCGGACCCGCTGAAGACCGTACCCATCTCAAACAGTGCTGCGCCTTCAACGTCGCGACTGATGTTCAGCGCGAGCATCCCCAGCATGCCCGGCAGCAGCGAAGGCCGCAGCATGCCGGCTTCCTCGCTGAGCGGATTGCCCAGCGCCACGGTCGTACGCGGTTCACGCACGAACAGCTCCGCGTCCTGCGCTCCACAGAACGTCGACGAAATTGCCTCGTTCCACCCCAGCGCCAGCAGCATCCTGCGCAGGGTCGATTCCTTTTCCGCCCAGGGCAGCTCGATCACGGTTCCGGCGAAGGCGGGCAGCGTGTTGCGGAAGCGGTTGTAGCCGTAGACGCGCGCGATCTCCTCGATCAGGTCGATCTCGCGCTCCAGATCGAGCCGCCAGCTGGGCAGCGTGATCTGAAACAGCCCGTCGGCGTGACTCGCCGAGCCGGTGCTCGTGCCGAGTACCGCACGCGAGGGATCAAGGTCCTGCCTTACCGGAGCACCGGGTTCGCTCGCCGCGTGCGCAGCTCGTTCCACCCCGCATCCCAGCCCGCTGAGAACACTCTCCACGAGCGGAGCCGTGATGCCGTTCGCCTCCTCCGTCGGTCCAAGAATCCTGTGCGCCTCGTGCAGGCTGAAGCGAATCGCAGGCCGATGCGCCGTCCGCGCCGCCGCTTCAGGAATCACCACGTCAACAAGTTCGCCCTCGGGATAGCCGCCGGCCTCGAGGATGATGCGTGCCACCAGCGCGCTCGACACTGGAGGCCCGTTGAAGTCCGCTCCGCGCTCGAACCGATGCGACGCATCCGTGTGCAGCAGATGCCGCTTCGAGGAACGCCGCACCGTTCCCGGATCGAACCACGCCGCCTCAATGAGGATGTTCTTCGTGTCGGCGGTGATCATCGTGTCGAAGCCGCCCATCACGCCGGCCACTCCGACTGCCTTCTTCTCATCGGCGATGACCAGATCATCGGCGTCCAGCGTGCGCTCCACGCCATCCAGCGTGCGGAGCTTTTCGCCCTTGCGCGCCCGGCGCACCACGATGCCGCCTTCGAGCTTGTCGAGATCGAACACGTGTGTTGGGTGCCCCATCGCC